>JACVCT010000018.1 GCA_016741895.1 Gemmatimonadaceae bacterium | reverse complement strand
ACCGGGCGCGGCCCAGCGGCGCGTAAAAGACGGGCCCGCCCCGGCGACTGGAGGTGCTTCGGGTGGTGTGGATGCGCTCGAGCAGCAGGACAGCGAGATCGAGGCCTTCGACTATTCGTGGTCGCATTTCTGGACCACGCCGCGCGAGGGACGGCATCCGGCGCAACTGCCGTGCTGGATCACCTGGCTGGAGGCCGAAGGCACGCAGCATATCGCGGCGCATCTCGGACAGTCGGCCATGTATGGTGGCGCCATCGCCTCGCGTGGTCCGCGCTATTGTCCGAGCGTCGAAGACAAGGTGGTGAAGTTCCCCGACAAGTCACGACATCAGCTGTTTCTCGAGCCCGAAGGGCACGACACACGGGAGATGTATGTGAACGGGCTTTCCACCTCGCTGCCTGCCGACGTGCAGCTGGCTGTGATGCGCACGGTGCGTGGGCTCGAGCAGGTGCGCATGACACGCGCCGGCTACGCCATCGAGTACGACTACTATCCGCCCACACAACTCGACGCGTCGCTGCAGTCGCGCGCAATTGCGGGACTGTTTTTCGCGGGTCAGGTGAATGGCACCACCGGCTACGAGGAGGCGGCGGGTCAGGGTGTGCTTGCCGGCATCAATGCGGCGCATCACGTGCTCGAGCGGGAGGCACTCATCCTCGGGCGCGAGACCAGTTACATCGGCGTACTGATTGACGATCTCGTCACGCGCGGTGTGGACGAGCCCTATCGGCTGTTCACCTCGCGCAGCGAGTTCCGTCTCACCGTGCGGCAGGACAATGCACTCGCGCGTCTCGGACCGAGGGCGGCAGCGCTTGGTCTGCTGACCGAGGCGGAGGAGGCGCACATGGGCCGTCGGCTTGGCGCCGTGCGCGAGGCGCTGCGACTGGCAGAGGCCACCAGCATGCCACCGGCCGTGGCGGATCCGGTGCTGGAGGCGGTCGGGTCCCGGCCCCTGCCGCATGCGGTGCGCGCGGCCGAGCTGGCCAAGCGGCAGGACGTGGCGCTGGCGAGTCTGTTTGCGGCGGCGGGCGTGGGCGGCGACCTGCCTGGCGACGCGGTGGTGGGCGCGGAACTGGAGATCAAATACGCCGGCTATTTCGAGAAGGAGCGGGCGCGTGCCGCGCGGCTGGCGGCGCAGGGCAACGTGCGGCTGCCGGGCTGGCTTGTATACGAGGAGCTCACAACGCTGTCCGTGGAGGCCAGGCAGAAGCTGACGGCGGTTCGCCCCAGCACCATGGCGCAGGCCAGCAGCATTCCCGGCATCAGCCCGGCGGACCTTCAGAATCTCCTGTTCGAGCTGCACCGGACGCGAGTGCCTGGGGACTCAGCGTGAGACCGTATTTGCGCCAGATATGAGGGTTAAGATGGCAAAATGGCGCCGTGATGCTTCATTGATGTTGCTTTGATGTCATTTCACATAGGTCTAGTGTCCATTGGGAAACCTCGGAACCCCTGAACCTTGGTGACAGTCCGGGGTCCGTGCAGGTAGCAGGAGCAGTGGACACAAGAGGTTCAACATTCATCCCCGTCGCGGGAGCAGGCATGCCACGAGCAATCAAGCGGTCGTTTACGTCCCGAACTATATGGTATGGCGCCGGACTGGTGGCCGCCGGCTTTGCGCGTCCGGTAGCCGCCCAGACCGTGCCCCCCGAGCCCCCGCCGGCCATTTCGGTCTCGGCGCGCGGGGAGGTGCAGGTGGCTCCCGACCGGGCCCGCGTTCAGGTGGGCGTGGAAACGCAGGCCAAGACCTCTGCGGCCGCAGCGGCGGAGAACAACCAGAAGCAGGCGGCGGTGCTCAAGGCCATTCGCGCTCTTGGAATACCGCAGGCACAGATCCGCACGCTCAACTACAGCGTGATGCCCATGCAGCGCTACGATGACAAGCTCAAGCGGGTGGTCATCGATGGCTACCAGGTGAGCAACATCGTGAGCGTGGAAACGGAGAAGCTCGAGCTGGCGGGTCAGATCATCGACGCCGGACTGGCCAATGGCGCCAACCGGGTGGCGGGGCTCGACTTTTTTGTGAAGGACCGCGCCAAGGCGCAGGAGGAGGCGCTGGCCCAGGCCGTGGCGACCGCACGTCGTCAGGCCGAAGTCGCCGCCCGTGCGGCGGGTGGCCAGCTTGGCGGCCTGCTCGAGATCATGATCAACGACTTCGAGCGCCCGGACCCGCGCCCGATGATGGCCATGGCCAAGACGGAGATGGACGCCGCCGGTGCCCCCACAGAGGTCAGCGCCGGCACCAGCACCGTGAGTGTGCAGGTAATGACGCGCTGGCGCTTTCAGAACCGCTGACGCCGCCAGTTCTCAGACAAGCCACATGGACGCCCCGGAGCCCTTCGCTCCGGGGCGTTTCTGTTTGACTGATTACCACGGATTGCACGGACAACAGGGAAACCACAGGATAGGTCAGCTCGAAACGAGAAGGCTGACCATCACGCGGAGCAAATCCGGTTGTTTCCGCGCATTTCCGCGTCATCCGCGACAAGGCAGTTCAGCTCCTCTTGCCCTGGCGCTGCGGCCTGTGTGGGAAGCCGTTTCACGTGAAACACCGTGATCTGTGCGAATGCGAATGCCGTTGAACTGCCTTGTCGCGGATCACGCGGAAACGCGCGGAAACAACCGGATTGGTCCCATGACGAAACGAGCCTCAGCCCAAATGAGCCAGAATCCTTACCCAGTAGCTGCCAAAGCTCAGGAACAGCCAAGGTCTCGCCCCCACACCGTCCCCATCCTGTGGTTTCCCCGGTTGTCCGCGGAATCCGTGATAATCAGTTGGGTTGAGTGCGCGCGTGGAAAGGCGTTTCACGTGAAACGCCGTGATCTCCCCCTCGAATTGTCCGGCCCAAACCGCCCGACGGGCACACCAATGCAGCAATTGATCCGGGAATGACCGCGTTGCCATGGTCCCCGCGCGTCCGGCGCCCTATACTTCGCCTCCCCAGTGAACCCCTGATCAAGAGCCCGTGGGACGCATCCTCGCCATAGCCAACCAGAAGGGCGGTGTCGGCAAGACCACCACCGCCGTCAACCTTGCGGCCTCGCTGGCGGTCGCCGAGCAGCGCACCCTGCTCATCGACGCCGACCCGCAGGGCAACGCGACCTCGGGCTGTGGCATCTCCCGCGACGACTTCACCGTCCACACCTACGACGTCCTGCTCGGTGAGGCCACCATCGACCAGGCCCTCGTCCGCGGCGTGCAGTTCCGTCACCTCGACGTCCTGCCCACCACGCCCGACCTGGCCGCCGTGGAAGTGGAGCTCGTCGATGTCGAAGATCGTGTCACCCGCATGCGCGACGCGCTCGCGCCCATTCGCGATCGCTACGACGTCATCCTCATCGACTGCCCACCCTCCCTGGGCCTGATCACCCTCAACATGCTCGTCGCTGCGGATGCCCTGCTCATCCCGCTGCAGTGCGAGTACTACGCTCTCGAGGGACTGTCCCAGCTGCTGAGCACCGTGCAGCGCGTGCAGGACTCCGTGAATCCCGCGCTCGACGTGGATGCGGTACTGCTCACCATGTACGACGCCCGCCTCAATCTGTCGCGTCAGGTGGCGGCCGATGCCCGTGCCCACTTTGGCGACCGCGTCTTCCAGACCGTCATCCCACGCAATATCCGCCTGGCCGAAGCGCCGAGCTTCGGGAAGCCCATCGTGGTGTATGACGTGGCCTCCGTCGGCGCCCAGGCCTATATGTCCGTCGCCCACGAACTGATCGCTCGGCTGAGCTCGGCAGCACCACAGCCGTCTTCCCCTAGCGCCACGCCCTCGGCTTCCGAACCCGCCTCACCCGCCGCCTCGCATGACGCCTGAACCGCCACGTCGACTGGGACGCGGGCTCGACGCCCTCCTTGCCCGACGCGATCCCAAGCCCGCCGACGCCCGGACGACATCCGCCGAGCCGGCGTCCGCGCAGAGCGGCACGGAGGGCGCACTGGCGTCCACTGTAGCAGGCAGCAGCGCCGCGGCCCCGGCCAGCACCGAACCAGCCAATCCCGCGGGCGCCCTGCGCTCCCTGTCGGTCTCCCAGATCCGCAGCAATCCGTACCAGCCGCGCAAGGAATTCCGGATTGAGGAATTGGCGGACCTGGAAGCAAGTCTGCGCGTCAACGGCCTGCTCCAGCCCATCACGGTGCGGCCGGCCCCGGGCGGCAACGGCTACGAGCTCATCGCGGGCGAGCGCCGCTACCGCGCCGCGACCCGGCTGGGCTGGACGGAGATTCCGGCCCTCGTGCGCGAGGTGGACGACCGCCAGCTGGCCACGCTGGCCATGATCGAGAACCTCCAGCGCGCCGACCTCGATCCCATTGAAGAAGCCGAGGGCTACCAGCGCCTCATCGACGACTTCGGCCTGTCCAATCAGGAAGTGGCCGACGTGGTGGGCAAGGATCGTTCGACGGTGGCCAACGCGCTCCGGCTCCGGCAACTGCCGGCCAGTGTGCGCCGCATGCTGCAGGAGAAGCAACTGACGGCGGGGCATGCGCGCGCGCTGCTGGCGCTGGGAACCGAGCGGGCCGTCGTGGACTTGGCCCGGGAGACCGTGGCCAAGCAGTGGTCGGTGCGCGAAGTCGAGCGACGGGTGCAGGCGGAACGACCCAAGACGCCGGCGGCCAGGAAGACGGACAGTCCAGCCGCAGCCACACCGCCGGGTGCCTCCGGAGCGGTGGTCCGTCAGCTCGAGGAGAAGCTTCGGCGCCGCCTGCAGACCACGGTCTCCATCCAGTTGTCGGCGAAGGACAAGGGCGAGCTGCGAATCCAGTTCTTTTCCAACGACGACCTCGAGCGCCTGCTCGAGCTGCTGGGTGTGCCACTCGACTGAGCTAGCGCCACTATCGCGTCATATCAGCATCACATTCAGGACAACCACATGATCAAGTCGGCCATCTCCCGGTTCACGCTTGGAATTCTGGCGGCCTGCACTCTCGCCGCCTGCGGCGGGAAGCAGGCTGACAGCGCCGCGGATTCCGCAGGCGCCGGTCCCCGCCTCAAGGTGGCCCTCCTGACCCCCGGACCCATCTCCGACCGCTCGTGGAACGGCATCGCCTACGAGGGACTCGTCGGGCTGCGTGACTCCCTCGGCGCGGAGATCAGTCACATCCAGACCCGCACGCCGGCGGAGTTCGAGGAGAACTTCCGCCAGTACGGCGCGCAGGGCTATGCCATGGTCATCGGCAACGGCTTTGAATATCAGGAGCCGGCCGCACGTGTCGCTGGCGCCTATCCGCGTACCAACTACGTCATCCCCTCCGGACGCGCCACGGCCGCCAATCTCGCCGGCATTGCCTTCGCCTTCGAGGAAGCCTCCTATCAGGCGGGCATCATCGCCGCGAGCGTGTCGCGCAGCAACAAGCTGGGCCTCATTGCCGGTCAGGAGTTTCCCCCCGTGCGCGCCAGCTTCGAGGCCTTCACGCGTGGCGCGCGCTCGGTCAAGCCCGACATCGAAGTCATCACGTCCTACATCGGCAACTGGGAGGACGTGAGTGCGGCGCGTGAACAGGCGCTCGCGCAGATCGGACGTGGGGTGGACGTGATCTTCCAGAACGCCGACGCCGCCGGGCTTGGCATCTTTCAGGCAGCGCGAGAGAAGAAGATTCTCGCCTTCGGCACCAACGCCAACCAGAACGATGTCGCGCCCGACGTCATTCTCGGCAGCGTGGTGATCGATCTGCCCAAGGCCTTCCTTCGCATTGCGCGCGAGATACAGGCGGGCACCTTCACGGGCCGCGTCATCAACCTCGGAGTCAGGGATGAGGTGGTGCGGCTCGAGCTCAACGCGCAGCTCAAGAGCCGCATCCCCGCCGCCGCCCTTGCCGCCAGTGACTCGGTGGGCGGCCTGCTGCGAAACGGCAGCTTCACCGCCCTGCAGGATCTGCAGTCGTGGACCAATCCGCCGGCGGCGTCCGGCGCCAAGTGAGCCGCGAGGGTGAATCGCTGATGTCTACTCCGGGCATAACGCTGCACGAGGTGGTGGCGGCACTCGACACCGAACTGCGCAGCGCAGACATCCCCGACTATCCGCCGGCCATGAACGGCCTGCAGGTGGCCAATCGCGGGCAGGTGCACAAGGTGGCCGTGGCGGTGGACGCCTCACTCGCCGCTGTAACACAGGCCGCGCGTGACGGCGCCGACCTGCTGCTCGTGCACCACGGGCTCTTCTGGGGCGGTGCGCAGCCACTCACCGGTGTGCCCTACATCAAGTTCCGCACGCTCTTCGACGCCGACATCGCCGTCTACAGCACGCATCTGCCACTCGACGCACATCCCACGCTGGGCAACAACGTGCAGCTGGCCGCGGCACTGGGTCTCACGGCAACGGCCGGCTTTGCGCGCTTCAAGACCGTGGACATCGGCGTGGCCGGCGAGTGCGATGAGTCCACCGCCGACCTCATGATGCGCGTACGCAGCTTCGCGGCCACCTACGGCAGTCCCGTGCGCAGCTCGGTCCCCGTGGAGGGACGACGCACCAGGCGCTGGGCCATCTGCACCGGCGGCGGCGCCAACAGCGACACGCTGCGGGAAGCGCGGGAGCGTGGCATCGACACCGTCATTGTGGGCGAGGGACCGCACCACACCACCGTCGACGCCATCGAGCAGGACCTCTGCGTGATCTACGCCGGCCACTACGCCACCGAGACACTGGGCGTACAGGCGCTCGGCGCCTGGCTGGCGCAGCGCTTCGGTCTGCCGTGGACGTTCCTGCACCTGCCCACCGGATCGTGAGCACCCCTGCTGCGGGAGCGATGCTGCTCTCGCTGGAAGGCATCACCCAGTCCTTCGGCAGCGTGCGCGCACTCGATGCCGCGTCGCTGCAGTTGCGGCCCGGCACCGTGCACGCGCTGCTTGGAGAAAACGGCGCCGGCAAGTCCACGCTCATGCGCGTGGCCTTCGGCATGCTTACGCCCGACGAGGGTGTCCTGCGCTGGCAGGGGCAGCCCCTCACGCTGCGCTCACCCGCCGATGCGCTGGCGCGCGGCATCGGCATGGTGCATCAGCACTTCTCGTTGGTGCCGGCCATGACCGTGGCGGAGAATGTCGCGCTCGGTGGACACGGACGCTTTCATCCGCGCGAAGCTGCCGAGCGTGTTCGCGCCCTCGCCGAACGCACTGGACTCGCGCTCGACCCCGAGGCGCGCGTGGGCAGTCTCTCGGTGGGCGCGCAGCAACGCTGTGAAATCGTCAAGGCCCTCGCGCGTGATGCGCGTCTGCTCATTCTCGACGAACCCACCGCCGTACTCGCGCCCGCCGAAGCACGCGAGCTGCTGGGCTGGGTGCGACGCTTTGCTGATGACGGGCACGCCGTCGTACTCATCACACACAAGCTGCAGGACGCACTCAGCACGGCGGATGACATCACGGTGCTGCGCCGTGGACGCACCGTCTACACAGGCGCCGCGTCGGCCAGCAGCACGGCCACACTGACCGAGGCCATGCTGGGTGACCAGAGCACCAGCCAGCCGCTCATGCCAGGCGAGCCAGCGGCAGGTGCGCCATCGCGGGCACCGTCGGCCGGCCACTCGAACGCAGGTGTCGTGCTGCGTCTCGAAAACGCCACGTGGCGGGATACGCGAGAGGTCGAGCAAGTGCGGCAGGCCTCGCTGGTGGTGCACGCCGGCGAGATCGTCGGGCTGGCCGCCGTGGAAGGCTCCGGTCAGCACGCGCTGCTGCGGCTCCTGGCCGGACGGCTTGTCGCGCAGCGCGGTGTGGTGGAGCGGCCGGAGCGCGTGGGCTTCGTGCCCGAGGATCGACACCGCGACGCCCTGCTGCTCGACGCACCACTGTTCGAAAATCTCGCGCTGCGCGGGGCCGGTACGCGGACAGGGCGCATGCGTTGGGCCACCTGGCGCGCGCGGACCACCGCGCGCATGCAGGCCTTCGATGTGCGCGCCGCCAATGGCGACGTGATGGCACGCACGCTGTCGGGCGGCAATCAGCAGAAGTTCGTGCTCGGCCGCGAACTGGATGAGCAGCCTGACGCGCTGATCGTCGAAAACCCGTCGCGTGGTCTCGACATTCGGGCCACGGCGGCGGTGCAGGACGCCTTGCGTGAGGCGCGTGACGCCGGCGCGGCCGTGCTGGTGTACAGCAGCGATCTCGATGAAGTGCTGACGCTCGCGGATCGGGTGTACGTGATGCACGCCGGGCAGGTCGTGGCGGTGCCAAGCGACCGCGACGCAGTGGGACGGGCCATGCTCGGTGTCGCGGAGCCGCACAGCGCAGCACACGACGACGCGGGATCGCGGACCTGATGTCGCACCTGGCTTCCGATCTGCCCAACCGCACGCGTGAGCGGCTGCGCCAGACCGGCGTACTGCTGGCCGTCGCCGCCACCGCCCTGCTCCTGCTGGTGGGCCTGCTGGTGCTCACCGGTCATGCCGTGGGGCCGGCGCTGTCCGCGCTCGTGCGTGGCGCGGTGGGCAGCAGTTACGCGTTCACGTCGGCCACGCTGGTGCGCATGGTGCCGCTCGGATTTGCGGGACTGGCTGTGTCGCTGGCCTTTCGTGCGGGCCTGCTCAATGTGGGTGCCGAAGGTCAGCTGCTCATGGGCGCGGCGGCGGCGACGGCCATGTCACTGCCGCTCGCCAACGTGAATCCCTGGCTGGCCATTCCCATCCTGCTGCTGTGCGGGGGACTGGCTGGCGCGGGCTGGGCCGGAGTGGCTGCGCTGCTGCGCGCGCGCTTCGGGGTGCTGGAGGTCATCAGCACCATCATGCTCAATTTTCTCGCGCTC
Organism: Gemmatimonadaceae bacterium; assembly: GCA_016741895.1. Lineage (GTDB taxonomy): Bacteria > Gemmatimonadota > Gemmatimonadetes > Gemmatimonadales > Gemmatimonadaceae > Gemmatimonas. The sequence goes on along the minus strand of JACVCT010000018.1, from coordinate 21,182 downwards.
TACGTGACGGGCTATCTCGTGCGCGGGCCCCTGCAGGAGCCCACGCGCATCAATCCCCAGTCGGACACGCTGCCATCGGCGCTGCAACTGCCCGTGCTGCTGGAAGGCACGCGTCTGCACGCGGGTGTGCCGTTGCTGGTACTCGCCGCTGTGCTCATGTGGTGGTGGCTCAGCCACACTGCCAGCGGATTCCGTGTGCGGGCTGTCGGCGCATCACCCAGCGCCGCAGCATCGGCCGGCGGTATAAACGTGCCGCGCACGGTGATGCTGGCCTTTCTTGGCAGCGGCTTGCTGGCCGGCCTGGGCGGTGCCGTGGAGTACCTGGGCATCACCTTCGCGCTCTACGAAAACTTCTCACCCGGCTATGGCTACACCGCCATCGCGGTGGCCCTGCTCGCGCGACTGCATCCGCTCGGTGTGCTGGCCTCGGCACTCGTCTTCGGCGCACTCGATGCCGGCGCCAATGCCATGCAGCGTGACGCCGGCGTGCCCAACGTGGTGGTGTCAGTGGTCGTGGCGCTGCTCATTCTGCTCATCGTGGCCGCCGATCGTCTGCTCGGACAGTCCACGCTCACCCGCGGCACGTCGGGTCGCCCCGCCGAGTCGGGGACCTGATGATCGCGCTCGCACTGGATATGGCCCCCGACGCAGGCGGCGCATTTCTCGAAGCCACGGTGCGCACCGCCACGCCGCTGGCGCTGGCGGCGCTAGGTGAGTGTGTGAGTGAAAAGGCCGGCGTCATCAACATCGGCCTCGAGGGCTCCATCATCGCGGGCGCCCTGGGCGCCACGGTGGCGGCGGGCCTGGTGGGCGTGGGCGGAGGCTTTGCGGCCGGCGCGTTGTCCGGTCTGCTGGTGGCTGCACTCTTTGCGCTGTTCACCGTGGGACTGCGCGCCGATCAGATCATCACCGGCACCGCCATTACGCTGTTTGCGCTGGGACTCACCGGCACGCTGTACCGCTCGCTCTTCGGCGTGAGCGGTGTGGCGCTGGCCACGCCAACCGCCGGCGTGGTGGCGTTGCCGGTCCTGTCTGCGCTTCCGCTCGTGGGACGCGCCCTGTTTGCGCAGCCGCTCATCACCTATGTCACCTGGCTGACGGCGCCGCTGCTCGCGCGGCGGTTGGCGCGCACACATGCAGGGCTTGGGCTGCGGGCCATTGGCGAGGCGCCGGAAGCGGCTGTCACCGCGGGCATTCGTCCGCGGCGCTGGCAGGCGGCCGCCGTGCTCTTTGCCGGCGCCATGGCGGGACTCGCAGGCAGCACGCTGGTGCTGGCGCAGGCTGGCACCTTCGTGGAGAACATGTCGGCGGGCCGCGGCTTCATTGCCATCGCGATCGTCGTGCTGGGCCGTTGGCGACCCATTCCCGTGCTGGGCGCGGCGCTGCTCTTTGGGGCGGCCAACAGTCTGCAGACGCTGTTTCAATCCATGGGCTGGACGGGCGTACCGTATCAGTTGTTCCTCGCCCTGCCCTATCTGCTCACTCTGGCCGTACTGGCGGGTGCCAGTGGGCGGGCGGCGTCGCCGGCAGCGCTGGGCAAACGCTAGTCATCGCGCGTCCCGCACCCGTCGCCACAAACACAATGGCCGGACACGTCCCATGACATGTCCGGCCCTTTCGTTTGGCGACGCGTGATCAGGCCGTCAGGCCGGTAACGCGTCGAAGGGATCGTGGCCCTTCGGATGACGATGTTTGTCCACGACCCGCGTCAGCAGGCGCACCAGCTTGTCCCGAGCGCCCACCCAGGCGGTCTCGAGACGATCTGCCGCATGCGTCACAGCCACAGGATCACGGCCACTGAGACGGGCCTCCAGCACGCACTGCTTGTCGGCCGCGCCGGACTTGTCGGCGTTGACGTCATGCAAGTGCACTTCCACGCGCGTCACATAGGTACCGAATCGCGCGAGAGTCTCCCGCAGGTCGTCCTCGACCTTGGAGAGAAAGCTGGGCGTCGTCTCGAGATTCTTGACCGTGTTCACCTGGATCAGCATGCCATGTCCTCCGGGTGGTGTCACGCCGCACCAATGGCTCGCCTGACAGCGAGGCTGTTCAGCGCTGCGTAGTTTGAATGCACCGGGCGGGTCGGACTTGGCCCGCCGGCCAGACGTACTGCACTCTCGTCTTCCCTCCCCTACCCCCATGTGTGCACTTCAGGTCCGCCGGGCCCTTGCCCGGCCGCTGGGCGCGCTGTTGGCGTCCGCCTTCCCTATTCTCTCTCTCGACGCCCAGTCGGGGAAGCCCGTCACCGATGAAGCAGCAGTCATGGCCATGGCCCGCGCCTTGCAGGCGAAGGTGCTGTCCATCGACACCCACGTGGACATTTCGCCGGCCAATTTCACCGAAACCGGCCCGAATTACACCAGCAAACTGCCACGCACGCAGGTTGACCTGGTGAAAATGGAGGAAGGGGGCCTCGCCGGGGCGTTTCTCATTGTGTACGTGGGGCAGACGGCCAATCTCAACGCCGAGGGCTACGCGCGAGCCCATGAGCAGGCCATCGAGAAGTTCGAGGCCATTCACCGCCTCACGGAGAAGCTGGCGCCGGCGCGTGCGGAAATTGCCTACACGGCCGCCGATGCGCGTCGCATCCACAAGGCCGGCAAGCGCGTGATCTTCATCGGGGTCGAAAACGGGTTTCCGATTGGCAGCGACATCACCAACGTGAAGAAGTTCCACGATCTTGGTGGCCGCTACATGTCGCTCGCGCACAATGGGCACTCCCAGCTCTCCGACAGCAACACCGGGGAACGCGACGGGGTGTGGCTGCACAACGGGCTCTCGCCACTTGGCCGTCAGGTCATCGCCGAGATGAACCGCCTGGGCATGATGATCGACGTTTCGCACCCGTCGAAGGCGAGCATGCTGCAGACCGTGGCGCTGAGCAAGGCGCCCATCATCGCGTCCCACTCGGGCGCGCGCGCTCTGTGCGGACACAGTCGCAACATGGACGATGAGCAGCTCGACGCGCTCAAGAAGAACGGCGGCGTCATCCAACTCGTGGCCTTCAACAGCTACACCAAGTGCAACGCACGTCGCGACGCCGAGCGTGAGGCCGCGATCGCAGAGCTGCGCAAGCAGTACGGCATCACCGCCACGTCGCGTGTTGAGGTGCAGCGCGCCATCGAAGCCCTGCCCAACGACAAGCGCAACGCCTACCTGGCCGCGCAGGAAGACATCACGGCCCGTCGCTATCCCAGTGATCCGCCGGCGACCGTGAAGGATTTTGTGGACCACATCGACTACGTGGTCAAGCGCATCGGCATCGACCACGTGGGCATCAGCAGTGACTTCGATGGCGGCGGCGGTGTGGAAGGCTGGCGCAGCGCCAGCGAAACCGTGAACGTGACCGCCGAACTGGTGCGCCGCGGCTACACGGAAGCCGAGATCGCCAAGATTTGGGGTGGCAACCTGCTGCGCGTGATGGAGCAGGTGGAGAAGGTGGCGGGGAAGTAGCGATCAGCGGAACTCGGAAGCCGGAGCGCAAACATAGAACCCGGAACCTGAACCCAGAACCCGAAACTGATCAGTTTCGGGTTCTGAGTTCAGGTTCCGGGTCTTGTGTTTGGTGTGGCAGAATGTCCCGATAGTTCCTACGGGCGGTATCGATCGGCCCTCTGACCAGTCGCCCCGTCACGCACCACCGCCACCCACGGCGCGCGTGCGTCACGCCGCTGCGCCGTCCAGGTCAGCACCACCGGCTCATCACCGCGCAGCGTGACCGTCTGTGTGGCTGGCCCGCGCAGGGTGAGGTTGTCAGCCTGCAACGTGACCTGACGGCTGCGTTGCCCGGCAGCGCCCGGTTCGGCGCGCAGCGTGAGCCGCAACGTGATCACGCCGTTCGCTGATGTCGTATCGGCCAGCGTGAAGTGCTCGCTGGGCCGCACACCGCTCATGAGGTCCTCCATGAGCCACAGCCAGCGATTGTTGGAGTGCACCCACACCTCCTTGTACACGTACATGTTCTGCGACGGCCAGTAGGGCAGGTCACTGCTGCCGCGGCTCTGCATGCCCACCGGCAGCGTGCCCACCATGTCGCCTGAGCTCACGCTGTACTGCTGCGCCCAGTCGTAGCCTTCCCCATACAGCGTGCTCTGTGAGAACGGGTTGCGGCCCACCACCCACTCGGCCTGCCGCGTGGCCAATTCAAAGCCCACCTGATCGCCACGCAGACGCGACGCCGCCGACAGCGCCTTGGCTTGCGACAGCAGCACGCCGTAATTGCCGCGCCGCTGGAACCACACCGGGAAGGTGCGGAGGTACCAGCCCTCACCCATGGCGGTGCCGGCGCGCACCTGTTCGGCGTACTCGCTCTGCTTCTCCATGTAGCGACCGCCCGAGTCGGGCACCTGCACACTGTCCACCACACGATAGACGTACGCCGGCAACACCTCGTAGGGCGCCGTGTTCTGCGCGCTGCGCTTCTGATACTCGGCATAGCGCACGATGGTGGCATACCAGTTCATCCACTCAGCGTGCTGCGGCAGCAGCTCCACCAGTTGACCCAACGCCACGATGGGTGCCTGATCGGCGGCGCGATGAAACTGATGGAAGATCGTGTCGCGATCGGGGCCGGTGTAGAAGAAGCCCGACAACGGAAACGTTGAGCCCACTCGAGTAACCTGTTGCGAGGCCGTCACCACCCGCGCCAGCTCCACCGCCTTGTCGCGGTAGCGCGCCTCGTTCGTGGCGCGCCAGAGTTCCAACGACGCGGTAATGCCGATGGCCGCCAACTCCATGCGCGACGCTGCAAAGGCGGGGGTGTGCCAGGTGCTCGGCCCTTCAATGCCCACGATGGCGTGATTCCAGTCGTCACGCGCAATGCGCAGCGCCTCTGCGGCACGAACCGGATCGCGGCCGCGCAGCACGCGCGAGGCAATGGCACCCGCCGCCGCCGCGATGTAGTTGGCGTTGGGATTGTTCTTTGCCTCCACCAGCCGGTCGTCGGCATCACCGGCGATATTGTTGCTCCAGAAGTTGTGCGGTCCGAAGCCCACGCGATATCCGCCGTCGAAGCGCACACGCAGCACCCAATCGAGGCCCCAGGTGGCTTCCTCGATGAGGCGCTCCACCAGCGCCGCACTTCCACCCTGCGCGGCGAGCCGCTCGGCCAGCGCAAACATGGCGTACGCGCCCTCGCCGGTGTTGATCACGCCCTGCGACAGGTCGCCCGCATCGTGCCAGCCACCGCTCATGGTGAGGCGCTGCGTGCCGAGGGTGGCAAACCAGTCGAGATGATCGATGCCGTGCACGCCGGGCACGTCGAAGCCGCAGCGATTGCCGTAGTAGAAGTTGAGCGACTTCCACACCGACGGATGCCACACCGTGTCGTGAATGGCAAAGGGCCGTGTGAGTCCCTGACTTGTGCGCAGCACATAGCGACCGGGCTCGCGCAGTTCGCTGAAGTCGAGCTGCTGGAAGGTACCAGTGGGAGTGCGCAGCGTGCGCACCGGCTTGCGCAGCACGCTCTCACCAAAGGCGTTGTCGCCCACCCGCACCACGTCGAAGGTGGAATCGCGGAGCGCCGAGGCCAGTGCCGACTTGTTGGACTGGGGCGCATAGCCGCTGTGACTGAAGGCCAGCTTGCCGCCACCTATAGTCCAACCCGTATGCACGTCGGGGTCCACGCGCTGCAGCTCGATGGCGCCGATCTCGAAGGCCACGCGGTCGTCGGGCGCAGCCAGCATCTTGTTGACGAAGTAGCCGATCTCGAGCCGCGTGACCCTGTCGCGTGCGAGCGGATCGATCTCCCACATCACCGCCTGCCATCCCGGCCTGGCCAGCGAAATCACGTGGGTGCCTTCGCGGTTGTAGCGATCGGGAACCTTGATCGCGCCGTCGTTGTGCATGACGAGCTGCAGCGGCAACACCGGCATGCCGGTGAAGTCGGGCCGCAGCCAGATCACGAGGCGATTGTAGGCCGTCCAGTCTTCATTGGCGATGGCGCGGCGCAGATTCACCGCCGGCAGACGCGGACGCTCGGGCAGGTCGGGCGCGCGGTTGAGCCGCATGTCCACGCGCAGTGCGCGCATGTCGCCCAGCACTGGTGCCGGCAGCGCCGTCAGCTTGCCGGCACCCGACAGCGTCCAGGTGCCGGGCCGCGTGTGATCGTCCAGCACGCGCCGCGCGAGGACCGGCTTGGCCAGCCAGCCGTGTTCGGCCGACTGTGTGAAGTCGATGGGCAGCAGGGCGCGGCGCGGGGCCTGCGACTGGGCCGCGAGCGCAGGCGCGCTGAACGCGATGGCAGCGCCCAGCAACACCAGTTTGGAACGCACATGGGGGAGTGACATCCCCTATGCTAGCCATCGTACACACACCCCGCGACTAACCCAGCAGCAGCTCCAGCTCCGCCTTGCCGATGCTGCCCAAGCCCCCGCGATCCTCGCTGAGAATGGCGTCGGCCAGCGCGCGCTTGCTGGCCTGCAGCTCGAGAATCTTGGATTCGATGGTGTCACGCGCCACGACACGCGTGGCCAGCACATGCCGCGTCTGACCGATGCGATGGGCGCGGTCGATGGCCTGGGCCTCCACGGCCGGATTCCACCATGGATCCAGCAGGTACACGTACTCGGCGGCCGTGAGGTTGAGACCATGCCCGCCGGCCTTGAGACTGATGAGGAAGAGCGGCGGCCCATCGGCCGACTGAAAGCGTTCCACCCGCGCCTGCCGGTCGCGCGTGCGGCCATCGAGATACTCGTAGGCGATGCCCAGCGCATCGAGACGCTGACGCAGCAGCGCCAGGAAACTCGTGAACTGCGAAAACACGAGCGCCTTGTGTCCCTCGGCCGCGATTTCCTGCAGCGCCGGAATGAGCGCATCGAGCTTGGCTGAGGGCAATGACGCGCGCCGCGTGTCCACCATGGACGGATGACAGGCCGCCTGCCTGAGACGCAGCAGCGCCTCGAGGATGTGCATGCGCGACTTGGCCAGACCCGCCTTCTCCACCTGCTCGAAGACACTCTGCACGTAGCCGCGCCGCAGCTCCTCGTAGAACGCCCGCTGCTCCGGCTCCAGCTCCACCTCGAGCGTCTGTTCGGTGCGCGCGGGCAGCTCGGTGGCCACCTGCGCCTTGGTACGGCGCAGAATCACGGGCCGCAGGGCGCGCGAGAGCACATCGTTTGGCGACTGACCCGGCAGGGGTGGCAGCGCCGTCGTCTCCACGCCCAGCAGACGCGCCGCGGCAGAGAAGCGCGTGGACGCGCCCAGCATGCCCGGATTGAGGAACTCGAACAGGCTCCAGAGTTCCTCGATGCGATTCTCGATGGGCGTACCCGTGAGCGCGAGCCGATGATCGGCCTGCAGCAGCCGCGCCGCCTTGGCGGTGGCGGTGCCGGCGTTCTTGATGGCCTGCGCCTCGTCGAGCACGACATAGTCGAAGCGTCGCGAACCCAGTCGTTCGATGTCCCGCCGCAGCGTGCCGTAGGTGGTCACCACCACATCGGCCCGCAGATCGTCGAGGGCGTCAACAGCACGTTCGCCATGACTCAGGTCCACCACCTGCAGCGCCGGGGTGAAGCGCGCAGCTTCCTGCACCCAATTGAAGACCAACGAGCGCGGCACCACGAGCAGTGACATGCCCTTGCCTTCCACGCGACGCGCTTCGAGCATGGCGAGCACCTGCACCGTCTTGCCCAGGCCCATGTCGTCGGCCAGACAACCACCCAAACCGAAGCGCCGCAGGAACTCGAACCAGGAGAGGCCGTCACGCTGGTAACCGCGCAGTTCGCCCACGAAGCCGTCGGGCACGGGCACGCTGCCGATGCGACGGAACTCCCGCAGCTGTTCGCGCGCGGCCTTCAGTTGCGCATCCACATCCACGTCGGGCAGTTCGTCCAGCAGCACGTCCAGCAATGCCAACTGTGACGGACGAAAGCGCAGCGTGTGGCCGCGGCGCTCACCGATGGCCAGCAGTGCACGCAGTTCGGCCAGTTGCTCGTCGGGCAGGAAGCCCACCGAGCCGTCGGGCAGCGTGATCTGCTCCTGCCCCTGATCGACCGCGGCCAGCACCTGCGTGAGGGGCACCTCCTGATCACCGTAGCGCACGGCGCCCGTGAGGTCGAACCAATCGATGCCCGACGACACATGCACTTCGAGCTTGCCGGGCGCCACGAACACGGCGCCCTCCGTCTCCACGTGCCAGCCTTCGCGCACCAGCGTGGCGATGAGACGCGGCAGTGCATGGGCCTGCACCACCAGCCCCATGCGATTGTCGGCGAAGCTGTACATCTCCTGCGCGCCAAGCGCCCGCAGCCGGGTCATCGCGTTGCGCTCGGCCGCGCTGCGTCGACGGTACAGTGTGCGGGTGCTGCGATCGAAGGCGGTCGGCGCCGACGACTGCACGTCAACGAGCGTGGTGCCGTAGCGGAAGTGCAGCGTGAGCCAGGACTGCGTGCGCTTGCCCAGGTCCGGTCCGCTGCTGATGGTGAGATGCGGCTGCGGCGCGGCGTCGGCCTCCGACTGCAGCTCGCCCGGCGGCAGCGACAGACGCGGCGCCTGACGGAGCGCATGATACGCCGCGAGAAACGGCGACGGATCGTCGCCCAACTCGAACTCGCTGGCGTACCAGAGCCGCTGCACCAGCGGCCAGATCTGCTGGGCGTCGAATCGCGCAAGCGTGTCGCCAAGCACAATCAGACCGTGCTCGGTGATCCAGTCACTGTCCGCGAGGGGACGCGAGGCACCCTCGCGCTGCACCTCACCCACCAGCACATAACGCTCCGCGCTCGGCCGTTCGATGCGCAGCGTGACGGTCCACGGTGCGCCGTCATCCCAGCGCAGCACGCGCCGGTCGAGGGAGCGGCGGTTGCTGCGCAGCATGGCGCGACCCGTGTCGCACATCGTGCGCAGCGTGGTGCCATAGGCACGTGGCCGCAGCAGAAAACCACCGGGCGGCATGCCGGTTACACCGGTCGCCTCACTGCTGCCGAGCAGCATTTCGGCGATCTGCCGATCGATGGGCTCGGGAGCATTCACCCATGCATCGGCAGAAAATGCGAAGGGTTTGGGTTCATCCCAACTGCCATCACGATCGCGTCGCTGCGTGGCAATCTCCACGCGCACGCCAGGCTCCGCCTGTGGCTCGGTGAGATGCAGCAGATAGATCAGCCGTCGATCGGCCGGCAGCGAAGGCGCCCGCGTGCTCGGACGCACTTCGCCACCACCCTGCTGCTGCTGGCGCGCCTGGATATCCTGGAGCGCCTGCAGCCATTCCTGATTCGGCGTTTCACTCATGCCGAGGCCGGCCACTTGGGGACGTTCGTGAACATCCCTGCAATGTAGCGGATTTTCTCCGCCTTACTTGAAGCGGATGCCGTTTGGCGCGATCGCGCCCTTTGTGGGCACGAAGGGCTTGGGGGCCGGCTTGGCCGGTCCGCGGGCGGGACCCCGGTTGGCATTGGTGACGTCACGCCGGGTTCCCCCTTCCCCGCTGGCGGACTGGGCGCGTCCCGTGCCACTGCCACCGTCGCTGCGCATGCTGAGGGCAATGCGGTTGCGGGGCAGGTCCACACTCTGCACGGTGACCTTGACCTTCTGCCCCACCTTCACGGCATCGTTCGGGTCCTTCACGAACCGATCGGCCAGCTGGCTCACGTGCACCAGGCCGTCCTGATGGACACCGATGTCCACGAAGGCCCCGAAGGCCACGATGTTGGTGACGACGCCTTCGAGTACCATGCCCGGCAGCAGATCACTGGGCTTCTGGATGTCGTCGCGGAAGGCCGGCGGTTCGAAGGCCGCACGCGGGTCGCGCCCGGGCTTCTTGAGTTCGGCCGCGATGTCCTGCAGCGTGGGCATGCCCACGTCACCGCTCACGTAGCGACGCAGGTCGATGCGGTCCACCAGCGTGTCGTTGCCCACCAGCTCACCCACCTGTACTCCGAGATCGGCAGCCATGCGTTCCACCAGCGCGTAGCGCTCCGGATGCACGGCGCTGGCATCGAGCGGGTGCGCCCCGCCGCGGACACGAAGGAAGCCCGCCGCCTGTTCAAAGGCCTTGGCGCCCAGACGCGGCACCTCGGTGAGTTCCTTGCGCGACTTGAAGCCGCCGCGCGTGTCGCGCAGCGTCACGATGGCCTGCGCGAGACTCGGGCCGATGCCGGCCACGTAGCCCAGCAGCGCGGCCGAGGCCGTGTTGACCTCCACGCCCACACGGTTCACGGCGCTTTCGACGGTGTCATCAAGGCGCTGCTTGAGACGGGTCTGATTGACGTCATGCTGATACTGCCCCACACCGATGCTCTTGGGATCGATCTTCACCAGCTCGGCCAGTGGATCCTGCAGGCGGCGTGCAATGCTCACCGCACCTCGCAGGGAGACATCGAGTTCGGGGAACTCCTGACGCGCGAGATCGCTGGCGCTGTACACCGAGGCGCCCGCTTCATTGACCACCACCACCTGCGGACGTGGCGCGTCGAGTTCACGTAGCGCCGCCTTGGTGAGCGTTTCCGTCTCACGGCTGGCCGTGCCGTTGCCGATGGCAATGAGTTCGGGGGTGAAGCGCTGCACCATCGCGCGAACGGCGCCCGCAAAGCGGTCTTCCTGATGCAGATACAGCGTGTCCGTGTGCACGAGCGCGCCGGTGGCGCTCACCACCGCCACCTTGACGCCGGTCCGGAAGCCGGGGTCCAGACCGATCACGCGCTTCTCGCCCGCCGGTGAGGCGAGCAACAGCTGCTCGAGGTTGCGGCCGAAGATGGTGATGGCCTCGTCGTCGGCGCGTGTCTTGAGCTCCACACGCAGTTCCACTTCGATGGCCGGCGCCAGCAGACGCTTGTAGGTGTCGGTGCAGACCAGCGTGAGCTGCTGCACCGCCTTGCGGCGACCGATGACTTCCTGCTGCAGACGCGTGTTGATGTCTTCAACCGGCGCCTCGATGCGCCAAAGCAGCTCGCCTTCGGTTTCGCCACGGCGAATGGCCAGCATGCGATGGCTGGGGATGGTGCCCAGCGACTCGGAAAACTCGAAGTAGTCCTTGAACTTCGACTCGTCGCTCTTCTTCTCCGCAATCACGCTGCTCTTCACCACGCCCTTGGCGCGCGTGACCTCACGCACCCAGCCGCGCACGACGGCATCTTCGGCAATCTGCTCGGCGAGAATGTCGCGCGCGCCCTGCAGTGCCGCATCAGCCGATGGCACTTCGCTGGGCTTGCCGTCCACCTCGGGCAGGACGAACTCGGCGGCCTTGGCGAGCGCGGCCGCATCATCGAGTGATCCTTCCCACAGTGCCTCGGCCAGGGGACCAAGTCCGCGCTCGCGCGCGATCATGGCGCGCGTGCGCCGCTTGGGCTTGAAGGGCAGGTACAGGTCTTCGAGCGCCTGCTTGGTGTCAGCGGCGAGGATGGACGCCCTGAGCGCGTCGTCGAGCTTGCCCTGCTCGTCGATGCTCTTGAGAATCGCGGCGCGGCGGTCCTCCATCTCCGTCAGATACTCGGCGCGCTCACGCACATCGCGGAGCTGCACTTCGTCGAGGCCGCCGGTGGCCTCCTTGCGGTAACGGGCAATGAAGGGAAGCGTGGCGCCCTCGGCGAAGAGCGCGAGGGTGCGCTGAACCTGCTGCGGGTTCAGCGAGAGTTCCGTCGCCACACGCGCCACGATGGCGGGGGCGAGGGTTTCAACGGTGGGTGCGGTCATGGCGCGGAGTCTATGCGGCCCGTGCGCCGTTGTGGAGGTCTTGCCTTTTGGCCGAGAACACCTCGGCCAAATCAGCGAAATGCGACCTGTGTCACGCGCGCCGGAGTATGCCCCAGGAGAACTCGCGACCGAGTGTGGCCGAGGCCGTGATCCATACCAGCGCCGCCGGCTCGAGAAAGCGCGCGCGCTGCAGGGGACCAAGACGCACGGGCTCGAAGCCGATGTCGGTCGCGAGCTGTGATACGAGATCACACGCGGCGACATCATCACCGCACAACCACAGCACCGAACGCGCCTCGCCAAAACGCGGATTGGTCATCACTTCCATGCCGATGCTGTTGAACGCCTTCACCACACGAGCGCCTGGCGCCCAGCGCGACACCTGTTCGGCGCCAGAGTCGGTGGTGCCGTGCGTCAGCACCATACCGGGGCCAATGGGGTTGGTGGCGTCGATCAGCACCTTTCCACGCAGATCCCCCGCAGCACGCAGTGTGTCTTCGGCACCCGCCCACGCGGTGGTGAGCACCAGTACCTCACTGCGTGACGCGGCATCGGCCAGCGTGAGAACCTGACCGGGTGCATCGGCGTGCTTTGGGTCCGCCGGCGCACGCACACCGTACACCACGTCATGTCCGGCGTCGGCGAAACGACGCCCGAGTGTCGTGCCGACACGTCCGGCACCGAGAATGGCAATGCGCATCTAACGCCCCAGGGTTTCGATGACGAGCCGCGCGGCCGCGGCACCGGAGAACTGCTGCTGACCAGTGATCAGGCGGCCGTCGCGCACCGCAAACGGACGAAAGCGCTGGTCCACCACAAAGTTCGTGCCCTCGATCTTGCGCGCTTCCGTCTCGATCCAGAAGGGCTGGATGCGCAGGCCCACGAAGGCGTCGGCGTAGGCTTCCTCACTGTCGGCAAAGCCGGTCCAGGTCCTGCCGTCCACGAGCAACGCACCCGTGGACAGCCGCGTCTCGAGCAGCAGGCAGGTGGCATGACACACCAGCGCCACCACCTTGCCCGCCTCATGGAAGCGGGCCACCAGCGCCTGCATGCCGGCGTGCCCGCGAAACGTGATCATGGGCGACTGACCGCCGGCCACGAAGAGCGCGTCGTAGGCACCAATGTCCACGTCGGCGATCGACGGCGTATTGGCCAGCAGCGCCGCGTGGGTTGGCGACTTCTTGAATCCCAACGAAAGAATGTCGTGCGCCGAGTAGCCGCTGGCGTCTTCCGGATCGGAGTACGCGTCGGCCTGCAGGGCACCGCCCTCAGGGCTTCGAATGTCCACCTGGTACCCCGCCTCGGTGAACTCCCAGTAGGGGTGCGTCAGCTCCGCCCACCAGAATCCCACCGGCCATTGGGTGACGGGTGAGACGGCGGCATTGGCGGCAATGAGCAGTATGCGCCGGGGCTGGTCGGGGTTGCTGCTGTTGACGTTGGCACTCATGACACGGCTCCTGTCGAAAGAGACGGGAGCACGCTACGATTTCACAGCCCATCGCGGCAGTATGCACCTTTTGGGGCGATACTTACCATTCAGAGAGTGGACCATGCCCGAGTTTCTCTTCGAGGGCCACACGTTTCAGAGCCCGGTCGAACTCGCCCTGCACGCCATCGGCGGCAAGTGGAAGATGCCCATTCTCTGGCGGCTCAATCAGCGCGACTGGCGCTACAATGAACTGCATCGCGACCTCAAACGCGTCTCACACAAGATGCTCACGCAGCAGCTGCGCGAGCTCGAGGACGCCGGCCTGCTGACACGCACCGTGCATCCCGTGGTGCCGCCGCACGTGGACTACGCCATCACCGCACTGGGGCGCACGGCGCTGCCGGCCATTGAAGCATTGCGCAGCTGGGGCGCGAGCTACCGGGCCGCCCGTGAGGCGGCCCGGCAACCAGACATCCAGTCAGCGCGCTGACGGCGACACGCCGGACGGCGCGTCGCTTGAGATCTGCCCAGGCAGGGCCTTGAGGGCCTTGATGGCCTCCTGAATGCCGGTCTGCAGCTCGCGGTCCACGCCCTTCACTTCGTCGTTGGGCGAGTTCTTCACCCACACATCGGGCGGTACCCCGAGGTTTTCGAGGTTGACGCCGTAGTTGTTGGGCTTGGTTGGGTCGTAGGTGACCACCAGCGAGCCAGGCGTGCGGATGGTGCCGCCGTTGATGAGCGTGTACGACCCCGTGGCAATCACCGCCGCCGCCGTGGGGTTGCCCACAATCGTGCCGAGCCCCAGCTGACGGAACGCCATGGGCGTGACCTCGCTGTCGGAGCCCGAGCGCGCGTTGATCATCATGACCTTCGGGCCGGCGATGGCCTGACGTGGACGCCGGCCCCAGGTGCGTGACCCGTTGCGGTTGTTCCAGAACTGGTAGGGCTTGCGTTCGAGAATGTCGATCAGCTCCTGATCGATATTGCCGCCGCCGTTGTAGCGGATGTCGACGATGATGCCCTTCTTGTTGCTGTACTGATCGATCTCGTTGCGGAAACGCGCCAGCGACGGCTGGTTCATGGAGCGAATGTGCACGTAGGCAATGTCACCGTTGGTTTCCTTCTCCACCTGCGCGCGGTTGTTGGCCACCCACTCCTCGTACTTGATGTCCGTGAGCGAGGTGACACTGGCAATACGCACGGTGCGCGCACCCTCACCGCTCGCGCTGCGCGCCAGACGCACGGGGATGTACTCGTTGAGCGCCGTGGCCATGAGCTGCTCGTAGTTCTCGCCCGACTTGAGCTCGGTGCCATTGACGGCCAACACGTACTCACCCTTGGTGATGCCCAGCCACTCCTTGTCGGCGGGTCCGTTCTTGTAGATGTGTCCCACGCGATAGCGGCCACTGGCATCGGGCTCGAGCTCGAATCCCAGATGCCGCGTGGTGTACACCGACGGCATGCGCCGTGACGGCGGACCGTTCACGCCGGTGTGCGAGGCATTGAGCTCGCCGATCATCTCGTTGGCGAGGTCGTACACGTCCTCGTTGGTGCCCACGTGCGCCAGCAGCGGCTTGTAGCGCGCCTTGATGGCGTTCCAGTCGCGGCCGTGCATCTTCTCGTCGTAGAAGCGGTACTTCATCACCCGCCACGACTCCTCGAACAACTGCTCGCGCTCGGCACGCTCGTCCACGCGCACCGGGAAGCTGAAGTTGACCGGCTCCGCGCGCTGCGGTGACGCCAGTACCAGCTTGCTGATCTCGAACCCACTGCCACCGTTTGCATCATCCCCTCCGCGTGCCGGACGACGGAAGAACACGGCGCGCCGATCATGCGTGGGGGTGAGCTGCGGATAGAGTCCACCCGCAATACGGCGGCGGTTCTGTCCATCGACGCCGATGGCGAACAGTCCCACATTCGGGCTCTCCGCGTCCACGGCGGCATTCTGTCCACCGCCACCAAAGCCGCCCCCGCCACCGGCCGTGAAGTACACCGTGCGGCCGTCGCGTGACAGGAAGAACGCGCCAACCGCCACCGAGCCGCGTGTGAGCTGCGTGGCGCGATCCGCAATGCCCTCGGCGTCAATGGTGACGGTGAACGGGGCCGCAGGACTCACAGTCGCCGAGTCGCCACGCTCGCGTGCAGCGGCGGCGCCACCACCCGCGCCATTGCCGCCCGCACGCCGCTGCCGCTCGCGCACCAGCGGATCGTTGGGGTCTTCCGTGAGACGCGCCAGCGGCACCACGAACAGCTGCGACACTCCATTGTCCCGCGTGGACGTGAACACCACATGCTTGCCGTCGGGCGTGAGCACGCCGTTGGTGTCGTTGAAGGGATTGCGCGTGACGTTCACCTCGCGGCGATTCCGCACGTCAAATACGAACACATCGGCGTTCTGGTCGTCGTCGCGCCTGGTGTACGTGAGCCAGTTGCCGTCGGCACTGTACTGCCCGATGGTGAACCCGCCCGCCTGGTTGAACGCCAGTTCACGCGGTGACCCGCCGCTCACATCCACTTCCCACAGACGATTGGCACCCGTGTAGGCCAGCTTGCGCGACGACGGTGCCCAGGTGAGATCAGCCTTGATCGACTCCTGCGTCGTGAGCTTGCGGCGCTGCGCTGAGGCCAGATCGTACACCCACACCTCCTCCTCACCCGACTCGTCGCTCACGTACGCAATGCTTCGGCCATCGGGCGACCAGGTCTGGTAGCGCTCACGCCACGGTGACGACGTCACGGCCGTGCGCTCACCCACCCCGGCCTCAATCGGCACAATCACGATCTCCCCGTGAAAGTCCACCGCCACCTGATTGCCATCGGGTGAGGGCGAGAAGCCATCTGCACGATTGCTGGTGGTGAGCAGCGTGATGGCGTTCTCCTTGGGATCGGCCGCCAGACGCAGCGCCAGCTTGCGCGGAGTGCCGCCCGGCACATCGAGTGTCCAGAGCTCGAAGTCGTTCTCGTAGATGATGCGCTTGCCGTCCGGCGAAATGGCGGGGAACTGCACGCCATCCTCCTTGTGCCGCGTGACCTGCTGCGGCGCGCCACCCGTCGGCGCGATGCGCCAGATGTTGAAGATGCCGTCGCGCTCCGACGCGAAATAGATCTGCCCATCGGCGCCCCACATGGGGTGCACATCATGGGTGAACGACTGGAACTGCTTGAGCTCCGTATCGGTGAGCTCGGTGATCTGTCCGGTGCGCAGGTCCTGCACCGCGATGTCGGCATTGCTGTTGCCGCGATAGCCCTTGCGCCAGTAGCTCGGGAGCGAGCGGTTGAACGCCACCAGGGTGGCGTCCTGCTTGATCATGCCACTGCGGCCGATGTCCATGGCCATGGGACGCGGCTGGGTACCGTCGAGTGGCAAGCGATAGAGCGGCGAACCCCAGGGCGCCGCGCCGCGATTGCTGCTCATGACGATCTCGCGACCGTCCGGCGTCCAATACAACGCCTGATCGTCGCCGCTGAACCAGGTCAGTTGTCGCGGCTCACCACCACTGACCGGCACAACATACACGTCGTTGTTGCCCATGCGATTGCTGGTGAACGCAATCCAGCGTCCATCAGGCGAGAACCGCGGCATGAAGTCCCGCGCCACATGCGCCGTGAGGCGACGCGGGTTGCTGCCATCGGCATTGGCCACCCAGATGTCATCGTGCCAGGTGAAGGCAATGCTGCCGTCGTTGGCCACATGCGCGTAGCGCGCGAAGCGAACGGGGGTGTCGGCGGCGCTGCGTGGCGACTGAGCGTGGAGCGTGGTCGGTTCAGGGAGAACGACCAACGTGGCCAACGCGAGGGAGAGAACGCGTGTGAAACGGGGGGGACGCATGAAGGCTCCGCGGTGAGGGAATTCGCACCGCTATTGTGCGCTCCGTCGCGCAGGGAAGCCAGTGTGCTGTTGCCGAGCGTTACTCGCAGCCCGCGACAGCGCTCTCCCACAGCACCCGCCAGCGACCGGCCGCGCGCGTGAGTACCGCCGCGCCCAGCGCCACCCCGTCATCGCGTCCGAACAACACGCGCAGCTGATCGGACCCGGCATTGCGAAAGGCCAGCAGCGGCTCGGCCACCACCAGCTCGTCCTCCGTGCCCGCCGCGCGCTCGTGCCAACCCACCGTCCATTGCCGTGCATCACGGGTGGGTGTGTCCACGATCATGACCAGACGCTCTTCCTGCGGATTGTCTTCCTGATTGATGCGCCGCACCAGAGTGGCCACGGCCAGACTGCTGTCCGGGCCGGCCGATCGCCACGCGCGCAGCACCACAAAGGGACGACCGCGGAAGGTGGCGTTGGTGTCGTCCGGCAGCCCGGAAGCCAGACGGGCCAGCGCCGCCGCAAAGACGGCGGAGTCCCGGCTCACCAGTCCTTCAATCGAATCCAGGGGAAAGGGCACCACCTGCCCGCGCCGGAAGGCCGCTGTCCATGGCAGCGTGACGCCAGTGTCGACACGCACACGGGCCACTGGCCATGCGGTGCAGCCCTCGGGCTGCGCCAACGGCGGCTCAACCGTGACATGTCCGGGGATCACCTGCCCGGACCGCGTGAAGAGGTCCAGGGCCCCGTCGGCCACCATGGCGGCCACGCCGGCAGTGTCACCCACGGTCAGTTCGGTGGCCTCGGGCTGGAGAAACGACCCGGTGGCAAAGCCGCCCTCCACGGTGGGCAACACCCGATAGGGACCCGCCCCGGCATCCCAGCCACTGTACGTTTGACGCTCCTCATTCGGCCCCGCCTCGCCGCCGGCCGGCACGGGGGCGGCGGAATCGGTGCGCGACACCGGCGGCGCGTCGGTACACGCGCCAGCGATGGTGGCGAGACACAGGCCACACCACAGGGTGATCACGGCACGGCGACGATCGCTGGGGGTCATCCCATGAAGTATGTCATGCGACGTACTGGACAGCGACTCCGCCGCTCCTGACAATTCCCGCCATGGCTGACGCCCCCCATCCCGCCCCACGCGCGACCAACCCCGGCGCGCCTCTGCCCTGGACTCGGCGTGTCGCACTGGCGCTGGGCCTGCACCGCCCGGAGTTGCGGGCCTGGTCCATGTACGACTGGGCCGTATCGGCCATGCAGACCGTCATCATGACGGCGGTCTTCCCCATCTACTTCATCTCCGTGGCTGGCGCCGATCGCCCGCCCGAGCAGGCCACGCAGGCACTGGCCAACGCCAATACCCTGGCCGCCGTGGTGATCGCGGTGCTGAGCCCCATTCTTGGCGCAATGGCCGACTTCCGCGCGGCCAAGAAACGCTTTCTCGCCGTCTTCATGCTCATCGGCGTGTTCAGCACGGCGGGCATGTACTTCATTCAGCACGGCGACCTGCTGCTGGCCGCCACCCTCTTCGTGCTCGCTCTCGCGGGTGCGACGGGCAGCATGACGTTCTACGAATCGCTGCTGCCGCACATTGCCGACGAACACGAAATCGATCGCGTGTCCACCGCGGCGTACGCCATGGGCTACATCGGCGGCGGCGTGCTGCTCGCGCTCAATCTGGCATGGATCAGCAACCCGGGCCTCATCGGTCTGCCCACCGGCGATGACTTGCCGCGCGCACAGGCGACACTGCCGGCACGTCTGGCGTTCGTCTCCGTGGGTGTGTGGTGGCTGCTCTTCAGCATCCCGATGTTTCGGGGCGTGCCGGAGCCTGCGCGGGCCTTGGAGTCGGACGAACAGGCCGGCGCCAGCGCGCTGCGCGTGGCCTTCTCCCGCCTCGGAGAAACGCTGCGCGAGATGCGGCACTACAAGCAGGCCTTTCTCGCCATGCTGGCCTTCACCATCTACAACGATGGCATCCAGACCATCATCAAGATGGCCACGGCCTTCGGCACGGAAATCGGCATTGCCCGCAGCGATCTGATCACGGCCATTCTCATCGTGCAGTTCGTGGGCATTCCCTGCGCGTTCCTCTTTGGCAGTCTGGCCGGCCGCCTCGGCACCAAGCGCTCCATTCTGCTGGGCCTCGCCGTTTACACCGGCATCTGCATTTTTGCCTACGGCATCAACTCGGCGCGCGAGTTCTACATTCTGGCCATTCTCGTGGGCACGGTGCAGGGTGGTACGCAGGCGCTCAGTCGCTCGCTGTTTGCCAGCATGGTCCCCAAGCACAAGAGCGGCGAGTTCTTCGGCTTCTACAGCGTCTTCGAAAAGTTCGGTGGCATTCTGGGTCCGCT
This sequence comes from Gemmatimonadaceae bacterium, assembly GCA_016741895.1. Classification (GTDB taxonomy): domain Bacteria; phylum Gemmatimonadota; class Gemmatimonadetes; order Gemmatimonadales; family Gemmatimonadaceae; genus Gemmatimonas. The sequence goes on along the minus strand of JACVCT010000018.1, from coordinate 1,951 downwards.
CGTCTTCAGCATCGCCATCGGGCAGACGGGCAGCAGCCGTGGCGCCATTCTCTGGGTCATCGCCTTCTTCGTGGTGGGCGGCGCCCTGCTCACGCGGGTGAACATCCCCGAAGGCGAACGCATGGCCCGCGAAGCCGACGCGCGCACGCGCCGCGTCTGAGTCGGCAGCACACCCATGCTGTACGCGCTGTTCAAACCCATGGTGGGAGTGGCGCTGCGCTGGTATTACCGCAGCATCACCATCACGGGTCTCGAACGCGTTCCGCCATCGGGGCCGGTGTTTCTCGCCGTCAATCACCCCAATGCGCTGGTGGACGCACTTGTCGTGGGACATGTGGTGCCACGCCGCGTGCGCTTCACGGCCAAGGCCACCATCTTTGCCAATCCCCTGGCGGCCTGGTTGCTGACACGCGTGGGGGTCGTGCCGCTGCGCCGCAGTCACGATGAAAGCGCTGGCGGCGGCGCACCCGATCCTTCGCGCAACGCGGCGGCCTTTGACGCGGTGGCTGATGCGCTGAGCGCGCAGGCCGCCATCGTGATCTTTCCAGAGGGCAAGAGCCACGATGACCCACATCTGGCGCCACTGCGCACGGGTCTCGCCCGCATGGTGTGGCACGCCGCCGACACACGCGATGTGCACGACATCCGCATCGTGCCCATGGGTCTGCTGTTCGAAGAAAAGGAGCGTCCGCGCTCGCGCATTCTCGTGCGTGTGGGCGAACCCATGGTCATCGACGCGCTACGGCAGCAGGGAGCCACCGTGTCGTCGCTCACGCAGCGTGTGAGTGATGCCCTCGCGGCCGTCACGCTCAATTTCGACACGGCCGAGGACGCCGAGCGGCTGCAGACGGTGGGGCGCACGCTGGCGGCGCTGCTGGAGCCGCTGCGCGCCGTGGGTGACGACACCACACCACTGGCCGACGTGCTGCGCGTGGTACAGCGGCTCGATCGCGCACAGCAGGCATTACGCGAGCGGCACGATCCGGCTCTCGACGCGCGCGCGCTGCAGTTCGAACAGCAGGTGCGCGCCTTCCGCGCCACGCTCGACGCCCATCACCTCGACGCGCACGACGTGGCCATTGAACTTGGCGCCACACCGGGCGCGCGTTTTGCGCTGCGCGAGGCCCTGCTGGCGGCGCTCTTGGCGCCCATTGGACTCTGGGGGCGCATCACGCACGCCCTGCCCATTCAGATCGCGCGCGCGATGGCCCTGCGCAATGTGCGCTCGCGTGACGAACCCGCCATGCGCACGCTCGTGCTTGGTCTCGTGCTGGTGCTGGGCGCCTATGCGGCGCAAACCACTCTTGTTGCCTGGCTCGCCGGTCCGTGGTGGGCGCTGGCGTTCTTTGCATCGCTGGTCCCGTCGGCCAGCAGCGACCTGCGCTACGGCGATCGCACGCGCCGGGCACGCGCACGAGCACGTGCCTACTTCACCTTTCGCCGCAATCCCGCACTGCAGCGGCGCCTGCTCGCGGACGCCGAGGCCATTCGGCGCGAGGCGGGCGAGCTCGAGCGCGTGGCCGTTTCGGGCTGAGGTCAGCGCAGTCGCTCGTCCGGTGGCGGATACACCGGCCCACCCAAGTCCCAGTGCCAGGCGTCGCGCCGCACCCCAGTGCGCGGATCCTTGAGTGGCTTGAACTGCAGGCGCGACGCGCGCAGTCCACAGGCCTCCCCGAATGCCTCGAGCCGCACCCGATCGGTGCTTACCAGATGCACCAGCGGCTCTCCCAGCCATACATGGCGGTGCAGCCAGAGGCCGCCGTCCATGGCGTGGATCATGCCCTCGCGGCGCCTGACGAACTCGCGGCACCCGCTGGCAAACACCAACTCCCGCAGACGCGCGGCGCGTCGGCGGGAGTCGGTATCCAGCGCGATGGGAGGGAGGGAGGACTGCGGAGGAATTCGCGCTGAGGTCATGGAAGCCCGGTCGGGCCCCCGCTTACTCGCAGGT
>JACVCT010000017.1 GCA_016741895.1 Gemmatimonadaceae bacterium | reverse complement strand
ACACACATCGGGTCTTCAGGCTCGGCGCGCAGCAACGTTACCAGCTTGTAGAACCAGGCCTGCCACCAGAGTTCGTCCTGCGGCAGCGCCACCGGCCGCACCAGCACGTCCTGCAGGGCCCACATGCGCGCACTGAACGCCGCGCACATGGGACCCGACAGGCTGTCCAGCCCTTCGCAGAGCCATTCACATTGGGATTGAATGGACGACGTGGCATCGAGCTCCGCAGACATCTCAGGCCACACGGGCCGAATTGCCCGCTGCATCGCCCGCTGCCACCATGACGCCGGCCAGCGTTGTGTAGGCCGCTGCCCAGGCTTCACGCGCCGCTGGCGTGAAGTGCGCACCCAGCACCTCGGCAAAGGTCTCCAGCAACGCCTGCCCAACAACGTCGTAGTGCCAGGCTTCCACACCGTATCCCGCGTGTCGCGCACCCAGCGCCTCGAGTGCGGGCACCAAACGTGGCAGGTCGTCGAGACTCTTCACCACTACGGCCAGGGTCTGGCCCAGCTTCTCCGCCTGACCCGAAAGGTCGCCGGCCGGAAACAGGGGCCGCAGTGCCGGGGCCAACGTGAACAATCGGTCGTAGAACAGCGGGGCCACCGCATCGGTGGTGGCCCCCATCAGGTTCCAGGTCGACCGGATCGTGGCGATCTGGTCGGCGGTCATCAGCGTTCCTTGTTGGTCGGCGTGAGACGCGCCACCAGCGACTCCAGCTGCGCCAACCGCTCGGCCATCTGCGCATTCTCCGCCCGCAGCGCCTGCGTCTCCGCCTTGAGCTGCTTCGTGCGGGTCTCGAGCGCCTTCACACCCGCCATGGCGACGCCATCGATATCCACCGTGCCAATGGCCGTTTCACTGTCGCCGAGACCAAACGCCTTGCGGAAAGCCTGCGCCGTGGGGCCCATATGACGCACCGTGCTGTCTTCGGCTTTGTACTGCCAGGTGTAGACAGGTAGCGACGCCAACTTGCTCAGCACCTGCTCGCCGTCGACGGCGCGGAAGTTGGACTTCTTGGTGGAGTCGGAGCTGTTGGTCCAGTTGCCGCCGGTGCTGAGATACGCGTTGGTGCTCGTGCTAAGGAATTGGCCGGTGGGATTGGCGCCGATGGGTTGCACATTTCCCAGATAGAACCCGCTGGCTCGAACCACAAAGTGTCCGGTTTGTCTGGCGTTGACGGTCGAGTTGAGTTCCGGTCGGGCATCAATGACGACCGCGCCGGCAAACCCATTGGTTCTCGCCCACTGACCTATTGCGACACTGCTCTCGCCGGACGCAACGCCGCGAAGTGAGAACGAGTTCTCTCCTGAGGCCGTTCCTCCGAGCGAGATTGCATTGTTTCCTGAGGCTTCTCCCGTGAGCGAAGTTGCCGAAGCACCAGTCGCAAGGCCACGAAGTGCAAAGGATTCATATGCGGTAGCCGTACCGGAATGCAGGGCCATGGAGCCATTACCGGAAGCGACGGCTGATCGGCCGATGGCCGTTGAATTCTGCCCGGACGCCACGGTTTCCAGACCCATCGAAACGGCGTAGTCTTTCGAGGCCTTCGCACTTGTCCCAACCGCGAACGACGCGTAACCCGAAGCTTCCGACTGGTCGCCAAAAGCCGTCGAAAGAGAGCCGATCTTGTCTTGGGCCCAACCGCCAAGGGTGTTCATGCCAGCGCGGAATGCGCCCTTTTCACCCACCCAGACAATGCCGGTCGACGAACCAAGGAACGTGGGGAGAAGTGTCGCCGCTCCGCCATATTGCGACATCACCGTGAACCCTTGTGTGTTCCGGTTCCCATTGGCCAGCAGATACTGCGTGTGATCATCATTGCCCAAACCCGTCAGCGCCCCGTGAGCGCTCACGCCACCACCGCCGCCACCGCCCGCGCCATCCGTCCAGCTGAACGCCACATGCGTGGGCTGCAGACAATTCTGCGGCGTGCTCGGCGCCTTGATGCGGTACACCGTGCCTGACGCCGGCACATAGCAGGCATGGAAGACCGTCTGGGCGCCGGCCGACTGTGGCGCACCGAGCGTCACGGCCAGGGCGGCGGCCGCCGCGGCGAGGGTGGAAAGGAAGGGCCCGCGTCGGCGCGGGGCTGCAGGGATATGCGGAGCAGACATGCGTGAGGTCCTGAGAAAGGGTTGTCGGCGCGGCCGTCGTGGCCGAGTGGACGCTGACAAGGTCGAAAGCCCGCTCGCCTGCCCATCACTTGCGGTCAAATCGCCCGGGTGACCCGCAGGTGATGCACAGGTGATCGCCCAGCGACCCCCCTTTCGACCTTATGGGCGTGCTCGTGAGCGCCAGACCGTCCCGGTCCCGCCGCGCGCGCATTCCGACCACGTCACCCCATACAGCTCGAGGGCTGCTTCCATGTCTTCCCCGCATTCCGGCGACGCCGCCGATTTCACTCCCCACACCGCGCAACACCTTCAGAACCGCCGCTGGGCCGTGGCCCTGCTGCTCGTTTCCTCGGCGCTGGCCGCCTGCAGCGACAGCAACCCCACGGCTCCCGATGCATCAGCCGAATTGACCGAGCAGGCGCACAGCCAGGTTGCCACGAGCCTCGTGCCCGTCGTGGATGATGCGGCCGAACGGCTGCTCCTTGGCGAGCCGACCGAGTCGCCGCTGCGCTCGGCACTCGAAACGCTGCGGTCGGCGCTGGCCGCGCAGAAAGTAGACGCAGCCCTGCGCGCGGTGGCTGACGCCCAGTTGGCGCTCGAGTTCTCGCGCGCGGCGCAGTCCATGGATGCCGCTGACCGCGACGCCCTGGTGCTGCAACTGGGCGTGGTGCACGCGCAGTTGGCGGCCGAGGCGCGCTGAGCATGCGCGTCGTCATCCAGGCTCTGGTTGGCCGGGCCTTCACGGGCGCATTGCGTCTGTGGGGGCTGGCCGGCCTCGGCGTCGCGCTGGCCCATCCGCTGACGGCGGGTGGCCGTGTGGACGCGCAGACCATCACCCGCGACTTCAGCGTGTGCTTCACGAGTGGCGTGCAATCCTGCACGCAGCTCACCCTCGCCACCACGGCCTTCTATATAGATGGCAGCACGCGTATCGGGACGGCGGTGGACGTATACGTGAAGCACAATGAAGGCGCGGCGCCGGATGCGGCGACGGTGAGTGCGCTCACCGGTTTCTACTTCGCGTATGCCGGCGCCAACGTCACCCCGGTGGGCGGTGCCGACGTCTCCGACGAATCGGGTCTGGTCACGCCGCTCATCCTGCCCGAGGGCGACTACTCATCGCCCTTTCCGCTCAATGCCGGCGGCTGGTCACAGTTGGCACGCAGCAGCACCAGCACGTCCGCTTCGCCCAGCTTCGACAACTACCTGTCGTTCAGCAACACGCTCACCGCGTATGACGAGCTGACGGGGCGCGTGAACACGCAGTACATCGGGGGCTGCGGCGCTGCGGCGGGCAGCGGCGCATTGGATGCGGTGTACACCACCGAGCTCTGGACCTGCGGTGACGGCAGCTACTGGTTCACCACCTTCACCGAGGCCTGGTTCGATGCCGACCTCGTGAACACGGTGGGCGTGAGCACCTACGCACTGTTTGACGGCGCGGACTACGGTGTCGCGGCCTTCTGTGATCGCTATCTCGACACCAACACCAGCTTCGGTGATGCCGATGGCAGCTTCACCAACCTTGGTGACGTGTGTGCAGCCAGCAATACCGGCGGCGACAATGGTGGTGGTGACAACGGCGGCGGCAACAACGGCGGTGGTGACAACGGCGGTGGCACACCGGGAGGCCCCGGCACACCGGTGCCCGAGCCCTCGTCGCTGTGGTTGCTGCTGACCGGCGCGGCCATGCTGCTGGGATCGAGTGCGCGCGTGCTCAAGGCGCAGGTGGCCTCCTGCCCACTCGTGCCGCGCATCATGCAGGCCGCGCGTCTCCATATGCAGGACAGCGCCCGCGTGCTGCGGGTGGACGAGGTGCCCGTGCCCAAGCCCGCCGCCAATCAGGTGCTGGTGCGTGTGCACGCCGCGAGTGTGAATCCGGTGGACTGGAAGCTGCAGGATGGCGGTGACCTGCCTCTGCTGTCCATTCCCGGCGGCGACTTTGCCGGAGTCGTGGTGGCGGTTGGCAGTGGTGTGACCAGTTATCGCTGCGGTGATGCCGTGGCCGGCACGGTGGACCAGGGCGCGCAGGGCGGCAGCTACGCCGAGTACATGGTGGCACCGCTCGAGGCCATCGTGCGCAAGCCGGAGCGCTTCAGCATGCAGGAGGCGGCCGCCTATCCCACGGTGGCCATTGCCGCGTGGCGCTTTCTCATTGCCGGCGCCCAGGTGCAGCGTGGCGAGCGGGTGCTGGTGCACGGCGCCGCCGGTGGTGTGGGCTCCATGGTGGTGCAGATGGCCAAGGCACGCGGCGCCTACGTCATTGGTACGGCGTCCGCACGCAATCATGCCTATCTACGCTCATTGGGCGCTGATTCGCTCATTGACTACAGCACCACAAAGTTCGAAACCGTCGTACGCAACGTGGATGTCGTGGTCGACGCCGTGGGCGGCGAAACGCTGGCGCGTTCGTACGGGGTGCTGCGCAAGGGCGGGCGACTCGTGTCACCCGGCGGCGCGGTGGACATGGCGCGCTGCACCGCGGCCGGCATTGTGTGTCCGGCGCGCGCGCCCTGGGATGTGCAACGCGGCCTCGAATACGCGGCGCCGCTCATTGCCGCGCAGCAACTCCGTGTGCACGTGGACAGCGTCTACACGCTCGCCAATATCATGGCCGCGCAGCAGCACAGCCGCAGCGGGCGCACGCGGGGCAAGGTGGTGGTGGACATGAACGCCGACGCGCACGCCGCAGCCATGCAGCCATTGGCCGCCTACTTCGAGGGCCACGCCACCGGGAGCCGCAGCGCCTTCGAACGCGCCTTTGCACCCGACGCAATGCTGGTGGGCATCAAGGACGGGCAGTATCGCCAGTGGCCCGCCAGCGAATACGTCCGCATCTCGTCGTCGGGGCGCGCACCGGCTGACGAGGCCCAGCGCCGGCGGCGGGTCGAGAGCCTGCGGGTGACGGGCACGGTAGCCACGGCCGTCCTCCGTCTCGAGTATCCGGACATGCTGGCCTGGGACCACATGACGCTCATTGCCCAGGGCGGCGAGTGGCGCATTGCCGTCAAGGCGTACGACGCACAGACTCCGGGGCGCTGACCGCACGGCTTCGCGTGTGGTCGGTTCCTCACCCTCAGTCGCACGCTGCCCATGTCCGGCGCATTGCTTCGCACCATCCTGCTGCTCACGGCGTCGAATGTGTTCATGACCTACGCCTGGTACGGCCACCTCCGCAATCAGAGCGACAAGCCCTGGGTGGTGGCCGCTCTCGTGAGCTGGGGCATTGCCCTTTTCGAATACCTGCTGCAGGTGCCGGCCAACCGGGCCGGCTTCACGGTGCTCACCCTGCCGCAGCTCAAGATGCTGCAGGAGGCCATCGCACTGACGGTCTTCGTGCCCTTCGCGCTGTTTTACATGAAGCAGCCGGTGAAGCTGGATTTCCTCTGGGCCGGGCTCTGCATCATGGGGGCCATGTACTTCATGTTTCGGGGTAGTGCCGCCGGGTGACCGGCAATTCTACTTGACAGTGTTAGGTGAATTGACAATATTCGCCAGATGACCACCTCCGCCATCCGCTCCGCCTCCCTGGCGCGCCGTGAGCGCCAGAAGGCCGAAACCCGCCAGTCCATTCTGGACGCGGCGCGGGAGCTGTTCGTGAGCGAGGGGGTTGAGGCCACCACCATGCGGGCCATTGCCGCCCGCATCGGCTACACACCCACCGCCATCTACCATCATTTCCGCGACAAGGACGCGCTCATCCAGGAGCTCTGTCTCGCGGACTTTTCGGCGTTGGGCCAGGCCATGCATAAGATCGGCCGCATCGAGGATCCGGTGGACCGGGTACGCCGCATGGCATACGCCTATACCGATTTTGCGCTCGACAATACGAGCCAGTATCGGTTCATGTTCATGACACCACCGACGCAGTCACTGGCAATCGCCCACGAAGAGATCCATAAGCGTCCCGAGGAGGACGCTTATCTCTTCCTGCTCGACACCGTGACGGAAGGCATCAACCTCGGAGTATATCGGCCGGAACTCAGCGACCCCGTGGAGCTGGCCCAGATCTTCTGGGGTGGCATCCACGGCATCATTTCGCTCTGGCTGACGCACTGTGGCAACCCGCACATCATTCTCCGCGACCCCCGCGAAACCATCCGGACGCAGTGTGATCTCATCATCCGGGGCGCGCTGCGAAACCCGACCCACTGAGCTCCCGTAGCACCTCACAACCCGCCGTTTTCTCCCAGGGCGCCTCGGCGCCCTTCTTCAGGGTCCTACACTTAACAGTGTTAGAGTAACGATCCGTGTTTACAAGCAAATCGATGTTCAGTCTGCGACGTCGCAGTCTCATGGGGGCCATGCTGTTCACGCCCATCCTCACCATCGCACCGCACGCCGCCGCCCAGAGCGTGAGCCGGACGAGCGCCGTTGCCACAGCCGACAGCACCCGGCGCCTGCTCGACCACTACATCGCCGAGGCGGTGCGCAGCAATCTCGCCCTCGCCCAGCAGCAGGTCGCGGTGCAGCGCGCGGAGGCCGGGGTCCAGGAAGCCAATGGTCGCTTCCTCCCCAGCCTCGGTCTCAACGCCCGCTACTCCGAGTTCAGCGGCGTCATCAACATCGGCGACTTCATCAACCCCACCTACGCCGCGCTCAACCAGATCCTCGGGCAGCAGCGCTTCCCCACGGACATCAACGCCACGCTGCCCTTCCGTCAGGAGACCAAGCTCGACCTGCAGATGCCGCTCTTCAATGGCGCGCTCTTTGGCGCCCGCGCGGCGGCCCGGGCCCAGCGGGATCTCGTGGGCAGCACCCGCGATGCCGCGCTCCGTCAACTCGTCGCCGATGTGCAGCTGGCCTGGCTGCAGGTCGCCAGCGCCACGCGTGCCGTGCAGACCCTCGAAGCCACCTTGCCCGTGCTCGACGAGAACCTGCGCGTGAGTGAACGCCTGGTCAGTGCGGGGCAGGCAACACCCGATGTCGTGCTGCGCGCGCGCGCCGAGCGCAGTGACCTCGTGCAGCAGCTCGACGACACCCGCAGACTGCGCGCGGCGGCCATTCGTGGCTTCAATCTGCTGCGCAATCAGGAGCCCGACGCGCCAGTCGCCCTTGGGCTCGAAAACGACACCGCAGCCTTCGCGCGGCAGCCGGACGCGGACACGCTGCTGCCACGCAACGAGCTGGTGGCGCATGCCCTGCGCCACCGCGAAGAACTCACGCAGGCCGGCAGCGGCGTGGCGCTGGCCCGTGCGCAGCAGCGCGTGGCCGGCAGCGCCTTCCTGCCCAATCTCTCGCTTGGCGCCAGTTACGGTGTGCAGGGCGACCGCTACCGCTTCGATCGCGACAACGACGTGGCCCTCGCTTCGCTGGTGCTGTCCTGGAACGTCTTCAACGGCCGGCAGGACGATGCGCGCCGCCAACAGGCCAATGCACTCAGGCAGGAGGCGCAGCTGCGCCTGCGCGAAACCGAGCGTGGTATCGCCACGCAGGTGCACAACGCCGCCGACGCCGTGGACGTGGCGCGCAGCAACGTGCGCAGCGCGCGTGATCGCTACGACGCGGCGCAGCGCGCCTTCACCCTGGTGGAGCGGCGCTTCGGCGAAGGCCTCGCCACCCAGGTGGAGTTTCTGAGTGCGCGTGCTGCCTTCACGTCTGCTGCGCTCAATCAGGTCATCAGTCGCTTCACGCTCGACGCCCGTCTCGTGGAGCTTGAACGCGTCGCGGCGACCCGGCCGCTACCGCGCTGAACCGCGCGCGGCGTCAGGCATCACGGCAATTCGACACTCACTGCATCTCCCGACCCTCCACAAACTCCGGACGATGATGTCTACTTCCCACTCACACCATCACGCACGCGCCGCCACACTGCTGGCCCTCGTGCTGCTCGCCGCCTGCGCCGACGCGGATGCCAACGCCACGGCTGGCAACGACAGTGCTCGCGCATCCGTCGCCAATGCGACCGACGTCACTGCCGACCCGGTGAGTGTCACACTGGCATCGCCGGCTGACGATCTCAGTGCCGCAACCATTGTGGCCACCGGCACCTTTGCGTCGCGCGATGAAATTCCCCTCGGCTTCAAGATCGGCGGCGTTGTGCATCGGGTCCTCGTGGACGAAGGCGCCGTCGTGCAGCGTGGCCAGGTGCTGGCCGTGCTCGACCTCCGCGAGATCGATGCGGCCGTGGCCAAGGCGCAGGTGCAGGTGGACAAGGCCACACGCGATCAGGCCCGACTCCTGCGCCTCGTGGCCGACAGCGTGGCCACCACGGTGCAACTGCAGGACGCTACCTCGGCACTCGACGCCGCGCGCGCCGATCTGGCCAGCGCGCGTGTCAACCGCGAGTACGCCACCATTATTGCGCCCGAAGCGGGCACCGTTCTGCAGCGCCAGGTCACACCCGGCGCCACCGTCTCGCCCGGCGGCTCCATGTTCGTGCTGGGCGGCGCGCGGCGCGGCCGCGTGCTGCGCGCCGGGCTGCCCGATCGTGACGCGCTGCGTGTGCAGGCCGGCGACAGCGCCACCGTGCATTTCGATGCGCTGCCCGGTCAGCGCTTTGCCGGTCGGGTGGTGCTCATCGGTCGCTCGGCCGATCCGCGCACGGGCACCTATAGCGTGGAGATTGCCCTGCGTGATGCCGATCATCTGCCCAGCGGACTCGTGGGTGAAGCCCGCGTACATCTGCGCGACACGTTCCGCGCGCGCGGTGCGGCCAATGATCGTGGCATGGCGCCACGTACGCTGCCGGCCGACGCCCTGCTCGAAGCCGACGGCGACTCGGCCACCATCTACGTGCTGCGCGACGCCGCCACAGTCAGCGCAGCGGGTGACAGCACCTGGACGGCCGCCCGTCAGCGAGTGGCGGTACTGGGCATCGACGGCGACCGCGTGCAGGTGCAGGGTGTGGCGGCTGATGCCCGCGTGGTGGCACGCGGCGCGCCCTACGTGACGCCCGGCACGCGCCTGCGGGTGGTGGCCGCCAACCCGTCCACCCGGGGCACGCGCCCATGAACGGTCTCAGCAACCTCACACGCTTCGCCGTGGAGCGTTGGCAGTTCACCGTACTGGTGTTCCTCATGTTCGTGGCGCTTGGCGCATCGAGCTGGTTTGCCATTGCCCGCAGTGAAGATCCCAGCTTCCCGGTGCCCATCTACACGGTGGTGGCGGTGTACCCCGGTGCGTCACCGGAAGACATGGAACAGCTGGTGGCCGATCCGGTGGAAAAGCAGCTCAAGACCCTCGAGAACGTGAAGGAACTGCGCAGCACCAGCAGCGACGGACTCTCCGTCATCCGTATCGAGTTCGACGCCGATGTGGATGCCGAGCGCAAGTACGATCAGGTGGTGCGCGAAGTGAACGCCCTGCGTCCTGAACTGCCGGCCGCCCTGCAGCGACTCGAGGTGGAGCGCAACCAGAACTCCGACCTCACCGTGTTTCAATTGGCGCTCGTGGCGCCACAGCTGCCCTACGCTCAGCTCGAGGACGCGGCGCGTTCACTGGAAGAGCGTGTTGAGCGCATTCCCGGTGTGAAGCGCGCCGAGCGCTGGGCCGCGCCGCCTCGCGAACTGCAGGTCACGCTCGATCTCGGTCGCATGGCCCGGCTTGGCATTACGCCGGCCCAGGTGCTGCAGGCCCTGGGCAGCGACAATACGCAGATTCCCGGTGGCTCGGTGGACGTGGGCACGCGCCGTTACAACGTGGCCACTCAGGGGCGCTATCGCAGCGTGCAGGACGTGCAGCGCTCTGTGGTGGCCGGCCGCGATGGCGCGGTCGTGCGGGTGCAGGATGTGGCCACCGTGCAGTGGGCCGATGGCGATGCCGTGCATCTTGGCCGCTTCAACGGGCAGCGTGCCATGTGGGTGTCGGTGGCGGTGCAGGAGGGGCAGAACATCTCCACCGTCAAGCAGCGCGTATGGGCGGTGCTCGACACGGCCGAGCAGAGCCTGCCACAGGGGGTGAAGCTCGAGCGCGGCTTTGACCAAAGTGAGAACGTGGATGCCCGTCTGTCGCGACTGGGCTGGGACTTCGTCATTGCCATCGTGCTCGTGCTGCTCACGCTCTTGCCGCTGGGTACACGCGCCTCGGTGATCGTGATGATTTCCATTCCCACTTCGCTGGCCATGGCGGTCACACTGCTCTACGTGACCGGCTACTCCATCAATCAGTTGTCCATCGTGGGCTTCGTGATTGCGTTGGGTCTGCTGGTCGATGACAGCATCGTGGTGGTGGAGAACATCGCGCGCTTCCTGCGCGAGGGCTACACACGCACCCAGGCGGCCATCGAGGCCACCAAGCAGATTGGCGTGGCCGTGCTCGGTGCCACCTTCACGCTCATCTTCGCGTTTCTCCCGCTGATCTTCCTGCCCGGCTTGTCGGGCAAGTACATCCGCGTGCTGCCCATGGCGGTGGTGTACGCGGTGCTGGCCTCGCTGGTGGTGTCACTCACCATCATTCCCTGGCTGGCTTCGCGTCTCATGCCCCGCGATTCCGCCCCGGAAGGCAACGCCGTGCTGCAGTGGCTCGACCGCGGCATTCACCGCACCTACGCACCGCTGCTGCAGCGCGCCATGAACAATCCGCGCACCACGCTTGCACTGTCGGCGCTGCTGGTGGTGGGCGCGCTGGCGCTTGTGCCGGCAGTCGGTTTCTCGCTCTTCCCCAAGGCGGGCACGCCGCAGTATCACGTGGACATCACCACGCCGGAGGGCACGAGCCTGGCCGAAACCGATCGCGCCGTGCGTCATGCCGAGCAGGTGGTGCTGGCCCATCCGGGTACGCGGGCGGTGTTTGCCAACGTGGGCAAGGACAATCCCGAGGTGTACTACAACGTGTTCCAGCGCGCCGAGTCGCCCACGCGTGGGCAGCTCATCGTGCGCCTTTACGAGTATGACAACGTGCGCACACCCATTGTGCTGGACTCCCTGCGGGCGCGCATGGCGGAGTATCCCGGCGCGCGTATTGAGCTCAAGGAGTTCGAGAACGGTCCGCCCATCGATGCGCCCATTGCCATGCGGCTTGAAGGGCCCGATCTCGACACCCTGCAGCATCTGGCGGCCCAGGTGGAGGCCGTGTTCTCGGCAACGTCCGGCACGCAGTACGTGAACAACCCCGTCAGGCTGCGCCGCAGCGACCTGCGCGTGGTGGTGGATCGGCAGAAGGCGGGCCTGCTCGGAGTGCCGGGTGCCGAGGTGGAGCGGACGCTGCGCCTGGGTGTGGCCGGTCTCGAGGCCGGGAAGATGCGCGCCAGCAATGGCGAGGAGTATCCCATTCGTGTGGGCATTGCCCACGACGGACGGCCGGCACCGCAGGATCTCGAGCGCATCTATGTGAGTTCGGTGGCCGGCACCATGGTGCCGCTGTCGCAGATCACGACCACACGCTTTGTGTCTTCGCCCACGTCCATCGATCACCGCGACCGGCAGCGCGCGGTCACCGTGACGAGCTATGTGCGTGAGGGCTACAACACCGACGCGGTCACCAAGAACATTCTCTCGGCACTCGCCTCGCTCGACCTGCCCGATGGCTATCGCCTCGTGCCGGCCGGTGAGATTGAAAGTCGGCAGGAGAGCTTTGGTGGCATTGGCGGAGCCATCATCGTGGCCGTGTTTGCCATCATGGCCATTCTCGTGCTCGAGTTCCGCGACTTCCGCACCACGCTGGTGGTGGCGAGCGTGATTCCGCTGGGTGTGGTGGGCGGCATCGTGGCGCTGCTGCTCAGTGGCTACACGTTGAGCTTCACGGCCATGATTGGCTTCGTGGCGCTCGTGGGCATCGAGATCAAGACCAGCATTCTGCTGGTGGACTTCACCGATCAGTTGCGCGCCGAGGGCGTGCCGCTGGACGAAGCCATTCGCCGCGCGGGTGAAGTGCGCTTCCTGCCCATCGTGCTCACTTCGCTCACGGCCATTGGCGGTCTGCTGCCATTGGCACTGCAGGGCTCGGGGCTCTACTCGCCGCTGGCCTGGGTGATCATTGGCGGTCTGGTGAGCAGCACGCTCATTGCGCGCCTGGTGACGCCGGTACTGTACAGGCTGCTGGCACCGCGTGATGCCAAGACGGTGGCGACTGCGCCGTCGATGGTGATGGGGGCGCCGGTCACGGCCTGACGCGGGTCGCTGTGCGCTGATGCGAGGAACGGGTGACGTGTTGCCGCGGCTGATGTGATGCCGCGCACCGCGTCACCCGTTTGTGCTTGTCGGGCCGGGCGACACCGCTAGCTTGTCGGTCGCAAGGCTTGTAGGACTGACAGGGCGGATTGCGGGCTGGACTGCAAGTTCTCGAACGTGCGCTGACTGGTGTGGCTGGTCACATGAGTTTGTTCCACTCAACTGACTTGACGTTCGCCGAAGCAAAGCGTCGATTTGCGCCATGCATCTCCGCACGACGCGACTGCCTGCCATGTGGCATCTGGCACTTGCCCTGTTGTTGCTGGCACGGCCCACTGGCTTGACGGCTCAGGCAGCGGGTGGCGAGGCGGCCACCGGCACGCTGTCCGGCGTGGTGCTCACCGATGTGGGCGAGAAGCCCATCGCAAATGCCGAGGTACGACTCAGCGGCAGCACGCGCGCGGTGCGCAGCGACTCGGCGGGTCGCTTTGAACTCAGTGGCCTGCCCACGGGCATGCAGCGTTTCGAAGTGCGGGCCATCGGCTTTCAACCTTTGCGTCAGTCACTGGTGATCCCTGCGGGTCGCAGCATGGATGTGGACCTGCTGCTGGTGGCTGAGGTCCAGCAGTTGAGCACCGTGCGCGTGGGCGCCGAGGCCGGTGTGGGTGTGCGTCGGCCATGGCTGAGCGGCTTCGAGGAGCGCCGCAGCTATGGGATCGGCAGTTTCCTCACCGAGGCCGAGCTGGAGAAGCAGGACCCCAGTCGCTGGGCAAGCGCGGTCGCGCAACATGTGCCCGGCCTGCAGCTGGTGAGTTACAACGGCCGCGCGTCCTTCGGCATCAATCGTGGGCTCATCAGTTTCAACAACATGCCGCGTGGTGATCGCATGGATCAGTCACAGGGCGCGCCACGCAGCTGCTACGTGCAGGTCATCATCGACGATGTCGTGCGCTACGCCAGCCGGGTGGACGAACCACTCTTCGATGTGAGCAGCATTGATCCGGGCACGGTGGCGGCCGTGGAGTTTTACAGCGTGAGTCAGTTGCCGGCGCGGTTCAATCGTGGTGGCAATGCGCCATGCGGGACGCTGGTGATCTGGAGAAAGTAGGAAACGCAGCCGAGGAGATTGCGCAGCACGCGACGCATGGAGGCCTGCGCTATTCCGACACAAGGCGTGTACCCGAAAGCCGCTCCGCCAGACCGCGCGCCGGTGTACGCAGCGCCAGGGCAATCGCGATCACGGCCAGCACGATGCCGAGCAACAGCACCGGCACGGCCCACGCGGGAGTGGTACGGGCGCTCAGCCTCGCAATGCCGCCGACCATCAGCAGCGTCCAGGGCATCCACGTCACCACTTGCCGCACGGTCAGTCGCAAACGACCGGCTGGTTTGCCGGCGGCAGTGACCAGATCCAGTCCCATGATCCGCAGCACCATGCCTCGGCGTACCGTTACAGCCGCAATCAGGGCGAACACCGCGCCAAGTCCGGAAACAGCCGCCGCAGTAAAGAGGGCGATGAGCCACCGCACGTTTTTCACGCCGGGCGGACGTCCCCTCCAGGTCGAGTCAACGAGCCGGTCGGCTTCGGTGAGCCGATCGGCACTTACCATGGGATTGGCGCGCACGACCGAATCCGCGAGTGCCCACTCGCGTTTGGCGATGCCTGCGGTTCGCACAACCGCTGAGTCGCGGCCTTCGCGGTGACGCACCACGGCATCGCGCAGATGGCCGGCGATGTACACGCCGACCAGCCCGCGTGCTGCGCGCTGATCGGGTGCGCGGCTGACAGAATCATCCAGCCAGTCGACCAGGGGTTGTAGTCGATCGAGATCCGGATCGCGTGGTGCAACAACCGTCGCGCCATAGGACGACACGAAGCCCATGCCCAACATGGGCGCCGCCGTGGCGACGGCGAGCAACAGGCGACGCTGCGCGGTGAGTGGTGGGCGATTGGTCCCCGCTGCAGTAAGCGCGGCGTGCAGCGCATCAAGTCGGGCGGCGGGATCTTCCATGGCCGAGATCACCGCCTGCGCCCGCAGTGGCCAGTCCGTGAGCGCACCACGCAGTGTCTCGCGCAGCAGTCGGGCCACACTTGCAGGGAGTGGCCCCGCATCACCGGTGCCATTCACGCGGACGTCGGACGCGGCGTGTCCTGCGGCGCTGTCCTGAGTAGTGCCGGATCCGACGCGAAATGGCAGCACCACG
Source organism: Gemmatimonadaceae bacterium (assembly GCA_016741895.1). Classification (GTDB taxonomy): domain Bacteria; phylum Gemmatimonadota; class Gemmatimonadetes; order Gemmatimonadales; family Gemmatimonadaceae; genus Gemmatimonas. The sequence goes on along the minus strand of JACVCT010000017.1, from coordinate 15,669 downwards.
GCGTGCCCGTCATCCGTGATGAGCACATCAGCCGCTGACAGGTCAGCCAATGGAAGTCCGGCATCCCGCCGGGCGCGCAGCTCGTCGAGCAGATCGGTGAGCCACGCGTGCACGGTCCCCCACGTTGCGCCGGGACTCAGCCGCGTGGCCAGCGGCGTGCCGCCAACGGCGGCGTAGGCATCCCACGCTTCGTCGGCGGTGCGGCGTCCGCCAATCCATCGTGCGCAGGTGATGCGACTGGTCTGTCGCTCGGCCTCGGTCAGCGGTGCACTGTCAACGGCACGCTGAACGATCCACACCGGACGCTGCAGCGCGCCGTCACTTGCCAGCAGTACCGAACCGTTTGCATCAATGGCGCCGGTGACCTCGTAGGCGCCGATGCGACCGTTCACCGCGTGATGCACTGGCAACATCTGCACCTGCGATGTGACATCGCGATCGCGCGCCGCGGCGGAGTGCGCAGTGACCACACGTGTGCCGGTGAGACGATCGTGTTCGGCCAACCAGCCATTGGCCTTCCGAGCGCGGGCGAACAGCAGGAGGAATCCGCCGATGCTGATGGTCATCACCACAATCGCAGCAGCGGTCTTGTCCGTCGCCAGCGGCCGGCTTGCCAGCACGGCGAGCAGGCCCGGCGCGATCACGAAGAGTCCGCGAAGCACTGCGCGTGCGATTCCGGGTACTCCTCCGTCTGCGCGAATGGTGCGCAGGCCCAGCAGGCGCTTTGCAGGGGTCCATCCGGTGAGCCCCTCGAGAACGCCGTAAATCAGGAGTTCGAATGGCAGAGCACACAGCGCCTGCACCATGGCATAGCGGGGGTCATTGGCGGTCAGTGCAACACTCACGCCAAACGGCTTGAGCAGCCCGAGGATGGGCAGCGTGAGTGTGCTGATGAGGTAGCTGTCGATGACGCCCGCACCAAGACGTCGCACGATGGGCGCCGGTGTGTGCTCGACCGGCCTGGAGGCCAGCAGCGCGGCGCGGAGCGCGGCGTAATCGACGAAGCGCTCGTCGCGATTGCGGGCCAGGCACTTCATCACAACGGCGTCCAGTGCTGGCGGCACATCTTGGCGATGTTGCGCCAGCGGCGTGGGCGCGCCGCTCATGACCACCGCAATCAGCTTGACGGCGTTGTCCGCGTCAAACGGCAGTTTGCCAGTGAGCAGGTAGTACAAGGTTGCGCCCACGGCGTATATGTCGGCGCGCACATCGAGCGCCTCGCCCATGAGCTGTTCGGGCGACGAAAACACGGGGGTGCCGAGAAAGAGCCCCGTCTGCGTCAGGCGCCCCTGTTCGACACTCTCGACCGGGCGGGACAGGCCGAAATCACCGACCTTCACCGTGCCATCGTTGCCGATGAAGCAATTGGCCGGCTTGATGTCGCGGTGCAAAATGCCGCGCCGATGGGCCGCCTCCAGCCCGTCGATGAGTTGCAGGGTGTCGGCGATCGCGTCGGCGATCGACAGCGGACCCTGCGCTTCGACCTTCTGTTCGAGCGTGCCCCCCTCGACCAGCTCCATGGCAATGGTCGGCCGCCCGTCGATCTCCTCAGTGCGATAGACGTAGACGGTGTTCGGGTGGTTGACCGACGCCGCCGTACGTCCCTCGCGCAGAAAGCGCTCGCGATCTTCGGCGCGCTCGAGGCCGGACGCCAGCACCTTCACGGCCACGAGGCGCCCATCCTCGATCTGCTCGGCCGCGTACACGGCGCCCATGCCGCCGCGACCCAGCAAGTGCTGGATGCGGTAGCCGCCGAAGGTCTGGCCGGGGGTGAGTTCCGTGCTCGTCACGTCGTGGTGGATGGGCAGGCGGGAGGGCAGACGGGGACTTCCCTGTAACTCGTCCCCGCGAATCAATCGCTTAGGACGGTCCGGGGCAATACACCATGCCCGCCCCAATGATCTGGGCGGCATGAAACGGATTGGCCGACATCTCGCTGACAAGGGGAAGCCCGTCCCTCTACACCACGACAACGCGCCGAGCAGCGAAATGAGCGGCTTTACATACCCACACAGCATCGACAACGGCGCCGGTGAGCGACTCACCTTTCTCCGCCTGGTGCCTGGCCTTACCGGCCAGCGTCTTGAGGTTGAAAATGTGGTCAAGCCTGGCGAAGGACCGCCGATGCATACCCACCATCGTCAGGTGGAAGCGCTCACCGTGGTGGAGGGACGCATCGGCTACCAGCGACTCGGTGAGGCGCCGCAGTACGCCGGCCCCGGCGAGACGGTGGTGTTCAAGGCCGGCGAGGCGCACAAGTTCTGGAGCGCCGGTGACGTGGACCTTCGGTGTACCGGCTACATCGAACCGGCCGACAACGTGGAGTACTTTCTCACGGCCTTGTTCGAGTCGCAGCGGCAGCATGGCGGGGGGCGTCCAGGGCCGCTTGATGCGGCCTATCTCGTGAGGCGATACCGCTCCGAGTTCAGCATGGCGGAGATCCCGGCGCTGGTTCAGCGGCTCGTCTTCCCCATTCTGGTGCTGATTGGAACCATTCTGGGCACGTACCGGAAGTACGCTGACGCGCCGGAGCCGATTCGGCGCTGATGTGTCTCCATGACGCTAGATTGGGGCATGATCAATCTGCGTCGTGCCGCGAATCAATTCCTGTGTCCCGCTCTTGCTGTCATGGTGGGAGTCCCGCCGCACACACTCCGCGCACAGGAGACTGACCGCGCGCGTGGCTGGGTCATCGCCGCCGGTCTTGGTCTTGGTCTTGCGAACGTACCCGAGTCCCGAACGCCGGTGTTCTTCGATGCCCTGCAGCAGTCGGCGCGTGTCGCGGTGCAGCGCAATGTTGGCGCTGGGGTGAGCGCGGGCGTGTCGTTGACGACGACCGTGGGGACCGAGGGTGGCGATTGTGTGGGCATCGGTCCCTGCGCACCGCGTTTCAGCCATCGCACGGTCAGCGGGACACTGACCTACGTGCGCGGCCAACGCCTTCGCCAGTGGAAGCCCATGGCAACCGTGGCCGCTGGGCTGGCGCAGATATCCGAGACCTGGGCATCCGGTCTCAATGCGCGGACTCCTGAAAAGAGCACCTGGCAGCTTGGCGCCGCGATCGATGTTCCCGTCCTGATTGGTCCGGGCACGGCGTTGTTGCTCGGTTGGGAGACACAGGTCATTCCGGATGCACCCGGTGGCGCGGTCAGTGTCAACACGCTGGTCATGACGTTGCGACACAGCCTGTTTCGCGGAACTGCATACTCGCGCTAGAAGGATCCATGCTCATCCTGCGATGCACCAAACCGCTGCTCGCAAAGCTTGCGAAGCATGCGCCCCCGTTTACGGGTGCGGAAACGTCCTCGACCACACGGCTTGGCGATTGGTACGCCAATCATCTGAATATCGGGCATCACCGCATGATTCTCAGTACCAATGAGCGCACGTTCCTTTCGGTCGTCGTGCCCGCCAAGGATATGCCGGCCTTGCCTGTACGCATCAACGAGGCCGTCAGCCACGTCCTCAGTTTCATCGGTGTGCCAGAACAGACGGTAGAGAATGAGCTGCGCGAGATGCGAGAGGTACGCGTTGGCCCCACCGCATCACGTCGGGTCCTCGGCTACATGAATGACCACGCCTATCAGGTTGAGGCCATGGTAGGTTACGGCGGCGGACCGTTCGACCTGGCAAACTTGGCCGAGCGACTGTCCACCGTCCCCTGCGGGACGATGGACTTCAAGTCGCCTGCGCAACTCGCTCGAGAGCTTCTGTTGGTTGAGTAACCTGATTCGCAATGTTGGGAGTAACCGGCCACCTGAACGGTTTACAACGCACTCACTGCCTTCGGATACGCCTCACGATAGTCGCGCGCGTACTCCGTAAATCGGCGCGGCTCGCGCCCCAGAATGCTCGGCACGGCATCCGTGATGCGCTCGGAGTATCCTGCCTTGATGTACGACAGGATGACCAGCAGGAACTCCGCATAGTCCGCCGGCAGGCCAGCGCCCAGCAGCAGCGGACGCGCTTCGTCCACCGTGAGATCCTCGAAGCGGATGGTCTGACCCAGCTCGCGCGACAGCACCGCTGCCACCTCGGCGTGTGTCAGTGACTCGCCGCCCGTGAGGTCGAAGGCGCGGTTGTTGAACTCGCTGCGCTGCAGCAGCGCGGCGGCCACGTCGGCGATGTCGCGCGCATCGATGAAGCTGGTGCGACCTTCACCCACCGGCAGCAGAATGGCCTGCTGCGTGGCGATGCCGTGCAGCCAGTACGTGTGGAAGTTCTGCATGAACCAGTTGGGGCGCATCACGTTCCACGCCACCCCACTGGCCTCGAGCGCGAGCTCCGCCTTGCGTAGTGGTGCCTCGGGATTGGCATCCACGCCCATGGCACTCATCAGCACCAGTTTGCCCAGGCCGAGCCGACGTGCGGCGTCGATAACGGGCGTGAGCAACACATCCTGATTGGTGAAGCCCGGCGGTGCCAGGAGAAACGCGCCGTCGGCACCGCGGAGCGCCTCATCGATGCCGCGTCCGCTCACGAGGTCCAGGTGCACCTGACCCGCGGCCGGCGTGCGGCTGGTGGTGCGCCGCACCTCATGACCGGCCGCTTCCAGACCCTGCGCCAGCTCGCGCCCCACCGTGCCACTGGCCCCAAGCACCACAAATGTCGACATGAACCGTTCTCCTGAAGTGTGTCGGCACCCCGCATGGGTGCCGGTTGACAGGGAACATGCGACCGGATGGACGGACGCAGAATGGCGAAAAGTCCATAAAGACTGTCCAGGCGTCCGGAAGCCAGTATCTTCAGGACATGGATATACTCACCGACCTGTTCCGCGAGTCCGGACTGAGGCGCCGTCTGCTCGATCTGCGGGAGCTGCCCGCGCAGCGCGGGCTGCGCTTCCCCTGCGAGCGCAGCGTGGGCTTTCACGTGGTGGTGAGTGGCACGGCGTACATCCATGCCCCCGGTGAGAGCACACCGATTGAACTGCAGGCCGGGGACGTGGCCGTCATGGCGCGTGGCTGTGAGCACGTGCTGACTACGGGGCCGCGTCTCAAGGGCCTGCCCGTCGACACCATTGAGCTCGACGGCGCACGGCGTGCCACCCAGTCTGCCGAGACCACGCTGGTGAGCGGGGCCTATCAGCTGTGGAACACGCCGGTGCATCCCTTTTTCGCGCAACTGCCCGCGTGGTTTGTGCTGCGTGCTGCGCGGAGCTCGACACTGAGTCCCGTGGCGCTCACCGTGGCCATGCTGGCGGATGAGGCGCGCAGCGATGCGCTCGGTCGTGACACGGTGCTGCATGGTTTGCTCGATGTACTCTTCACGCAGTTGCTGCGGCTCATTGTCGAGGAGCAAGGGGACACCGGGGCGGGATTCAGTCACGCGATTCGCGACCCGCACATTCGGCAGGTCGTCACCCTGCTGCATCGTGAGTACGCGCGGGACTGGACACTTGACGCCCTGGCCCGCGCGGTGGGACTTTCGCGTTCGGTGCTGGCGGAGCGCTTTCGTGTCAATATGGGTGACACGCCGCTGGCCTACCTGCGCACCGTGCGTCTGCAGCGCGCCATGCGTCTGCTTGCCGAGAGCGCGCAGACCCTCGAGCAGGTTGCGGTGGCCGTCGGGTATCAGGACGCCTTCGGATTCTCCAAGGCGTTCAAGAAGGCGGTCGGTGAATCACCGGGGGAGTTCCGCAAACGCAATGCGGCCGAAGAAGGCCTGCCGTGGCGCCTGCCGGCGAGCGAGGCGGTGGGAACAGGCTGACGCGGCGCCGGCAACGCGAGCTCACTTGAGCGCGTTGAACGCCTCCAGCACCTTCAGCAGGTCTGCGTTTGTGTAGCGATACTCACCGGCTGCCGCGCTGACTGCACCGTCAAACGTCTTTCCGTCGCGCTTGACCTTGAGCACCATGTTGTACGGCGGCGCCAATCGATAGGGGCGGTACTGCGCACGGGCTCGCACGGCCCGTTCCACGCCCAGGCGAATGGCGTCCTGCGCCTCGGCCGGCGACATGCCCAGAATCGCGGTGCCGATTTCCTGCTTCACGGCTACGCCGTCCACTCTGCCCAGAAGACCACGCAGCTGATCCACGGCCGCCCGGTCACCTGAGACAAACACCACCGGCACGTTGTACAGGCCCGCCACCAGCGCGTTGTATCCGCCTTCGGGCAGTGACACTCCATTGATGGCGAAATCCACCACATTGCCGTTGGAGGTGTGTGCGAGAATCGCGTTGGGTGTGCCGGCGCTGGCGTGATAGCCAATGAACACCACCGCGGCAAAGCTGCTGTCGAGCCCCTCCATCATGTTCTTGGGCCCGGTGCTCGCGCCACGCAGCAGCCGCGCGCGGCGGTCGCGGTCGGTCGGCAGGATGTTCTGCTTGGCGCCGTGCGAATCGCGCACCACGACTTCGGTGGCACCCGCGCGCAGCGCACCGGCAATGGCCGCGTTGGCCTCCTCCGCGGCCCGCTTTCGGAAGTACTGGTAGTCGCCGTTCGTGCCGCCCACATCGCCGGACGTGACCACACCAGCCAGCCCTTCCATGTCCACCGAGATGAAGACCTTGAGTGGCGTTGCAGGCTTTCGTGATGCAGTCTGGGCCAGCGCGCTGTCGGCCGGCAGCGCGGTCCAAAGTGTCGCGAGCAGCGCCAGTGTGGAGAACCGCAGCGTCCTGCCTGTGATGGACAAACCGAACATGGGCGGATGGGACAGAGGGGGGAGCAACCTGTGACCGGCGTTCACACCTGCTTCACATGCCCAGGGTACGGTGGGGGGTGAACACTGTATCGGAAAGCTACCGTTTCGTCACGAGGTGTGTGGCTGGCGGCGCGCTCTGTGTCCTCACGCTCCTGACATGCGCGGGGCGTCAGGTCTCCGCGCAGCCACCGCGTCCATCGGCCGACAACACCGACTCGCTGACCGTGTCGGTCTCGCGTGGGTTGCGCGAACTGGGCGTGCCCGGCGCCGTGTGGGCACTCGTGCGCGGCGATTCCACCGACCTGGGCGCAGCCGGCATCCGCGACAGGGCGAGCGCGGCACCCATGACGGCGGACACGCGCGTGCAACTGGGCTCGGTCACCAAGACGCTGTTGGCCACCGGCGTGCTCATGCTGGTGACCCGCGGGCAACTGGCGCTCGACGAGCCGGTGGCCCGCTACCTGCCCGCCCTGCCCATTCAGAATCCCTGGCAGGCCAGCACCCCCATCACGGTGCGGCATCTGCTCGATCACACGTCGGGACTCGGCGACGCGCATCTCTGGCAGGTGTTCTCCACGCAGACCTCACCGGATCTTCCCTTGCGCCGCGCCATTGCGCGCGAGGGAACGCGGCTCGTATTGCAGGCCAGCCCCGGCACGCGATTCTCGTACTCCAACACCGGTTACACACTGCTTGGCCTGCTGGTCGAAACCGTCACCGGCGAGCGCTACGAACAGTTCCTCGATCGTGAGCTGCTCGCAGCGCTCGGCATGTCGCGCTCCACCTTCACGTGGCAATCGCAGGTCGGCGCCAAGGCCGACACCAGCATGGCCATGGGACATTTCGAAGACGGTACGCGACAACCGTCCTACGGACTCGCCACGCGACCCGCTGCACAGTTCACCACCACGGCCGGCGACATGGCGCGTTTCGCGCGCTTCCTCATGAGTGACGGTCGTGTACCACACGGCGATACCTCACGCGTTCTGGTGGACGGCGCACTGCTGGCTGCCATGGGCGAGCCAAGGCACACCGATGCCGTGCGCGCCGGCCTCACGCTGGGCTATGGCCTTGGGCTGCAGTCCCGTGAACGCTGGGGACTCATGACGCGCTGTCACGTGGGCAACATCGGCAGCTTTCGCGCCATTCTCTGCCTGTTGCCCGATCAGCAGCGGGCCTTCTTTGCCAGCTTCAACAGCGATCCGGAAGGCGCGGCCTGGGATCGTGTGGACTCACTCCTCGCCGCACCGCTCGGCGCAACGCCCACCACATTCACCGGGCAGACGTCGACATCGGGGCAGCACGCTCCCGATGCGGCAGCGTGGAATGGCTGGTATGTGCCACGCCCCACCCGCTTTGAACAGTTCGCCTATCTCGACGCCCTGGCACCGTTCCGGGCGATCGTTCGTGGGGACAGCCTGACGCTTGGTCCGCTCGGCGGCACAGCGCGGCATCTGGTGTGGCGTGGCGGCATGACCTGGGGGCTCATCGGCCGTGTCTGGCCCACGCACGTGTTGATGGCCAGCGGCGCCGATCGCTTCATCAGCGATGGCCAGCGCACCCTCGAGCGTGTGTCCACCCTCTCCGTCTGGTGGCGATGGATTTCGGCGGCCGTGGGGCTGTGCTGTGTGGTACTCATCCTGCTGCGTGGACTGATTCTCACCGTGCAGCGCGTGTCCGTGCGCGAGCCGCTGCGTTGGCCGGTGTTGTCACTGCTGCCTTTGTCGCTCGCGGCCGCAGGACTGGTCCGTCAGCCCTTTCTGGCCATTGGTGATGTGCGCTGGCCGAGTGTGTTGCTGGCCGTTGGTACGGGCCTGTTGCTGACCGGCAGTGTCGCCGCAGCGCTGGCCACGGCAGCAGGCCTGTGGCGCAGCCGTGGCGCACAGGGTCGCAGCCGCGTGCGGGATGGCCTGATGCTGGTGGGCGCACTGCAATGGTTGATATCGCTCGCGCTCTGGGGCCTGCTGCCGCTGCGTCTCTGGGCCTGATACGGGAGCGGCGTTGACGACCGGCGTCTGTCGAAACGCGGGAACGCACCGTAACGTAGTGTGCAGACCCCCGACACCATGCGCATGCGCAGGAGGCGATGATGAATGCACCCGGTTGGAGTGTCCTCAATACCTACGCCACCGGCTTCGAGGCCGACTTTGTCATGGCCCGGCTTGAGGCCGAAGGCATCCCGGCCGTGCGGGACAATCACGAGAGCACCGCGCTCTTTGGCCTCGGCTTCCAGGGCGCCACGCGCTCCGGCTATACCGTCATGGTGCCCACGGAGGTACTGGGTGAGGCCGTGGCGCTGCTGGAATCCGTGCCGGACGACGACCCGTCTGACCTGCCGGACGACGAGCTCACGCCCTGATCGGTTGACGCTCACGCCCCGCGGGTGGGAGCGATGATTTCCGAGGCCGCATGCTGTCCAAGCCTTCATCCCCCTGATGGAGGTTTGGACCATGCATTCGCCCCCAATCATGCCGAAGAACACACTCGTCGATGAGTATCTCGCGGGGCTGCCCGCCACTCAGCGCAAGGCGCTCGCGGAATTGCGGGCACAATTGCACGCGCTGATCCCCGGCGCAGACGAGGCCATCAAGACCCGCGTGCCCGCACTGCGATACAAGGACAAGACGGTGGTGGGATTTGGCGCAGGCAAGACCCACCTCGCCCTGTACGTGATGTTCGGTCGCACACTCGAAACCCTCGCGGATGACCTGCGCGACTTCGACGCGACCAATCGTGTCGTGCGTTACTCCATCGAGCGTCCGCTCCCCGACGCACTCATCCGCAAGATCGTGACAATGCGACTCGCGGAGATCGATGCACAGCAAACGGCGTGACGGACAGCATATCCATGCACACCAGTCCGGAGTTTGCCACCTCGCGCGATGGCTCGCGCATTGCCTTCTGGCGTTTCGGCAGTGGACCGGCGCTTCTCGTCATTGGGGGCGCGCTGAGTGACCATGCGGGCTACGTGCCGCTGGCCGAGGCGCTGTCCCTGACCTGCACCACGATCATCTGGGATCGTCGTGAACGCGGGCATAGTCGACCGCCCGCATCGCCCTATGCGCCGGAGCGCGAGGTTGAGGACGTGGCGGCGCTTCTCACCATGTGTGATGAACCGGTCACCGTCTACGGGCACTCTTCCGGCGCGGCGCTCGCCCTCCGCGCGGCGGCGGCCGGCCTTCCATTCGCCCGGCTCGTACTTGGTGATCCGCCGTACTCGCCGCACACGCCGGAAGCCGAAACCCTGCGCGCCGAGCATGCACAACAGGCCGACACCCTGCGCGCCCTCCTGGCCGATGATGATCGTGCAGGCGCCGTGCGATTCTTTCTCAGTGGGTTCGGGCTGTCATCGGAGGAGCTGGATGGCCTGATGGCGTCGCCTGCCGGTGAAGGCATGTCTGCCCTCGCCACCACGCTGCCGCATGACTACGCGCTGCTGGGTGATGGACTGGTTCCGCTGGGCATGGCAGAGCTGGTGCAGGTGCCCACACTGGTGCTGGCCGCCGAGGGCGACGATCTGGCTGCGCGCCAACTTTGCTCGGCGCTTCCCGACGCACGCCTGACGGGCATGGTGGCACCCTTGCATGCCCTCGCAGTCGAAGACTACGCGCCGGAAATCCTTCAATTCGTGCGTGCATGACACCCTGAACCAGGGCGCGGGATGTATTCCGCGTGCCCCGTCACTCGCGCCTACCCCGCGTCGCCTGACTCCAGCGGCATCGCCGCGAGGCGCGCGCCCAGCTCGGCAAACCCGCGCGCGGTGGCCATCATGGCCGGTGTGGTGCCGTCTTCCATCACGGCATGCACCTCGGCGCCGCGCGCAATGAGCAGGTCACAGAGCGCAGCGTCGCCGCGTGACGCTGCCAGGTGCAGTGGGGTGACACGATGCGCACCGTGCGCCGCGACATCGGCGCCGGCAAACACGAGGCGCCGCACGATGCCGGGCTTGGTGGCGCCCGCCAGCGCCGCATGCAGCGGGGTGTTGCGCGTGGCGTTGGTGGAGTGCGCATCGAGTGGCGCGCCAAGGTCGATGAGCAGCGCCACGGCGTCCTCGTGTCCGAAGAAGGCCGCGAGATGCAGGGGCGTCCAGCCGTCACTGCTGCGCAGCACGCGCGCGTCATCGTCGTTGCCGATGATCTGCCGCAGCGCGTCCACCAGGCCCAGCGCGGCGGCTTCGCAGGCGTCGGGCCCGCGCTGTCGCAGAAACAGGGAGGCCAGCTCCGGCGCGCCCACGTAGCAGCAGTGCAGCGCGAGTGTCTCGCCGCCGGGTGCGCGCATCTGCGCCCGCGCCGGGTCTTCCGCGAGCAGGCGCTCAATGCCCAGCTGGTCGCGGCCGCGAATGGCGGTGAGCAGGACTTCCGGTGCGGTGGGGACCATGGCGCAATCCTGCGCCACAACCCTGGTGGCGTCAACGGTGGGCGCTGGAATGCGCCGGGGAAATTCGGGAACGGCTCAGCGGCCGGGTGCGCCGCTCGCTCCGCCTCTGGCGCCGCCGCTCGTGCCCATGCTGCGCGGCGCCGCGTCACGCAGACGGGCCACCGCCTCGCGCGCCGTGCGCAGCTGCGGCTCGAGCGGGGCTTCGCCATCGCGCCAGAGTTCGAGGAAGCGCTCGTAGGCCTGTCGCGCCTTGGCCGGCTCGCCAATGCGTTCGTACAGTGCACCACGCAGCATGAACTGCCGCACGTACACGGCCCAGGTGGTCTCCACCGACTCACTCAGTGAGAAGCGCGCCGGGTCGATGAGTTCGAGCACCGCCAGCGCCTGACGCACGTCACCCAGCTCGGCCAGCACGACGGCACGTGTCACCATGCGCAGGCCGGTGGTGCCGATACGCGAGTTGCGCAGCGAGTCCACGGAGGGGAAGGTGCGCGCCAGACGACGCGCCTCACTGCTGTCACGCCGCTCGATGGCCAGCAGCGCGCGCAGTTCGGGATAGCCTGTGCTGTCGCCCTGCGAGGCCAGCGTGCGCACGGCCATCTCGCCATGCTGCACGTCCCGCGTGGCGAGGAAGGTCATGTAGGCGCTCAGCCAATCGCGCTGCTGCGGTGGCAGACCCTCGAGTTGCCGCGCCACGCCGGCCAGCTGCTGGCGATCCGCCACGGTGAGCGGAATGCCCATGCTGGCCTTCATGGTGAGCGACAGCCACTGCGCCACCGCCGCCGATTTGACGCCGGGGACGATGTCCAGATCGGTCGCACGGCTCATGCTGCCCGCTGCCGCGCTGATGAGCGACGGCCGGCCGGTGAGCGCGCCGATGCTCATGGCGTCCTGCAGGATCAGATAGCGCTCGCCCATGGGCAGGCGGCGCAGTGTGTCGTCGGGCGTGGCGGCCAGCATGGTGGCCGCTTCCGCACCCGTGCCGGGACGCAGCGCGCGCGCGCGAATGGCCAGAATGCGCCACGCAAAGGTGGGATCGTTGGTGGACGAACGCGCCATGGCGGCCTGCAGCACGCCAATGGCACTGTCGGCCATGCCGGCCGTGAGCAGGTTGTCCGCCAGCGCCTTGCGCGCCTGCACGGCATCTGGATCGGCCGCTATCCAGCCCAGCGCCGCTTCGCGCGCACGCACACTGGCCGCGTTGCGCAGCGCCTCCACCTGCGCCGGTGTACCCAGCCGGGACTCGTAGGCCACCGGGCCACCGGGCTTGATGCTGTCGCCCACCAGCACCACGAAGGCGCGTGGCACGGCCGCCTGGTTGTACATCGACACCAGGTGCTCGTAGGCCAGGTGGAACGTGGAGTCGAGCGCAATGGTGCGCTGGAACGCCCGCATGGACTGATTGAGATACTTGGCCGTGCTGTCGGGACTGCGGCCATACCCCGTGTTGAGCACCAGGTGATACGCCGCGTCCGCGAAGGCATACCAGGCCTCCGCATCCAGCGAATCGGCGCTCACGAGTCGCGCGAGACGCTCGTGCGAGGCCAGCAACGTGGCGCGCGCGCCATCCGGGTCACCACGCTGCAGCAATCGAAACGCGCTCGTGAGCTCCGCGTGACCACGCACGATTTCCTGCTGCCGCTGCGGCAGCCGTTCGGCGAACTGCACGGCGCGCTCGGCGTCGGCCACATTGAGGGTGTCCGACCAGTTGCGCCAGCCGCGTCCCAGCGAGCGCCGATAGTAGGCCAGCGCAAACGTGGTATCGCGACGAATGGCCTGCGTGAACAGCGAGTCGGCCGCGTCGAGCCGCCAGGAGTTGAGCGCGCGCAGGCCTTCGAGATAGAGACGATAGGCGTCCACCGAGTTGGTGGTCTGTCGCGCAAGATCCAGCGACACCCGCGGACCGCCGGCCAGATTGAGCAGATCACCGGCCAGCTGCTCGAACACCGAGCGCGGATCGGCGTTGCGCAGCGCCGCCACACGCGCGCGGTCCACCACGTCCTGCGCTCTCGTGTCGTACAGTGTGGCCGTGGCAATGAGCGAGTCACCGGCCAGGGTGAGTTGGCCGAGCACCACACGCCCCACGCCCGCGCGCCGCGCGAGACGTTCGGCGTCGTCAAAGCTGATACGCCGCGCGTCAGCGAGCTTCTCGTCGCGCAGCAGGTCGAGCGTGCGCTCGTATTCCACCACCTTGAGGTCGCGCCACTGCTCGAGCGACAGCGTGAGCATGTTCACGCCGCCCTCCCGCAACCAGTCGAGCGAGTTGTCGGGCGCCTGCACCTCGAAGGGCGCCACCAGCCAGGCCCGTTCGGCCTCACGCGCCCCGGCCGGTCGCGAAAGCATCACGGCCAGCGACGCCAGCCCGGCAATGGCCAGCCCACCCCAGAGCAGCAGGCCTCGACGACCACGGGGCAGGGTCCTGGTCGATACGCCACCGGCGGCCGCACCGATGAGCCGCGTGGGCGTGGCGCGGGACATCGGGCCCGACGGTGTGTCGGCGATCGGGTCACCGGTGACGGCCGCGGCGAAGGCGCGGCCATGCGGCCAGCGCGCGTCACGATCCTTGGCCAGCAGACGATCGATGGCCGAGGCCACCACCGGTGAAGTCGTGGGGGCCGACTCGCTCAGTGAGGGCACGGCCTCGGTGAGGTGCTTGACCAGCACCGACGCCGCCGTCGGCGCATCCACCGCCGGCGCGCCCGTCAGCATCTCCACCGCAATCAGACCCAGCGAATAGAGATCGCTGCGCCCGTCGATGTCGGCATCTCCGCTGGCCTGCTCGGGACTCATGTAGCGCGGCGAGCCCAGCACGAAGCCGGCGCCGGTGATCTGCAGATTGCCCTGCAAGGCCCGCGCGACGCCGAAGTCGGTGAGCATGGCGCGACCGGTGTCGCGGTCCAGTAGCACATTCTCCGGCTTCACATCCCGGTGGACGAGCCCCTGGGCGTGGGCGTAGTCCAGCGCCAGCGCGATGTCGCGCAGAATGGGCACGGCCTCGGCTTCACTCAGGCGGCCCGCACGTGTGAGCCGGTCGCGCAGGCTCTCGCCGGGCACGAACTCCATGACGAAGTACAGCAGGCCGTCGGCCTCACCGGCCGTGTACACCGCCACGATGTGCGGATGCCGGAGCCGCGCGACGGTGCGCGATTCCTGCACGAAGCGCTGCCGCAGTTCCGCGCTGGCCGCCACGTCGGGCGCCACGACCTTGATGGCCACCGGTCGGTCGAGCGCCTCGTCGTGCGCCCGAAACACCGACCCCATGCCACCCTGCCCGAGTAACCCCTCCACGCGGTACTGCCCGGCCAAGGCGGTACGCAGTCGTGACTCGAGGGTTCGGGATGCGGGGTCGTTCATGCGGGTAAGTTGTGGCGAAAGCCTGCGGATGGCCACGGCCTTCCGTCAGTTCATCCCGGACGCCGCTGCGGTGTGATGCCGAGCACAATGCAGACTACAAACGTACGCACTACCCACGCCCGACGTGATCTGTTCCTCGGCCCCCTGCTTGGCGGGCTGTGTCTGTTCGTGACAGCCTGTCAGGGCCGCACCGCGTCACGCGTCACGTCCGAGGTCAGTTCCGTTTCGCCAGTCTGGATGGGCCTGGCCCCGGCCGCGCAGCCAGGACGCCCGCTGGTCATCGCGCATCGCGGCGCCAGCGGACACCGGCCCGAGCACACCCTGGCCGCTTACGCCCTCGCGGTGGAGCAGGGCGCCGACTTCATCGAGCCCGATCTGGTCAGCACGCGGGACCGTGTGCTGGTGGCGCGCCACGAGAACGAAATCGGCGGCACCACCGATGTGGCAACCCGTTTTCCCTCGCGCAAGACACGCAAGGTCATCGATGGGGACACGGTGGAGGGCTGGTTCACCGAAGACTTCACGCTCGCTGAACTGAAGACCCTGCGAGCGCGGGAACGGTTGCCCTTCCGTTCGCAGGCCTACAATGGCCAGTTCGACATTCCCACGCTGGACGAGGTGCTGGCCCTGGCCGATTCGCTGGGCCGCCGGCGCGGGCGGGCTGTGGGCGTGTATCCCGAAACCAAGCATCCTTCGTATCACCGGCAGATCGGCCTGCCCCTCGAAGAACGCCTGCTGGACGCCCTGCGCCGACACGGTCTCGATCGCCGCGACGCCCCGGTGTTCATCCAGAGTTTTGAGGACGGCAATCTGCGCCAACTGCGCGGCATGACGCGCGTGCCGCTCGTGTATCTCATTGCTGCGGGACGTCTCGACGCGGCGCGGCTGCGTGACATTGCCGGCTTCGCCGATGCGGTGGGACTCAATCAGCGCATGCTGGTGGGGGCCGACTCCTCGGCTCGGCCCGGCACGGTGGTACAGGACGCCAAGGCGGCCGGCTTGCGGGTGCACGTGTGGACCCTGCGACCGGAGCCGGCGTTTCTCGCCAAGCGCTACGGTGGGGACCCGGCCGCGGAGGTGCGCGAGCTCGTGGGATTGGGGGTGGATGGGTTCTTTACTGACTTCCCCGATCTGACGGTGGAGGCGCTCCGGGGGCTTGGTTTGAACTGAAGGTGTGAGGGTCAGAGGATCCGAGGATTGGAGAGGCGGGCCTCGGGGGTTCCACTATCGAGGGAACCCACGACGCCCGCCCTCTTATCCCCGGATCATCTGATCCTCACACCTTCTGTTAGAACG
>JACVCT010000283.1 GCA_016741895.1 Gemmatimonadaceae bacterium | reverse complement strand
CGAGCCGATGGCCCAGGACAGGGAGCCCATGGTGAGCACCACCGCGCCCACCGGATCCACCGCCGTCAGTCGCGAACTGCCGGTGGGCATGACCAGCAGGCCCACGCCCACCAGTCCCACCACCACGCCGGCCAGCTGGGCCACCCGCGGACGCTTGCCCTGCCAGGCCTCACAGAGCACCAGCCAGAGCGGGACGGTGGCCACCAGCACCGAGGCCAGACCGGAACTCACGCGGCGGCTGGCCCAGGACACCGCCCCGTTGCCCACAAAGAGCAGCAGTCCACCCACAATGGCCGCGTCCCGCCACTGGGCCTTCGTGGGGGCGGCGGCCCCGCGCAGGCGATTCCAGCCGTAAAGCGCCGCGCCTGCAACCAGGAAGCGCAGGGCACCCATAAAGAATGGTGGAATCGTTTCCACCCCCCATTTGATGGCCAGATACGTCGAGCCCCACACCACATAGATGATGAGGAATCCGGCGATCAGCTGAAAACGGGTGGCGGACGGCGTGTCGTGCAAAGATCTCTGAGTGTTTCCCACGTGTCCCTTAACTGCCCTGATTGTGGCCCGACTTGAGTGAGCGCATCACCGCGCTGCCGGCGGTCAGCCCACCCGCCAGCACATACAGATAGAACGTGTAAAACCGCCACCAGAGCAGCGACGACACAAACACGGCGGGCGGCATGGCGTCCCGCAGCACTGTTGCAAAGGCGCCCTCGATGAACCCGCCACCGCCGGGCGCCGGCACCACCACCCCGCCGTAGAACAGCGCCAGTGGCCACAGCACCAGCGGCGCCAGGTTGTCGAGCGTGACCGGAAACTCCGGCGCCGACAGGAAGACCAGCAGCGGCAGCGTCGCCACCTTGCCCAGCACATGCAGTACCGAGCCGCCCAGGGCCAGCGCCATGTGCCCCGGATGCGCATGCCGCAGTGCCGACACCGATCGCCGCAGCCCACGCAGCAGCCGCTGCACCGCGCGCCAGCCGCCGGCCGACACCCGCAGCCTGGCCGCCCATCCGGGCACCGGTCCGCGCGCATGATGTCGGGACAGTACCCAGCCCACCGCGCCCAGCGTCAACACCAGCGTGCTGTAGCCACCCACCAGCGCCGCCAGACCGGCCGCCGACGCCCCGCGGCCGTGAAACACCACCGCCAGCGCGGAGCACACCAGCAGCAAACTCCACATCTCGAGAAAGAGTTCGAGAAAGAGCACCAGCACGCGCTCGGCCGCACCTGTGCCACTTTCCGCGAGCACCAGGTAGCGGGCCGGCTCCGCGCCCGACCGGGCCGGCGTGATGGCCGCCGCGAAGTCACCCGCCAGACACACCCGGAGCGCTGTGGCAAAGCGCAGCGGAATACCGCAGGCCCGGGCCGACGCCTGGATCTTGAAGGCGCGCGTCAGCAGCTCGGCCGTGACCGTGGCCAGCGCCACCGCGTGCACCGGCCAGGCCAGCCAGGGCATGCCCGTCTCGGGCCAGTGCGGCAGCACCACCCACGCCGATGCGCCCAGCATGAGAGCAAATGACAACAGCGTGATCAGCCAGCGGGCGCGGGTCATGGCGCAAGATAGTCGCCATTTCGCGTCGGCCGACGCAGTATCAGACGGGCGGCGTTTCTTTCGGCGCTCCCTGCTTTGCCCCTCCTCCATCCCACCGCCCGTCGAGGCCCCTCATGTCCACACTCTCCCGTCGCGCCTGGCTGCGCACCACCGGTCTTGGCCTCGGCGCCACAGCGGCACTCCCCGGACTGCTGCCGGCAGCCGAGATGGCGCGCGTGTTGGGGAACCCCTCGTACCCGGACATGCTCGCGCAGCTCGAGCGCGATGTGACGACGGCGCGTCGCGCGGCGGGACCCATTCGGCTCTCCTTCAACGAGAACCCGTTTGGCATGTCACCCAGGGCCAAGGACGCCCTCATGAGTTCGTGGGCGCAGCACACCTGGTACATGCCGCCCATTCGGCAGGAAATCCGCCGCACCTTCGCGCAGCACGTGGGTGTGCCGGAGGATCATGTGCTGGTCACGCAGGGATCGAGCGAGGTGCTGGGCATTCTGGCCATGGCCTATGCGCTCGAGGGCGGCGAGATCGTGGCGCCCTGGCCCACATTCGAGGACCTGCCGCGCTGGGGCGAGACGCTGCGCGCCACCGTGCACAAGGTGCCGCTCGATCAGCATCTCGATCACGACCTCTACACGATGGACGCCAAGATCGGCAGCGGCACGAAGCTCGTGTTTGTCTGCAATCCCAACAACCCCACGTCCAACCTCGCCGACGACAAGGCCCTGCGTGAGTTCGTGTCCAATGTGGCGCGGCGCACGCCGGTGATCGTGGACGAAGCCTACTTCGACTTCGTCGATGTGCCGGGACACAAGAGCATGGTGGACCTCGTGCTCAAGGGCGAGCAGGTGATCGTGTCGCGCACCGCCAGCAAGATTCACGGCCTCGCCGGCCTGCGCGTGGGCTTTGCCGTGGCGCGTCCCGACATCATTGCCCGCCTGCAGCAGTACGTGACCGGCGACGCCAACGTGTTTGGCCTGCACGCGGCCAACGCCTCACTGCAGGACGTGGAGTATCAGACGTTTGTGAAGCAGAAGAACGCCGAAGGGCGCAAGCTGCTGCTCGACACACTGGCGCGCCTGGGCAAGAAGGCCGCGCCGTCGCAAACCAACTTCGTGTTCTTCCAGAGCGGCAAGCCGGTGCAGCAGCTGCAGCGGCATTTTGAGAGCAAGGGCTTTCTCATCGGGCGCGCGTTCCCGCCGTACACCGACTGGTGCCGTGTCTCCATCGGTACGCCGGAAGAGATGCGGCAGTTCGTGACCGAGTTGCCGGCGGCGCTGGCGTAGGCCTTTCGCCCGGGATCAGGTGCCACGCGGCTTGGCGCGCCGCGTGGCCTCCGCGGTGAGGGGATTATCGGGCCAGGGGTGCCGCGGATAGCGGCCGCGCAGATCCTTGCGCACCTCGAAGTAGCCCGTGCGCCAGAACCCGGCGAGATCCCGCGTGACCTGCACCGGGCGCTGCGCCGGCGAGAGCAGGTGCAGCGTGACGGGAACGCGCCCGTCGAGCAGCAGCGGCGTGCTCGTCCAGCCGAAGACTTCCTGCAGCTTCACGGCCAGCACCGGCGCGTCGGGGCTGCTGTAGTCCACGGCAATGCGCGACCCGCTTGGCACTTCGAGATGGGTGGGTGCCAGCCGATCGAGCGCCGCCCGTCTCTCCCAGGCAACGAGTGACGCGAGGGCGTCGTGCCACGGCAGCTGTTCGAGCTGCGTCCAGTTGCGCAGGCCGTCGAGATACGGGCCGAGCCACTCGTCCAGCGTATTCACCAGCGCGTCGTCGGAGACGTCGGGCCAGGTGCTGTCGAAGTGGTGCAGAAAGGCGAGCCGTTCGCGCAAGCATGTGGCGCTCTCACTCCACGGCCAGGCGGACGCGCCGATCTTCGTGAGCTGGGCAATCCAGAGCGCACGAACCTGCTCGGCGTCCACTTCGCGCAGCGGCCTTTCTTCGATGGTGATGGCACCGAGCTTCACGCGTTCCACCGCCTTCACACTGCGGCTGCGCTCATCCCACTCGACGCCGCGCTCCCTGCTGAGCTGATCCTGCACCTCCGGCCAGAGATCCTGGAGTGACACGGGGGCCGCGCGCGCCACGCGATACTCCGGCGGTTGCCCATCGAGTTCGGCAATAGCCAGCCAGGGTTCGTCGAACAGCGCATCACCGCGCGTGACCACCGCGCCGCTACCGTTGCGCAGCAGGTAGCGACCTTCGTTGCCGGGCCGCCGCTGCGCCACGCGATCGGGGAAGGCGAGGGCGACGAGCACACCGACGTCGACGTCGGCCTGGCTACCGCCAGCTGCTGCCTTCTGTGCGATCTCTTTTCCGTTCTGCCTCACTCGCCGCAGCGCGTCACGATCCACCCGCGCGCCGTGCAAGGACACCTCACGATCGTCGTGCAGCAGCGCTTCCAGGCGAAGACGCAGATCCGCCGGCGCGCGCGCCGGTCCGTCCACCCGCAACACATCACGCTCCTCGAGCAGCGCCGCGACCTGCGCTCCCGGCAACCCGGCGCCGCGCGCAGTTGCCACGAGCACCAGATGCGCGAGTCGCGGCTGCAGCGGCAGCGCGGCCATGAGCCGACCATGCGCCGTGATGCGCCCGTCGGCGTCAAGTGCGCCGAGTTCCCGCAGCAGCTCGCGCGCCTGCGCAAACGCACCGGCCCGCGGTGCGTCCAGCCAACGCAACTGCGAGGGATCGGCGATGCCCGCATCGGCCAGTTCGAGTGCCAGCGACGACAGATCAGCGTCGAGAATCTCCGGTCGCGTGGCGGCCGCCATGCCGTGCTCTTCCTGCGCGTCCCAGAGGCGATAACACACGCCCGGCGCCACACGCCCGGCACGGCCTCGGCGCTGATCAGCCGACGCCCGGCTCACGCGCGTCGTGGCGAGTCGCGTGAGACCGGCCGCCGCATCATGACGGGCCACGCGCGACAGGCCGGCATCCACCACCACGCGCACACCTTCCACGGTCAGGCTGGTTTCCGCCACACTGGTGCTCAGCACCACTTTGCGCGTACCGGGCGGTGACGCGGCCAACGCCGCGTCCTGATCGGCCAACGACAGGCTGCCGTGCAATACGTGCACACGCACCGTGTCCGGCACCCAGGACGCGAGCCGCGAGGCCACACGCTGCTGTTCGCTCATACCGGGCAGAAACACCAGCACATCGCCGTCATGTGCGTCCAGTGCTTCACGCAGCACACGACTCACCGTGACATCCAGCCATTCATCGCGACGCGGTGGACGGTACTGCGTATCCACCGGATACGCGCGGCCCGCGCTTCGAACGATGGGTGCGGGGCCCGCCGCATCAGCGAGCAGTCCGGCCACTGCCTCGCCGTCGAGCGTGGCCGACATGACCACCAGCCGCAGGTCCTCGCGCACCTGCTGCGTCTCCAGCACCAGCGCCAGTCCCAGATCCGCCTGCAGCGAGCGTTCGTGAAACTCGTCGAACAGCACGGCCCCGTAGCCCTCGAGGGTCGGATCGGCCGACAGCAATCGCGTGAGCACCCCCTCAGTCACCACTTCAATGCGCGTGCGCGCGGACACCCGCGTCTCACCGCGCACCCGGTAGCCCACCGTGTCGCCCACCGACTCTCCGCGCAGCCGCGCCATGTAGTGCGCCGCACTGCGCGCGGCCAGGCGTCGGGGCTCGAGCATGAGAATCCGCTGCGTGCCCAGCCACGGCGCGTCCAGCAGCGACGGCGGCACGCGCGTGGTCTTGCCCGCGCCGGGTGGTGCCTCAAGCACCGCGGCCACGCGCTGGGCCAGCGCGGCGTGAACTGCCGGCAGTGCCTCATCAACGTGCAGCGTCATCTCACCAGCCCGGGCGGCCATGCGGTTCACGGACGCCGCCGCGTCGGGCCGGCCAGTTGCTGCACCAGCCA
>JACVCT010000016.1 GCA_016741895.1 Gemmatimonadaceae bacterium | reverse complement strand
GGCGCAGCTCAAAGGCACTAGCCACAACAGCCAGCACCACCAGACTCACGCCCAGCGAGGTGAGCGCGGCAAACAGCGGGTGCCCGGCCAGTCGCCCCAGCCGGCCGTTGGCACCGGCCTGCACGGGAATGACCATGCCGGCCACGATGGCGAAGGCCAGGGCCAGATGTGTGGAGAATTGAGGCATAGGGATGCTCTGGATGACGGTATTGAGACTGTGCCCTGAACAGTGCGCTATGCCCCCTGTCATTGGAAATTCGATCTCATCATGCATATCATGCATGCGATGAATAACCTGCGCGGAATAGACCTCAACCTGCTGGTGGTGCTCGAGGCGCTGCTCGCCGAGCGCCACGTGAGCCGCGCCGCGACACGCCTGGCCATGAGCCAGCCGGCGGTCAGCCATGCGCTCGGGCGCCTGCGCACGCTGCTCGATGACCCGCTGCTGGAACGGGCGCCCGGTGGCATGCGTCCGACACCACGCGCACTGGCTCTGGCTCCCGTGCTGGCCGAGTCGCTGTCGCTGGCACGACGGGTGGTGGGTCAGGATGCCTTCGTGCCGTCCGAGTCACGGCGGCACTTCCGTATGTCCATGAGCGACTACGGCACCCTCGTCGTGCTACCGCGACTGCTGCGCACACTGCGTCGCCTGGCGCCCGGGGTCACGCTTGATGTCGTGCAACTCAGTCGCGAATCCGCCGCCGCACGCGTACGGGACGGTGTGCTCGACCTGGCGCTCGGGGTCTTTCCCGTCATTCCCACGGGCGTCGTGGCAACACGGCTCTTTGTGGAGCGCTTTGTCTGTGTGGGTGATCGCAGGCATCGCGCCTTTCGTGGCGGGCTCACACTGGCACGTTACTGCGCGGCTCCGCATGCCCTCGTGGCCGTGCGCGGACTGGACGGGGGCGATGCGCTGAGCGAGATCGACACCGCGCTCGCCGCCATTGGCCGCACGCGGCGCGTGGTGACCGTGTGGCCGCACTTTCTTCCCGCTCCGCGCCTCGTGCTGGGCACCGACCTGCTGCTCACCATCGCCGAACGCACCGTCTCCGAGCAGCCGCCAGACCCGGAGCTGGCCGTGCACACGCTGCCATTCGAAGTGGCGCCCTTTTCCTTCGTGGCCGTGCACCGGCCGGACGCTCTCGAAGATGAGGGACGGTCTTGGCTGCTGCAGCAGATCATGACGGCGTCACGCGGGTCGTCACGCGGGGCGGCACGTGGAGCGCCGCAGCGAAAGCCGAAGCGAGAGACGAAACGCTGACGTGTTCGTGTCGTCGGACACCGACGGCGACCGGCGGAAGTGAAGGGTTTGCCATGCGGGCATTCCACATGGTATACAATTTCGCTGTTTGCTCGACACGGCCGGAACCGGAACGCAGCTTATTCCCATACCAACACCTCATCGCAAGGGGGCGGGCATGGGCGTCGTGAAGAAGATTGCGATCGGCCTCGGTGGCCTGATCGGAGTGCTCGTGGTGGCGGGCGCGGGTGCCTACGTCTGGGCCGGCAGTGCGGCCAGCAGCAAGCTGGCCAACACCTACACCATCAAGGCCAGCACCTTTCCCGTTCCCTGGCCGCTCACCGGCGACTCGCTGCGCAGTGCGGAGAGCGAGCAGGTCGGGCTCGATAGCGCGGTGGCGCGCGGCAAGCATCTCGTGGAAGCGCGCTATGTCTGTGTCGAGTGTCACAGCACCAACTTCGGTGGCGGGACGATGATCGACGATCCGGCCATCGGCACTCTGCTGGGTCCGAATCTCACGATGGGTGCAGGCTCACGCACCGTGCAATACACGGCAGCCGACTGGGACCGCATCGTGCGACACGGCGTCAAGCCCGACGGTCGTCCGGCGGTTATGCCGTCGGAAGACTACTTCGCAATGAGCGACCGGGAGCTGTCGGACATTGTCGCCTACATCCGCTCGCTGCCACCGGTCGACAACACGGTCCCCGCACCGACCTTTGGCCCGGTGGGCAAGATGCTCATTGCCACCGGACAGTTCAAACTCTCGGCCGACATGCATCCCAGCGCGCACGAAGGCGCACACGCGGTGCTGCCGCCGGCAGAAGCGCCGAACGCCGAGTTCGGCAAACACCTCGCCCAGGTCTGCACGGGCTGTCATCTCCCGAGCTTTGCCGGTGGCCCCATCATCGGCGGGCCACCCGACTGGCCGCCCGCGGCCAACCTCACACCCGCCGGACTCGTGGGCTGGACCTACACCGACTTCGAGCGGGCCATGCGCGAAGGCGTGCGCAAGGACGGCACGAAGCTTCGGGAGCCGATGGCGCTCATGCCCAAGTACGCGAAGAACATGACCGACATCGAGATGCAGGCCTTGTGGGCCTACATCAGTACGGTGCCGCCGGTGGCGAGCGCGAAGTAGGCACGTCGGGTATCAGGCCCGACGCACGCGGCTAGCGGGCTTCGCCCGTCTGGTCGTTGAACGTCACCACCGATTGCCGCGTGCGATCGACGCGCAGTTGCAGCACGTCCGGCCGGGCATAGTGCCCCATCACGTCGAAGTTCTGCCGTTCCTCACGCACCCGGCGCAGGTCACAGTCCGCGAACACGAGTTGCTCCACGTCGGCCACCGGCGGCACAATCCACGAGCCGTCGGGGCCGGCGATGGCGGTACCGCCGTTGGCCAGCGTCTCCGGCGCCGCCTCACGAATGCGCTCGGCGTGCGGAACCTGTGTACCAATGTCCGTGCGGCGCAGCAGGCCCGACACCGACAGCACGTACGAGCGACTCTCGCGCGCGATGAATTGTGTGATGTGCTCCGTGTTGCGCACGCTGCCGGGCCATAGCGCCACGTGCAGGTTCTCGCCCTGCGCATACAGCGCCGCGCGCGCGAGCGGCACCCAGTTCTCCCAGCAGTTGAGCGCACCCAACGTGAAGGGACCGCAGGCGTGGGTGCGAAGCCCGTGCCCATCGCCGGGTGACCAACTGAGCCGCTCCTCGTAGGTGGGCATGAGCTTGCGATGCACCGAGCCGATATGGCCCTGCGTATCGATGTGCACCAGGCTGGCGTACACACTGTGCCCACCACGGTCTCGCGGTCGCTCGATGCAGCCCACCACCACCCTCACGCCGCACTCGGCGGCCACCTGACACACCCTGTCGAGATGGCCGGCTTCGATCTGCACCGCCTGCTCGAGATAGTGCGCATGCAGCGCCTTCTGCACGGGGCTGTCGAAGCGCGCGCCGTCAGTGAGCTCGATCCAGAACGGATAGCCGGGAATCAGTGCCTCGCCAAACGCCACCAGGCCGGCGCCGTTCGCGGCGGCGCTGCGGACCCAGGCCACCACCTTGTCGATGGTCGCCTCGCGATCTAGCCAGACCGGAGCGATCTGGGCACCGGCAATGCGCAGCAAGTTGACGTCGGTGTTCATGACGGCCGTGTGCAAGACAGTAGTGGAGAGGGTGGGACCGGACTACGCGCGCAGATTGCGCAGATAGCGTTCCGGGTCCGCCAGAAAGTCGCGGGTGAGCCGTACGTGCTCGGTGTCCTGCCAGGCGATGGGCTCGACGCGATCGCCATCAAAAGAGTAGAGCCGAGCGTTGGGGAAGGCCAGCAGCAGCGGCGAGTGCGTGGCAAGAATGAACTGCGCGCCTTCGGTGATGCAGTCGAACATCATGGCCAGCAGCGTGAGCTGCCGCTGCGGCGACAGCGCCGCCTCGGGCTCGTCGAGCAGATAGAGTCCACCGGGCACGAGGCGTTCCTGGAAGAAGTTGAGGAATGCCTCACCGTGTGACTTGGCGTCGGGATTGGCGCCATAGCGACGGTCCATGTCGGCCATGCTCGCGCGCAGCGGTCCCATGGCCAGTTCCTTGGCGTGCGGCGAGCGATCCGCGTACTCCTCTTCCATGCGCGCGAGCGTTTCCTCGAACTCCGCGCGCTCCCGCGCCAGGTGCTGCTGATAGTTGAAGAAATCCTCGGCGCGCAGGAACAGCCCGCGGTTGTTGCGGCTGCGCCAGGTGAGCTTGATGGCCCGCGCCAGCCAGCGCTGCTCGCTGAGCGTCGGATCGTCCATGGCGCGCCCTGCCCCGCCGGCGCTGGGCAGTGACGCCGCAATGGCCATGGCTTCGAGCAGCGTGGACTTCCCCGAGCCGTTCTCGCCCACGAAGCACACCACGGGCGCGTCCAGGTCGAGCTCGCGCAGCGACGCGATGGCCGGCACGCAGAACGGAAAGCGTGTGTCATCGGCCCACTGTGGCCGTGAATAACGCAGCGCCATCAGCTTGGGCTGATGGTGCAGCGAGTCCGCGGGCAAGGCTGGTGGTTTGCTGCCTGGCATTCGTGGGGGCATGGGGCGGACGAGGAGACACGGCAAACCTGACGCTATCAAGCATAACCATGGCGGCGCCACGGCGATCCCACGCCGGCTTGCGGAGTAGCACAGAAGTAGTACATCTGTAGCATACCCGTGCTACGGAGGTTGAAATGGTGCGCGAACTTACCCTGCGTCAGGTCGGCGGCTCGATTGGGGCGACGATTCCCAAGGACATGGCTGAACGGCTGCACCTCGAGGCGGGCGACCGTGTGTTGGCCATCGAGACGGATCGCGGCATTCTGCTGACGCCTTACGATCCGGACGTGGAAGCTGGTCTTGCAGTGGCTGCGCACGCAGCCAGGAAGTTCCGCAACGCCCTGCGAGAACTGGCGAAGTAACCCATGGCCATGCCGCGCTGGGTTCCTCGCCTTGTGCTCGACACTGTACATCTCGATCAACTGCGAGAGCACGGCGGCCTGCTCGGCATTCGTGATGAGAATGCGTTGAAGGCAGCTCTGGCCCGTCCCCAGCAAAGGCATCACGACGAGCCAGACTCGGACCTCGCGACACTGGCTGCTGCCTACGCCTTCGGATTGACGAGGGCACACCCGTTCAACGACGGCAACAAGCGCACCGCCTTCCTGACGGCCATGATCTTTCTGGGGTTGAACGGCAAAGACCTCAACGCGACAGAAGAGGCGGTCGTGCAGGTGGTCACGGCGCTCGCGGCAGGCTCACTCGCTGAAGCGTCGCTTGCCGAGTGGCTGCGCCCGCGACTGGTGCGACTCAAGTTGTAACGTCATGGGATAGCGGCATTCGGCACATCGCCCTGGGCAAACAAGCGCCGCTCAATGATCTCGATGAGAATATGGATGACCTTGATGTGCAGCTCCTGCACCCGGTCGGCATAACGTCCAGCTGGCGTACAGACGTCCACATGCGCCAGTTGCCCGATCGGCGAACCAGGCCGCCCCGTGAGCGCAATGACCTGAAGACCACGCGCACGGGCCTCTTCAGCGGCGCGCATCACATTGGCGCTGCTGCCACTCGTGCTGATGGCTACCAGCACATCACCGGCTCGTCCGTGCGCCTCGAGGTATCGCGCAAACACGCGCTCATAGCCGTAGTCGTTGGCCACGCAGGACAGGTGACCGGGGTCGCTGATGGCCTGCGCTGCGAGGGCAGGCCGATCTTCGCGGAATCGACCGGAGAGCTCTTCGGCGAAATGCATGGCGTCGCACATGGAGCCGCCATTGCCGCAACTGAACACCCGCCCGCCGGCTTTGAGCGAAGTGGCCAGCACCTCGCCGGCGGTGCTGATGGCCACAAGCGCCGCTTCGTCGCGGCGCAGGGCGTCCAGGGCGTTGGTACTATCATTGAGAGCTGACTGGATCAGGTCGATCATGGTGTTGTGGAGATGGGCAGAAACACGCCGCTAAGCCTTCACCCCGGCCGCGGGACGAACAATCGTGGTGAGCACCGCATTCACGAGCACGACCTCGCCAACCCGCGCCAGCGCCTCGACGATCAGCGCATGCGGCATGGCAAGGGACGACACGCCATCGCGCGAACCGACAAGCTGCCACTCCGATCCGGTTACCAGCTTCCGCCCACGGGCCTCCTGACCCGGCGTCACCACCTCGATGCGATCGAGCAGCAGGAATGGGTAACGATGAGGCAGCAGGTCGAGCGGATTGACGACAGTGGTCATTGGAATCTCGTGAGGATAAGCCGGCTGCCGTTCAGGCAAGGCCACTGGGTATGACGTTACCGGCAGTCGCCCGAAGCCGCCAGACTGGCACCGCTCGCCCAATGCGGTGAGACGTGCCACCTTTGTCACGGCATCTGGCTGCGCCGCAGCAAGCCGATGCAATCCAGACAGTCTCAGCCCGCCACCACATGCTTCGCGCATCAGATCACCTTGCCTTGCACACCGGAACTCGTCGCATGATTCGACTCCACCGCGGACTGGCCACAGTGTGTGCGGTGCTGTTCGCCGCACCCGCCATTGCGCAGACGCCACCGACCGCGGCGCCGCCCATGTTCTCCCCGCTGAGCAGCCTCGATGTGCATCGTGTGGTCCCGCTGCCGGCGCGCGTCACGGCATCCGCCGGCGCGCCGTTTGTATTCACCACCGCCACGCGCATCGTGGCCGATGGCCCGAGCGAGGTGACGCGCACCGCCGAGTTCTTCGCGCGCATCCTGCGCAAGTCGGCGGCCGTGCCGGTGCCGGTCAGCAACCGGCGTACGCCGCGCGGCGCGCGCGCGCCACGCGACTCGGCAGCGGCCAGCGGCAATGTGGTCATACTGCAGCTCGACACCGTGACCGTGCAAGGCAACGAAGCCTACACCATCGACATTTCGGCCGACACGCTGCGCCTTGTGGCGCGCACACCGGCCGGTCTGTTCCTTGCCACGGCCACCTTGCGCCAACTGCTGCCGGCTTCCGTTGAGATGGAACACAGCGCGCCCCGAAACGCTCCCGCCGTATCGGTGCCAGCAGGCCGCATCGTCGATGCGCCGCGCTTCGCGTGGCGCGGTTCGATGCTCGACGTCGCGCGGCACTTCTTTACGGTGGACGAAGTCAAGCAGCACATCGACTTCATGGCCCTGTACAAGCTCAACCGGTTGCATCTGCATCTCACCGACGACCAGGGCTGGCGCATTCAGATTGCGTCGTGGCCACTGCTCACCACCGTGGGTGGACGCAGCGAGGTGGGCGGTGCGTCAGGCGGCTTCTACACCAAGGCCGACTATCGCGAGATCGTGCAGTACGCGGCAGCACGCCATATCATCGTGGTGCCGGAAATCGACATGCCGGGACACACCAACTCGGCCATTGCGGCCTATCCGCGGCTCGGATGCAGCCGCGCGACACCCAGTCTGTTCGGTCCCGATTCACAGCCGGCGGGCGTGTACACTGGCATCCGCGTGGGCTGGAGCGCGCTCTGCGCCGACAAGGCCATCACGTACCGCTTTGTCGAGGATGTGGTGCGCGAGCTCGCCGCCATGACGCCCGGCCCGTACATCCATATTGGTGGTGACGAGGTGGAGGTGCTGTCGCACGAGCAGTATGCGCGCTTTGTGGAGCGGGCGCAGCGCCTCGTGCAGAAGTACGGCAAGACCATGATTGGCTGGGAGGAGGTGGGCAAGGCCAGGCTGCGCCCCGGCTCGCTCGCGCAGCTCTGGCGCAGCGACACCGCACTGCTGGCCGTGAAGCAAGGCAACCAGCTCATCATGTCACCGGGTCCGCGTGCCTACCTCGATATGAAGTACACGGCGCAGACCGAGCTCGGGCTGCGCTGGGCCGGTCTCATTGAGTTGCGCACCGCCTACGACTGGGACCCGGCCACGTACAGCCCGGGGCTGACCGAGGCCAACATCGCCGGTGTTGAAGCGCCGCTGTGGACCGAGACCGTCAAGAACCTGGGCGCTGCGCAGTATCTGCTCGTGCCGCGACTGCCGGCGATCGCCGAGGTGGGGTGGAGCGAGCAGTCACAGCGCAGCTGGGAGGGATTCCGCACACGCATCGCGGCGCACGCACCGCGCTGGCGACTGCTCGGCATCAACTTTTACGCGTCCCAGCAGGTGGAGTGGGTGCAGTAGAAGCAACGAGTGGCGCCACCATCACGGCGCCTGTGCTGGCGCCCCCATGGGCGGAAGCCGGCGCATCCACTCCTCACAGCTGGGCGCCGGCTCGCGGCGCGGAAACTTCGGCAACTGCTTGAGCTCAGCGGGTTCGCCAAATCCGAAGAACTGCACCATGTCGAAGAAACACGAGAACGGGACCGTGGGCATCATCACCACCTGATAGCCTTCCGGGCGCCGCTGCTGCCCGGGAATGTTCGCCAGCGTGTTGAACGCGTCGAACAGACGCGCGAAACGCACCGGTCCCGAGTCCCAGGGGTCAACACCCAGGTCAAAGAGCATGTTTGCCACGGTCTCACGTGCCGTGGGATCATTGCCAGCGACAAACACCGTGGCCCGCGTCTTCGTGAGCAGCGGATCCATGAAGTAAACGATGTTCGGCAGGTTGATGCGCACCACACGCATGCTCGGGTGCCGCGCCTGAATGAGCTCGGCCCGCGCGCTGTCCGACGTGAGTTCCTGGTAGCCATCGGCCGCCACCTTCTTTTCGCCACCGCTCACGTCAATGACCACCTTGCCGCTCAGGTCACCGAGCGTGCCCGCGACATCAACTACCACCTCACCGGGCACGGCGAGCACGACCACCGGCGCCTGCGACGCGGCCTCGGGCTGCGTAGCTGCCGAGGCCTTGGGTCCGGATCGCTGCACCAGTGCGCGCACCGTCTCACGACTGGGGTCGCGGCTGCCATAAATGACGCGATAGCCCTGCGCACCCAACGCCGGCCCAAGCGCGCCGGCGAGTGTGCCGGTGCCGATGATGGCCACCACGCCCTTCTCTACGGTGGGCGCAGGCGTTGCTGCAGGGACCTGCTCGGCCGGCGTCTGCTCGGCGGGGGGAGAGCCGCAGGCTGAAGCAACCAGCAGTGCGGAAACAACAATCCGGCGGGTGCGTGTCAGCTGAGGCATAGGGATGTGTGGCGCTGCGGCGTGATGAGAGCCGCCGCCGCATCGTACGGCGGGGCCGGTCAACAATGCGACTCGCGAGGGCAAAGCGCCACCAATCCCGTCAGACCTGGGTATCGTGAGTGCGGCGAGCAGAGCCGCGACTCAGAACCGAAACCCCATCCCCAGCGTTGCATACCCCGGCGCCACCAACGCTTCTCCACCTCGCGTACGCGCCACGCCGGCCCGCAGCATCAGTTCCACGCCGCGCAGCGATGTGCCGGTCACAACACCGAGCCGCCTCGTTCCGCCCGTGTCGATGTACCAGCCGTCCTGCGCGTCGGCATAGTACTGCGCACGATAGGCGCGGGTGTGCGTCAGATGCGTGACGATGGGTTTGTCGTATCCCGTCTCACCCGCAACAAACCAGCGCGGGCGATACATCCCGGCGGTGAGTCCGACATCGGCACCGAAGTTCGTGCCACGAAACACGGTGTTGCCGGTGCCGCGTGTCAGGAACGCGGCGCTGGCAACCGTGCGGAAGCTGCCGCGACGGTACACCTGTACACCGGCCTCCAGTCGCGCACGGTAGTCCCCGAGGTCGGCGTTGCCGGCCACCACCCCAGCCTCCACGCCAAACTGCGTGCGCGCGCCAAACACCGTGCGCAGCTGTCGATAGCCGATCGACGTGATGATGGCGGGATCGAGCGCCGTGCTTACCTGCCAGGTCGCATCACCGGGTTCAAGACGGGCCAGGTTCCATTGGGCCGCCAAACGCTGATGGCCCGACGCCAGCATCAGCGCAGCAAACAGGAGCACGCGCTTCACCGGGCACCGCCTGTGCCGGACGCGGAAAGAAACGTGCGCATCAGCCCCAGTACCGCGGGTGTATGGGTCCAGTGCACATCATGTCCGCCGCCTTGCACCACCTCCACGCTGGCGTGTCGGTACAGCGGCTGCTGCTCCAATTGCAGCGGCGTGCCGAGCACCTCGCTGCGTGAACCTGCAATCAGCAGCACCCGACCCGTGTACCGCTGCAGGTTGGTGGTGAAGTCGTAGTTGAATCGCCCCTTCGCGTCCTGTCCGTCCTCCTGTACGTAACGATTGGCCATCGCACCCAGGCGCCAGAAGGGCTCTGCACCCGGACCCTTGCGCGTGTTGTTGCGCGGCTGTGATCCCTCCGAGCCGATGGTCATCTGGTAATCCATCCGGATGTGGTCGTCGGCCGAAAAGAACTGCGCCGTCCACGCCATGTCATTGAGCCATTCCCGCAGCAGGTGCAGATCGAACAACTCTCCCTTGATGCGCTCGAAGGTGCTGCCCTTGAGCGGCCCGGTCTCAATGAATACGGCCTCCTTCACACGCGTCGGATGCCGGTTGATGAATGAAGTGCCGTACATCCCACCCCAGGACTGCCCCACCAGAGTGACCTGACCGCCCGGCGCATAGCGGTCCACGATGGCCAGCAGGTCGGCGTCATACTGGTCGATGGTCAGCTTGTCCTGGGTGTGACGCTCGGACAGGCCAGCCCCACGCTGATCCCAGAACACGATGTAGTAGTGATCAGCCAGCGAGTAGCCGGCATGGCGGTCCGCCAGCGCCAGCAGCGACCGATAGTCGGCACCCGGCCCACCATGCAGCATGATCATCACCGGCTTGCCCGGCGTACCCCGCGTCTCGGCATGAAGACGCGAGCCGTTGATGGTGATCGATGGAAGACTTGAATCTTCGGTTACTGTACGGGGCACAAGATGCCCCGGCTCCGACATGGACAACGGGTCGCAGGCCATCAAGGAAACGGCGCCCATGGCCAGCACACAACGTGCAAACATCCAATGCTCCGATACGGGGTACGCGACGGAGCCGATGAGTTCGACCCGCGTCGAGTGCGCATCGTAGCTGCGTTGGGTGGAGGGCTCGACCGGACCGTTCGTGTGGTACGTCCGAGCCGACGGGCCGGGACGTTCAGCCCGGTTGTGCGCGTCGGTATTCCGACGGTGTCATGCCCGTGTGCTTCTTGAACACCGCATTGAACGTGGACTTGGAGGCAAAGCCGGCATCGAGCGCCAGGGCCAGATAGGTGAGTCTGGCGCCGTCGGGCCCGAGCAGTCGCGCCTGCACTTCGCGCACGCGATAGCCATTGATGAAGTCGTAGAACGACTGGCCGAGCAGCGCGTTGAGCACCTCGGACAGCCGATGGGGCGTGGTGTCCAATCGTTCGGCGAGATCTCCCAGCGTAAGGTCAGCGCTCCGATAGAGGTGCGTGTCGTCCATGATGGCCAGCAGGCGGGCCTTGAGCGCCTCGGCCTCCCGCGAAGACAGTCCCGACCGCTCGTATCGCGGAGGCGACGGGTCGGACAGCAGTTCAGGCCGCGGTTCAGACGGCGGTTCAGACACTGGCTCGGGCGGCGGTGGCACGACGGCATGTTCAGCCGTGACATAGCGGAAGACTTCCGGTTGACGGAGTCCCCAGAATCCGATCGCGTGAATGACCAGCGTGATGCCCACGGCCACCACAAAGTCGCCGGGAAGTGACACGGCCCACTGCGCCGAGTCGGCGGCTTCGAACGACAGCGCCGTCAACCAGATCAGCGCACTGGCAAGGGCCAGCCAGCGCAGCCAGTGCAGATTGACCCGCTCCAGCGAGGAATAGTTCTCGGCCACCACCGCCTGATGTCGCCCAAGAGCCACCAGCGTTGCCACCGTGTAGACGACACCTGAGAGCAGAACCAGCGGAATGGCCACCTGTGACTGCAGCGGCAATTGACCGGCCTGAATGGCGCGGAACAGGGCGAGCTTTTCTTCGCTGCCCTGGAGGTAGATGGGCAGGCCCCACACATAGAGGGCGAGCACAGGGAGCGCGTGCCACCAGTCGCGCAGGCCCAGGCGATGCTGCTGACCACTGGCCGTGATGGCGTAGAGATACAGCAGGGGGCCGAATGCCAGGGGCAGCGGCTGAGTCAGACCGAAGAAATGCGGCAGGCTGCCCACCAGATCGGCGGAATAGTAGACCACCGACACGAGATGCAGCGCAAAGGCAAGCACCAGAGCCGCGAGCAGGAGATTCGGGGTGCGACGCGGGCGTCTGGCCGCGAGCGCCAGCGCCACGACCGTCCCCTGCACAGCACCGAAGAGGGCAACGATCTGCCACCAGTTGAGGGCACCGGCACTCACCGCAGCATACCTCACCACTCCATCAACGCTCTCGTCACACGGCGCCACATCCTGCCCCGCCCTGCCGGCCGCTCCAGAGGCTACCCACGCTGGGCGAAGGGCGCAACGCCCCGGTCCAGTCGAGCTACTGAAGCATCAGGCATGGCCATCAGCGCGCCGCAGCGTCCTGACGAACGCCGCTGATCTGCACGTTCACAGAGCGCAGACTGAACTTGAGCATCGGCGAGACGCGCTCGATGCCCTTGATCATGCACGCGGCCAGTGCCGCGAGGAGCAGTTCAGCGGGATTGAAGGCGTCGGGACGCCCGGCCAGATCGGTATCGAGCGTGATCGTCGCCTGTTTGCACGTGGCTTCACTGCCGTGTGAGTCCCGCCGTGTGGCCTTCACCAGGAAGGTCATCTTCTGTTCGGACATGCGTCAGAATCCTCCGGGATCTGAAGGGCGGATCAGACTCACCAGGCGCCAACGACCAGCGGTACACCAAACAATATTCGCGCCGCGGCTGCTGTGCGTGGCGCGGAAAGGCGCCCGGCGCGTTGGGGGACCTGTTCAGTAGCCGCGGCCCCCGCTGGGAGGTCCGCCAGCCCGGGTTGCCACAATGGATCCGATCACTATATTCGCTATTGTATGGATCATACCGATCGTGACGAAGACTTCCGCCTGGGCGGCTTTGAGGAGCTCGTGCTGCTCGCCGCGCACTCCCTGCACCCCGAGGGCTACGCCGTGGCCATCGCCTCCCTGCTGGAGCGCGAGGGCGAACGTGCCGTCGCGCTGGGCGCCGTGTATGCCACGCTCGACCGACTCGAACGCAAGGGCTTCGTGACCTCGCGCCTTGGCGAAGGCACACCAGAGCGGGGTGGACGACGCAAACGCCTGTACGGTGTCACCGCCGATGGCCGGCGTGCCCTCGAACAGACGCGCGCCGTGCGCGCACGACTCTGGTCACTGCGGCCGCAACTGGGGACGCCGTGAGCACCTGGACGGAGCGTGTGGTCCGCATGCTGTGCGAGCCGGCCTGGCACGAAGAGATCCTTGGTGATCTCGAGGAGCTGCGTGGGCAGCGCGGTGTGAGCAGCACGCGACATGTCGTGTCCGTTGTGCTGCGTTGCCGCAGACGACGCCGGCAGGGCGCAGGCATGTTTGCCGTGGCCACCGTGTTTCTTGTCGCGCTGTTGATCAACCGCGTGCAGGCGTCGCGTGCCCCACTCACCATCTCGGCCTCCGACGCAGCCGGTGCGTTCACCCTCGAGTTTGCCGGGCACCGTGTGGTCGCCGCCACAGTGGATGGTGTGGCCCTGTCCGCTGATCGCATTGCGCAGGACGACGACCGCATCTGGCTGCGTGGTGCCAATCACGGCGAAGACCTGGTCATTCATGTACCGGCTCGGGGCAGCATTGCGTGGTCGGGACGCAGCCCGTGATGAATATCTCGCGGCTTTCACTGCGCGGGCTGACTGTCGCCGCGCTTCTTGTTGCAGAACTCCCCGCCTCCGCACAATCGGCCATCGACACGACCCTTGCGCGCGAGCATGTGGCCGAGGTGCGCGCGCTGGCCGCGCGCACGGATACTCTATGGAAGGTCCGCACCCTTGGTGCGCTGCTCTTTGTCGACCCACGCACGCGACAGGTGGTTGCCAGCCAGGCCGATTCGGCGGGTCTGCTCTCTGCGTATGGCGCGTTGTTTGTCGGCACGCTGCCCGACGCGCTGCCGATTGCCAATACGGCCGTTACACTTGGCGGCACACGCTATGCCATGCTGATGTGGCCATTGCCTGCCGATCGTGGCGCGCGGGTTCGTCTGCTGTTGCACGAGTCCTTTCATCGTGTGCAAGACCAACTGAGGTTGCCGGCAGCCAATCCGTCCAACGCGCATCTCAACACGACAGCGGCACGAATCTGGACGAGACTGGAGTGGCGCGCCCTGGCTGAAGCGCTGCTGCGGAGTGGCACGCAGCGCGTACAGGCGCTGAGCGACGCGCTGGCCTTTCGCGCCATGCGCCTGCGCACATACCCACAGGCGCAGAGGGAGGAACAGGCGTTGCTACTCAATGAAGGCCTCGCCGAGTACAACGGCTGGGCTTCGAGTGGTGAGGCCGATTCACTGCTCGCGCGTCGTGTTGCCCTGGCCATGCTGGCGCGCGAACGACAGGAGTCGCTGGTGCGGAGCTTTGCCTACGCGTCGGGCCCGGCCTACGGCGTGCTGCTCGATGGCTCAGGCATGGCGTGGCGACCGCAGCTGAATGCAGACAGCGACCTCGCCGAGCTGCTGCGTGTGGCCTATCCGTCCGTGCGTGTCGACACGACGCGCATGCTGCAGCGCAGTGAGCGTCATGGTGGTCTGCTCATCCGCGCCGAAGAAAACGAGATGGCTGCCCGGCGTGTCGAGACGGAGCGTGGTCATCGGGCGCGTCTCGTCGAACAGCCGGTGGTTCGCATTCCCACCACGGACAGTCTCAGTTACTCGTTCAACCCGAACGATGCGTTTCCGCTGGCAGGGCACGGCATGGTGTATGGCAGCGGGCAGTTCACCGACGTGTGGGGCACGCTGCGTGTGGCGCGAAATGGCGTGCTGCTCAAGCAAGGGAGTGGCATGCCAGGCGAAGTGGTAGTGCCCGGACCACCAGCGGGCCGGCCAGTACTATCGAATGGCAACTGGACCTTGACCCTCGCCCCTGGGTGGACGCTTCGCGAGGGCACGAGGCCCGGTGATTGGATGGTGGGGCGTCAGTAGATCGTGGTATCGGCCCGGCTGACCGGCCCGGGCACAGTCTAACCGGTCATGAGCGTTGTATCGCCATGCCCTCACCTCGCCCACACACCGTCCGCCGCCGCGCAGTCGCACTGCTCACAGCCACCCTTGCATACGGCGCTGTCTTGTACGGCATTGCCGGCTGCGGCAGCGCGGCCCAGACACCCCAGAGATCGCGCGCAACAGACAGTAGTGCCGGCTACCCTGTGCCGCGCCGACCGGTCAGTGACATCGTCGCACCTCGCTGGACCGACGAGCGCATCCGAGACCGGCAGGGTGAGGCGACCCGCGTGTTCGCGCACCTCGATCTCACTCCCGGCATGGCAGTGGCGGACATCGGAGCCGGCGATGGCTATTACGTCGCGCGTCTGGTGCCCGTGCTCGGTGACAGCGGGGTGATCTACGGCCAGGATGTGCGCGACGATTACCTGGGCCTGTTGCGCAATCGCGCACGCCGGGCTGGCTGGCGCAACGTGCAGATTGTCCTGGGCACCGAGGATGACCCGCGCCTTCCTGCTGCTGCGGTGGATGTGGCGCTCATGATCCACATGTACCACGAGATTGCGCAGCCCTTTGCACTCCTCGCGCGGCTGTCCACGTCCATGCGTCCCGGCGGGCGGCTTGCCATTCTCGATCGCGAGGCGCCCACTGATGCACACGGCACACCCATCACCCTTCTCACCTGCGAACTGCGCGCCGTCGGATACGAACCCCTGAGTCGCATGGAGATGGAGCCCGGCGAGTATCTCGCTGTATTCCGCGCGCCGGCCGCGGCGCCGTCACCCGAGGACATTGCCCGACGGCTCCGCGCAGCGCGCTGCGGCTGACACGCGTACAAAGTGTGGAGGCCGGAAAGTCGGTCTATACTTGTTCCATGACGCAATTCCGCCTTTGTGCACGCGGCGTAGCCGCCGTGACGTTGCCCCTCCTGGCCGCCTGCTCCTCCGGCCCTGACGCCACGCCCACCGCCGACCTCGTCCTGCACCACGGCCGCGTGTACACCCTCGCGTGGCCCGACCCGTCCACCGATGGTCGCCCCTCGGCGCAGGCGCCCTACGATTCGGCAGGAGGTTGGCGCCACGACGCCACAGCCATCGCCGTGCGTGAGGGGCGCATTGTGTACGTCGGCACGGACTCCGGTGCGCTCGCGCTGAGTGGTCCGGGCACACGCGTGGTGGACCTCGCGGACGGTGTGGTACTGCCGGGTCTCGTGGACGCGCACACGCACGTGGCCGAGCTGGGCGAGTCACTCGAGCGCGTGAATCTCACCGGCGTCGCCACCGAGGCGGAGGCGGTGAATATCATTGCGGAGCGCGCTGCGAAGACGCCCAAGGGCGAGTGGATTCTGGGCTATGGCTGGGACGAGGGCGCCTGGGCCAATCGTTATCCCGACAAGCGCCTGCTGTCGGAACGCGTGCCCGATCACCCCGTCGTGCTGCGCAGCCTGCATGGCTTCGCGTCGTGGGCCAACACGCGCGCGCTCGCGCTGGCCGGCATCACCCGCGACACGCCCGTGCCAAACGGCGGAGAAATCCGAAAGGATGCGAGTGGCGAACCCACCGGTCTCGTGCTCAATCGTGCGGTGCCGCTGCTCGACAACGCGGTGCCGCGGCCCACGCCGGCGCAGCGCGACTCGCAGGTGCTGCGCGCGCTGCGTGTCATGAACGAGTCCGGCTACACCGGCATGCACGAAGCGGGCGTGCCGCCCGATGTCATGGACAGCTTCGAGCGACTCGCCGAGCGTGATGCGCTGCCGCTGCGTGTGTATGCCATGCTGAGTGCACGCGACTCGGCGCTCGTTCGCCGGTGGATTGCGCGTGGTCCGTTCACGTCGGCCAACGGCATGCTCAGCGTGCGCGCTGTGAAGGCCTACTACGACGGCGCGCTCGGCTCGCGCGGCGCGCAACTCTTGGACGACTACGCCGACCGACCCGGGCATCGTGGCGTAAGCGGTGGCAGCTACGGATTTGATCAGCGCCTCGTGGCCGATGCCATGCGGGCCGGCTTTCAGGCGGGCATTCATGCCATCGGTGACGCCGGCAACCGTGCGACGCTCGACTTCATCGATTCCGTCACACGCGCGGCGCCCTCGGCGCGCGAGCTGCGACATCGTGTGGAGCACGCGCAGGTGGTGTCGCCGGCGGACATGGCGCGCTTTGCCGCGCTCGGGGTGATTGCCTCGGTGCAACCGCCGCACGCTGTGGAGGACAAGGGTTGGGCGGAGACTCGCGTGGGGAGCGAGCGCATTGCCGGTGCGTATGCGTGGCGCACGCTGCGACAGGCTGGCGCGCCGCTCGTGTTTTCGTCGGATTTGCCCGGTTCCGATTGGAGCCCGTTCTACGGCCTGTACAGCGCCATCACGCGTCAGGATACGAGCGGTGCGCCACCGGGTGGCTGGTATCCCGCTCAGCGCATGACGCCGGAAGAAGCCGTGCGTGGCTACACGGTGTGGAGTGCCTGGGCGGGGTTTGACGAACAGGAGGCCGGCGTCATTGCGGTTGGCAAGCGTGCTGACATCACCGTGCTGGATGTGGATCCGTTCCGCGCCGAGCCACGCGCACTGCTGCGTGGTGGTGTGGCGCTTACGGTGTCGCGAGGGCGGGTGGTGTTTGAGCGTGAGGGTTCGCGGTAGAGTGGGCTACCGGCGCTTTGTCAACCAAAGCGCTCGCTCATGGCCTTGGTCATGGTCTCGAGCTGCTTCTCCATCGCGTCGAACGCCTTGGATCCGTAGGGCGAGGTGCGAGGTTGCGGCTCCAGCGCCGAGGGATCCTGCCATTCGATGATGGCGTGGCCGAGCGGGATGGTCAGGTAGTGCGCCTGCGCGTCCTGGCTGAAGATGTGCACCACGCCGTTGGCGACATCAAGGCGCACGTGCACGCCCATGTACGACTCGAACTGACCGCCATGTGTGAGCGTCACGCGGAAGACTCGACCATCGGTCATGGGGGTAACGGGTTCAGAACTCATTGTGTGCTCCTCTGCTGAATGGAGAGATACGGCGGGCAGGTTGGTGCCAGACTCAACACGACCGACGTGCGATTACCTGATGGAGAACTCGAACGGGGCTGCAGCGACCGTCACAGTCCGCTTGCGGCCATCGACAGGCACCGGTTGAAACCGCGCTCGCTTGAGAAACTGACACACTGATTGACCGAACTCGCGGTGCGTTTCAGAGACGATGGCCGCAGTTCCCGGCATGACCCGCCCGTTCGTATCCACGGCAAATCGAGCCACTACGCGACCCATGAGACCTTGCGACCGAAGCGGCGTGGGATACTCCGGCCCTGTGCCGCCCGATGACCATCTTAGCAACGTGTCCTTGTCAGACCCAGCTTGTTGAACAGTGGTGTCAGTCTCCACCACGACGGTATTGGCGCAAGGCCGGGGATTCTGTGACGTGTGCGGCCAGAACGAGGACACGACGAGTAAAGCCACTGCTGAATACGACACTCTGTAGCTCCGATCTATGGGGGACCAATTGCCGAACATTGGCGTTCTGCTGCGATGGCCTCAATTGGAGGCCGCGCGCGGCGAACCGCAAGATCGAGTGGCTGGCGACGGGACTAGGAGCCGCTCCAGCACGCCCAGAGCGTGGTAAGCAGCACCGTACCGCCAATTGCATACGCAAGCGTTCGACGGCCGAGGGTCGCCAGCGGCAGCACAAAAAGCAGAATAGCCGCCAGCCACTGAGCCGGCGTCAAGCCGGCATAGCGCGCATCGGCAACACGCAGCATGTCAAACGCGAACCTGACGGGTAGGTAGAGCGCGCCGAAGGCTGCGAGGTAGAAGCCAGCGGGTCTGGTACGTCGATCGAAGTACCAGAACAGCGGCAGTACGACGAGCGACAGGTACAGCAACTCGTAGAGCCCAAGATCATGGAAGCCTAGCAGTGCGGCTTCAGCTGGCAGTGAGTTCCCACTACTCACGTAGAACGCCTGAGCATCTCTGCTCTCAAGGCTGATGGCAAGCGGGAAGGCACTGATTGAACCCGGGTGATCATGCGCTAGTGCGCAGCCAATGCGTCCGATCGCGAGCGATCCAGGGAAGACAAACGCCACGACATCCAAGTAGGCGAGACGATGCGCCCAGGCACTCTCTCGCATGCGCGCAGCAAAGAACAGCAGCGCACCGACCAACCCTCCCATCATCCCGCCGAACGAGCTGATGTCCTCCCAAAACCGGAGCAGCAGCCAGGGGTCTTCCCGAAGCTTTAAGGGGAAGTAGAAGAGCACTGAGAAGAGATGCGCCCCGATCATGCCACCAAGCAGCATCCAACTCGCAAGCTGCTGACCAAGGCCAGCATCGAGCGACAGGTATTCAAAGCGCCGTTGGCCCACGATCAACCCATACCACGCAGCGATAGCGACGCTTACACCGAAGGCGTGGATGGTTAGCGGACCGAGACTCCAGACAGGCTGCTCGAAGAAGGGTAGCATTGCCGCTATTCGACTGTGGAAGAAAGTATCGCTTTAGCGCACGCATGTGCAGAGCGCGCTCCGCAGCGTTCCAACATAGCATCCACTTCAGGTGTCCGTCAGTCCAATTTGACGCAAGGCCGACCGCACGTCATATCGGAAGACCAAGGAGCGGTCCGGCCACCAAGGTTACGGCCCATCCAACAACAACGCTCACCGCTATCCACTGCAGGATCTGCGGCCGCGCACCGGGCGACCACATGCGGGCCACGTAAACAATGCATGCTACGGCCACCAGAGCCTCCAAGCACCAAATTGCTCGGGGAGAAATCCCGAGGATGCGGCCGATAGTCTGCTCGTCGTTGATTGCCGTGCCACGCAACGTGCCGTAGCCAACGATCGCAATCCGCGACGCTGCGCTCGCGACCAGTGACGACCACGCCAGCTTCCATGTG
This sequence comes from Gemmatimonadaceae bacterium, assembly GCA_016741895.1. Taxonomy (GTDB): domain Bacteria; phylum Gemmatimonadota; class Gemmatimonadetes; order Gemmatimonadales; family Gemmatimonadaceae; genus Gemmatimonas. The sequence continues at coordinate 10,887 of JACVCT010000016.1, read as the reverse complement.
GCGTTCTGGCTCGACCGCGCACCCAACACGCTCATGGTCATGTGCAGCATGGTGGAGACCGGCCCCGCGCATACGACCAGGAGCTGCGGCCATGATCTCACGATACCGGTGCGCAGTTCATCAGACGAGTACACCAAGGCACCAACACCGAAGTGCGCGGCTTCATGCCCGAGGATGGAGAGCCAGAAGAGCACCAGCAAGAGGAGAAGCGGGGGCGCCGCCGGCACCTCAGAGCTCGCGGTGTTCTGGGTCGCCGTATTCGTCTCTAGTCCCACTCGTTGTTCATTTGGCACCCCTCTCCTCGCACGTGGGGTGTTGCATTCAGGGCGTCCGCTTCTGATCGAGGCTGTCCAGCATTCGCTTCGCATCGTCAAGCATCTCGCCTGTAACTCCGCTTTGCACAATGTTCTGCAGGTAGACGCGCGCTTGGGCCGGATCGTTCGGGGCGGTCATCTGAGCAAGCGCCATCCAGCTCCAGAACGTGAACAGGCGGCGGATGAAATCGGGCTCCTGGTTCGGCAGGTCGAGGATGCGTTGAAAGGCCTGCGAGGATTCTGCGTTTCTTCCTGCCTGTTGAAGCAGGTACCCCTGTGCCAGCAGCAACCAGCGATTCTGTGGATGCGCTTCAAGCAAGCGCTCGCCATCCAGCAGAGCGGCTTCCCGGACGCTGGGGTCATCAAGGCGCACGCTCGCAAAGTGGAGAACCGGGTCGGGCGCGCTGTCCGTATAGCGCGCTCGTACGAGATCCATCTTTCGCCTGACATTGACACGATCATTCGTCCACAGGTCGATGAGCGCCCAGCCAATGAGTTCGTCGCGGTAGCGATAGTCAGCGCGTTGCTCCTGCGCCTCTACTGCGGAGGAGATGGCGGAGTCTCCTCGCGCCGGGCGACTCAGTGGTGCACCCGCCGGCGAGAACGCAAAAAGGCGGAGGAAACTCATCGCAAATGGCGACTTTGTCACATCACCCATCAACAGACGGAATGGGTCGCTGAGCACGTTGGAGTTGGCGAGCACGAACAGCGAGAGTCTCTGCTCGGGAAGACGAACGAGCAAGGCGCCCGAGTGCTCGGGGTCATCCTGACCGAAGCTCCACATAACGGATCGCCCCTGCACCGTTTGCGCGAACCAGCCCAGGCTTACGGGAAGTAGCGTGCCCGATGGTGTTCGCGAGGGCGACGCCAGTTCTTCCAGCGCGCGTGGCTTGAGCAGTTTGCCTTGCTCCAGCGCCGTGAGGTATTTCCCCATGTCGTTGACCGTGGACACCAGGGCGGCATGCGCACCAAGGTCGGGCGACGGGTACGCCTGCATCGCTGAAGGCTCGAGGACGCGCGCGCGTATCACAGCATCAAGGCTTGTATCGGCCACCGCCTCAATGACCTGCCCGAGCATGGCGTAGCGCGAACTGGAGTAGACGTAGTCTGTGCCAACAGTGCCCTCAGAGGTGTGGGAGAGTAGATGCCGCAGCGTCACGTCGTCGGGTATCGACAAGCCAGGGGCGTACTGGCGCGCTGGTGCGTCCAAGTCCAATCGGTCCTCGTCGACCAGTTGCATGGCGACGACCGCGGCACTGGACTTGGTAACCGAGGCGATACGCAGCGGTGTGGACACCGTGAACGGCGTGCTGTCTGGCAACTGCGCCTTGCCGAATGCGCCGGATGCAATGGGACCGCTGTCCGAAACAATGACATACGCGAGCCCGGGTATCGCGAGCGCCGTTTGCAGGTCGCGAAGCTCGGATTCGAACGCTGACACATTGGAGCTCCAGTCTGGTCGACCAGACGTTTCGTCAGGCATGCCGCACGCACCAAGATGCAGCAGAGCAAGGGTTAGGACACATCCCCAGCGGAGCTTGGCGGTTGAGCGCATGATTCGAAGTTGATGGAGAAACGCGCAAGAGTCCTGAGGCATGCGTCACCAGGCGACACTTCCGAAAGCATCTGGAAGCGGCTGGTCGCCAGCCGTAAGGCTACAGTGCCTGCGGCCACGCCTCTCGGGCCTCCTCGGGCTGCGGTAGCCGTAGTCCGCAAACTCGAGAACACCGGTCTTCTCGTTCTGCCGCGCAATACAGTAGACCGCTGGCAGCGGCCGACCGTTTGAATCGCGCACTTCGATGACACTCTGCTCGCCTTCGAACGAGTCGACGGCGACGATGAATGCGGGGCGGGTGGAGATGGCCACGTGGCTGCCTCATTGGCGAAGGGTGCGCGACTTCCTCTCAAACAATACGAGCTGAAACGCGACTTCCGTCACGGTTAGCGCGTTGCGAGGAGCCCTTCGACGGAGATGTCTTCGTCGATCTCCGGCCAGTGAACCCCAATTCCACCGCCGATAGTTCGCCAATTCGCGCGGGCCGCTGGCGAAGCATCGCGCAAGCGCGGGAACCACTCCAACGGTGTGACAATCTCGCGGCCATCCGCAAGCACCACGCGCAAGGCGTCTGCGGTGCAACTGACGTCGACTACCACCGGATCGAGCCTAACGGCCGAAGTGCTCATCCCACTTCTCCTGGATCAAGAGTCGATGCTCGAACACCAACCATCTGAGCTCAGCGAGCTCGGCGGACCGGAAGCCGTGGTTCGAGGCAAGCGAGACATCACGCAACCAGAATTTCGCGTAGCGCGCCGCCTGCTCAACGTGCACGTGCGCGGGCTCACCGCGTTCGTTGCTGAAGAAGAAGAAACGATACCCCGCGACGCGGAGAACGGTTGGCATCTTCTAAAGTTACGCCGGGCTCTGGTGGGAAGAAAGGCGAGGGACAGGGACCGAACATCTACCCGTACCGCTGCTGTCCGCCAGGGTGCCCTGGGAGACAGTAAAACTCGAGGGTCAACGGACCTTGTCACGACCCAATAGACGTATGCGGATTCTGTGACCTTCCGGGAGAACGAAGCGACTGCGCAAAATCGAGTGACCGGAATGTGTCGCCGATCAGCCCGTCAGCGTCCCCCATGCATTGCGGTGAGGTTCGCGGTCAGTGACACTCACGGCTGTGTGCATGCTTTCAGGGTTACGCGGACGGACCCCTCCGATCTTCTCCAGGTGTCCGCGATACCGGCGCTCGACGATTCTCTGTAGCTGCAACCAGCTTAGCACAAAGAACTCATCACCTCCGTAACTTGCGCCGAGCCGGACGAATACACAAAGAAGTCCGGGATGCGGTTCTGGCAGCAGGCCTCGAACCGCCTGCACCTTGTCTCGGAGCTCGACATCGAGAATGCGCGATGCATTGAGCTGCCAGTCTCCAGTCCGGATTGCCTTTACTTGCACGGCAATCCCGACGCCGTCAGGTCTCGACGCGAGAATATCAAAGTGCTCAACGTTGCCACTGAATGTCGCTGCGATCATACCAAGGCGACACATCTGAGCGGCAACGAGGTACTCTCCCACTTGTCCTGCCAGCTGCGTGCTGCGACCAGCAGCCATGTGCGTCAGTTAGGCCGGTTGTTTAGTGTAACGCCTACGCTCTGCGGCAGGGCCGCTCCGTGAGATGCGGCGAGTGCGCGTAGCGCGAACGCCGCAGTCCAAAACGGTCCCGTCTGCAGCAGCGCTATGTCAGACTGAGTCACTATCGCTGAGCGCACCTTGAAGTTGAGCGACGTCTCGTGCGACCTCATATAGCCTTCTGCCAACGCTTGCCGAGAGCTCGGCCCCTTCTTCCTGAGTCTCACGGCTTCCGTATACCGTCGTCGCCATCACGAGGAGCTGTGATGCCCGCAGCAGAACCAGCTGCGCTAGGCGTGTGTATGGTCCGCCGGACAGTGGGCTTACAGCTACTGAGAAGCTCCGGCTATTTCGACGGACGCCGTAATGCCGAAGAACCTTGGGATTGCCGTGTTTAGCCATACAGAAGGCCTTGTACCGCTCTTCCCATACACCAACAGCGGCGGCGACGCCCTGTTCTGAGAAGCCTCCTGCTAGCAAGAGTTCCTTTGTCGCCTGCTTGCGCTGTCGCGTCGATGGAAAGGACTCTCGGTCAAGATCGTGCGACAACCACTGCGTTGCCCGTTCAGCGTCGTGTCCCGCGTAAGCCAGGGCCGTGGCGAGCTCGTAGACACTTGCCAGCAGCGCCATTGCCTGTAGTGGGTAACCCTTCCGGGCGATTAGGAGAACTGTTCTGCAGGTAACAATGATCTGCGAGAGAAGCGCGGCGCGGACTTGGGACAGCTCTGATATACCGCGGGTCCGCTTGAGTCGAAGAAGTGCGTCAGCAGCCGAGAGTGCTCGATTGAGTACCTTCACCGCAGCACCGAGCGCCTCGTTCAAGCGCCGAGTCGCGTTCAGTTCAAGTCGGTTCCATGGTACGCTCAAGCATCCTCCGGGTACGCATTCGGTGCCAACCTAACGTTCGAGTTAGCCTGCCAACGGAGGCTGGATTTGTGAGCCCGGTCTGTGATGATGCACCATGCGCCACAGGCCGGGCTTACAAAGCCTGCCGTAGCGGGTCAGGCGGGTCAGTTTGAACGAGGGGTTAGGCGTCCGTGCGGTCAGCCGAGAGTGGAAGGGAAGTTCACTTCGGCCTTCTTCATTGCTCGTTCAAGAGCCAGTGACTGTTCGACCGACAGCTCGAGAACGCCTGATACAATTTGCGCGAGTTCGACCCTTCTGTCTTCTGAGGCGACTCTGTTCGGCCAGTTGGCGTCTGTGGTCAGCTCAACAACCGAGCGAAGGTCCGTCAAGCCCTGAGGAAGGTAGGCTTCAACAGCGCCGCCAGGCAGGATGTGGGTGTTCTGAGCACGCAGCCTGGCTAGATCGCCGCGAAACTGTGCAAGCTGCTCCTCGGTCAACTCTTCGCGGAACTTGCGATGCCGACCTTCGATATGCCGAAGTACGGACTGAAGACTCGAAACGTTCGCTGTGTCCACTGCCTCGCGCAATGAACTGAGAAGCGTTTGGCGGTCGAGTGACTTCGAATCAGAGAGTAGCGCGTCGACTGCCTTCACATCCGACTTAGCGAAAAGTGCCTTAGTTGCAGGCTCTCCGACCTCGCAGAGATAGTCGCGGTCCGCGATGATGTATGAGGGCGTTTCGAGCGCGTCAAGGAGCGCTCGATAGTCTCGGAAGTTCCCCTTGCCGCCAACCTCTACGATCTCGATAGCTTGAAAGTTGGAGAACTTGGCGCAGGCTCGCTCCAGCAGAGACGAGAAGACGATTCGATCGGTCACTCCCTCCACTAGCACTACTTTGTCGGCGAAGAAGATCCTCTCGTTGTTCTGGCTGTTGATCATCCGAACAAGGTTCCTTTTCTCGGGGAGGGCAACGTCACGAAGCGCTACCTTGGAGCTGCCTCGTCCATCCTTTCGATGAACACGGATGATGCTGTTGATTGTGTCGGGACTGACGAAGACGGGCGAGTGGGTCGCGATCAGGAACTGGTTGTTCCTCTCGCCGGAGAGTTCTCTGAACAGGTGCAAGAAGATCCGTTGCCACCTAGGATGAAGATGGAGCTCGGGTTCGTCTACCAGCACGACGCCGTCCTTGGCGTTCAGGGCAAACAGGGCAAGGAGGAAGTGAACGATCTCCTTCTCGCCGGAGCTGAACCGTTCGGCCGTTGTCCATCTGTCGTTGCGCCGAATCGCGAACGTGTACGCCGCACCGTCCTCGTTGGTGAGGAATGTGTACTCGTAGCCGAGCTGCTGCATGTACCGAGCCAGCAGGCGTACATCAGGCTCGTGTGAGAAGAAGTCCGCAGTCGTGGAGTCCCGTCGCTCCGCAGCCAGGTTTGTCGCCTTCCGGTGGAGTCGTGCAAAGTGCTGCGCACCCCACTGCATCAGGTTGGTGTTATCGCCCAGCGCCGCCTGATACGCGCTCCGAAATCCCTGGTAGTGTTGCTGCTCGGTAAGGCTGCCGGCCCCGATGTCTAAGCTCCTGCCAGCGTTGCGCTCGGAGAAGAAGAAGAAAACGGGCGAACTGAGCTTCACGTCAGGTATGCGACTCGCAAGTCGCATAAAGATGAAAAACGTTCGTAGGTACTCGGCAAAGACCCACTCGGCCGTTCGGTCCGCTGGCGGTTGTAGTACGAGATTGCGAATCGTGTACGTAAGCGGCTGACCCTCCTTGAGGAGAGCGACTAGGGCAGCCGGGGAGTATGTGTCGTATTTTCGTTCCCAGTAGGCGAGCTGCTCGTTGAACTTCTCAAGATGCGCGCCTATGGTCCGAATGTTTTGCAGGTCGGCTGCCTCTGGGATGAGATCAATCTGAATGACTTGATCTTCCTTGCTACCATTGAACCGTTGCAGGTTCCGCTCGAGCACGCGCTGGTTCCACGGGTCCAGCTGAACAATCTTTGCTTCGTTATCGTTGACCTGAAAGTCGTACTGATGAATGAAGTACTTGCTCAACACCAGAGCCAAGACCTTCTGGAGGTTCGTCTTACCGCCGCCATTAGGACCGATGATGATGTTTATGTCGTGGTTGAGGCGAAGCTCAGTACGTGCTTGGTAGCTCAACACGTTCTGCAGGACGAGTCGATCGATCTTCAAGCTGGCTCCAGAGGGGTAGTGACGTGGATTCGGGCGCCTAACGTTTGCTTCTGCTGCGAGCGCTCCCATAAAACGCGGTTGTCGGGCCTCGGCGAACCTTTCAAGAAGATGGAGCCGAGGCCCCACAACCGCTACACTACCTGCGCTCGTCGGCAGCAAGCGTCGCTAGGGCGCAGCGCAAGGGGATCTCGGGCTCGGGATGCCACGCTGTTGACTAGCGAATGACACGAACCACAACCCTCTCTCGCCTGATGGCAAACTCATTGGAGAAGGCAACAGGGTCGCGTATCGCGCTGGTTGGATCGTACACTACAAAGAGAATCCAGCATTCAGCTGGGTACTGTACGAGATCCTGCGCTATCTGTCCGTGAGTTCGCCCAACATCGCGACGATGCTTGACTAGTTTGAACTCGACATATAGTGAGTGCTCACCTGGGAGCTCGCGCGAGAAATCTGGGCGAACAGAGACTGTGCCAAACGGCGTCTGAGGTGCTTCCCGAGTCAGACGCTCGCCTGCCGCGCGAAGCGCGGCTTCGCCGACGTCCTGCATTTGCGCCTCGCTCGTCGGCTTCTGACTGCGAAATGCGGCCGGAATGCTGTCCACCAAGATGTCGCCAAGACGAGTGACAAAGGCGCGCTGTGGACCTGGCGCAGCGCCAACCGCTCCAAGAATTGACAAGAGGCAGTGCGGTGACAAGGACCCACGTGCGATGTCCGAGGCATGGGCACGAACCATCACCTCTAGAACGCGGTGAACATCGGCTTGGTGCCGCTGCAGCAGCTCGTAGACGCTCTGGATGTACTCATCAAGTCCGGAGTCGGGGAGCGCCAGAGTGAGGTCCGGCAGCCGCGCAACCGCGAAGGCGGACGCGTTGTCATAGGTCCCGAGTTCCTGCGCAAACCTCACATAGTTCTCCGCGTGCGTCCGGTCCTGGCCGTCCTTAAGCGGAGTTGTGAAAATGTCCGCCTCGTAGCGACCCACGAGGTCGTGCTCAGCTACTCCAGCGGCGATGGTGGCGAAGCGGCGGTCGATGCACTGGGTACACGTGCCGCAATGGGGTTGGCCGCGAGTCTTTCCCTCGGTGTGAGCGCACGACACAGTCTCTTGAATCATATCAGGCTTGCCGAGCCTTGACACCATCTGCACTACTTCGCGTTTCGTGCGGAAAATGAGCGTATTCGTGACCTTCAGCGAAGCATCCTCAAGCACGAGCCGAAGGAACGTCTCAAGGTGCCGCAAGAATGCTGGATGAGTAGAGCGCGAAAGGGTCGTGCCGATACATTGCCCGCTTGGCGGAAGGTTGAGTGACACAACGCCGTTGTCGCAGAGGCGGATCTCGCGCGCGCCGCAAAGATGCGTGGCGATCGCCGCGAGGCTTGAGAACAGGAATGCGCGGCTCCGCTGCGAGAATTCGGAAGGTCGATGCCCCTTTACGGCATTCAGAAGCACGCTAATGTGGGGGAAAGACCACCCAGCGTCGTGGGCCCGCAGGAGGCGCACAACGTTCTCCTGTCGAGCCCGAATGACTGGGGCAGGGCGGTGGCTCACAAGGAGCGGGCGTTTCCCCTCAGAGCGAGCTTCCAAGCTGGCTGCTAGGGAGTCGAGGCCGCCTGATAGGAGCACCACGACATCCGATTCGCGTAGCCGTTGAGGTACTAGGTCCATTGGCAGGAGCGGAGCCTTGCCAGCTGGCGCAGAGGCGTTGAGCTCGAACTCGAAGCTCACCGTATCACCAGTCAAACACTCGATGGTGCTCTGTAGGGCCTGAAATACCTCAGCTCTCTGCCAGAAGGCGATGTCATGCACCCTCAGACACAGAACTAAGTTCCGGCGCCAGAGGTCGTTGAACGCGTCGCGTATCCCACCGCGACTGATGCGAGCGTCCGCTGCATAGAGGGCGCCCGCTATTACATAAAGATCGCGAAGTCGGGGTGGCAGCTCGCTAAGCGTGGCCGCAACATACGAGTCCGGCTCAATCAGTACGTTCCGGTCTCGACCCTGAGTTGAGAGCTCAACCGTCGCATGTTCATCGCGCGCTCTGGAGGGCCCGGCCTTATCAACACGTACTAGGTAGCTCGTCACCGGTTGGCTCCGGATTCAAGCTCAGATCGCATCTTTGTAAGCGCGTACGCGAGGAACCCCTCAGTGCGCTGTCGGTCAATCCTGTGGCTCGTCTTCCAATTGGCCTTAGAGTACCAACCGCCAGCAAATTCGCGAACGATCTCGGCTGACTCTCGGCAGTAGCGTTCGATGTCCCTCGAAAGCTCTGCGGCGTCTGAGGTACTACGCAGAGCGTGCTGCGGTCCGACGTAATTGGACAGCTCCTTCTCTGCGAGGAAGCGAACGGTGCTCGCAGCAAAGGACCCGAAGAAGTCGCGCGCTAGTGCTCCGAACCCAGCTGCGCTAGCAGATGGTTTGAGCGAAGCACGAACGTCTTCGATTGAGTCTCCAAATAGCGAATGCGACTGCCCGAGGAGTCTTTCGGCGAGCACGCGCTGCGCGCTCTTCAGTGCCAATTCTCCGAGTGGCGACGGCGGCCCGGCGGCCGCCCGTATTACGCGCGAGAGCTCAGCGACAAGGCCCGCCGGACTGGTTGAGCGCCTCGTGTCAAATCCCAGTGAGTTAAGCGCACCGACAAAATCGATACTGTTCGCCGCACTCGCGAGCCTAGCAAGGTACCAGACCGTCTGCTGCAGCGTCGCATCCGACTTCAACGCTTCGAAGCGCTCGGCTGCCGCACCCGCTGTCGCGGCAGCGACCGTTGCGCCGCTGACCCCCTCGGCGTCCAGGGCCGCGAATACGGACTTCCACTGCTTAGACTTTGGTAAGCGGCCGAGGCGTATGTGTCCCATTCGGAGCACGCGGACGTGAGGGGTGGTTTCTTAGCTTCTAGGTGCAGTCTGTCGGTGATGATTCAGAGACACTCGTGTACTGAAACGTCTGTGACGACTCGGTGCACCAGCTCAGTCGTCGTGCCCGCTAAGGCTCAATCGGGGTACGAGTAGCTCCTGTCGGTTAGCATTCCGTTCGGGGACAGGCAAACGCTAAAGCGCTTGAAGAGGCCCAAGAACTCCGCAATTCCTATGTCGACCGCGACGCGTCTGACCGGAAGCGGACTAGAACTCTTAGCGAGTTTGGCGCTAACGCTGTCGTAGGCACCCTCCGTCAGCAGAAAGTTGACGGTAACGGGATCCTGGTGTCGCCCGGGATTCTCGCCAGCCCAAGTGTCAATTCCGACAATGAACTCGCCAGTCGACAGGAGCCCCCGCTGCTTCAAGAACTCCTCGGGCCCCGAGCCGTCGGCACGGTCCGCCGAAGCTGTGCCTTTGAGATCGCCGTACTGAACTGAAGCCTTAAAATGATCCTTGATCACGAAATCGTCCCGGATGGAGTTGAGAGTTTCTCGAGGCTTCGGCGGCTACCTCTGTGCGACCCGCTCGAATGCCGGATGTCGCCCTAACGCCAAGCTTCTGCTGCATTGCGGCCGCGCGATGCCGCGCGTGTCAAGAATGGCCGGCCGCAATGAAAGCAAGCAACGTTAGACGTCGCTTTCCTCAGAGTGAGGATTCACAGCCTTCCGAATAGCAACATTGCATTCGTTGACTGCTTGCTCAATCGCCTCAAGCTTTGGCTTGATGGAAGCGGATGCGTGTGGGGCCTTGCGTCTGTTATCAGCCATATCGAGCGACAGAATCAGCTCGGTCAGTTTGTTCCTCACGCTTCGCGCGCTCGCTGCTACCTCTTTTGGATGGTCAATTAGCGCGTTGCTCGTCGTCGCTCGAAAGTAGTCTGAGATTGTTGAAAGCGTCGTCACTGTCTCGTGGACAAAGTCCTCAGGTGACACGGTTGGAGCTAGGGTCACTAGCCGTCGCACCGACGCCTCAGCTTTGCTCATCAATTCCGAGAGATCCTTCATGCGTTTGCGAACTTCGCGTCGTTCTTCTTTGAACTCCCCAATGCGAGCGATTCGCGTGTTTGCCCGAATCGCAATGATCGTTGTGCATAGCGAAGCGAAAGCCGCGATGAACGCAGCGATCACAGCGCCGTTGTCTTTGGTGATAGTGAAGACCATTGTGAGCGAGAAAGGATGTGATGTCTAACGATTGGACTGGGACGTGTCAGGAATTTTGTGTGCGCGGCGTGGGCTTAGCGGTGCACCGCAGTGAAGCGCTCGCCGTAGAAGACGGCGAACTGGTTCAAGGCTTCATGCCAGCGGCGCACGGAGCGGGTGGTGTGGAGGCAGACGTTCTGGAGGGCCAGCCATAAGAGCTTCAGCGCCGCGTCATCCGTCGGGAAGTGGCCCCGGGTCTTGATGATTTTGCGCAGTTGCATGTGCAAGCTCTCGATCGCGTTGGTCGTGTAGAGCACGCGGCGCACGGCTGGCGGGAAGTCGAAGAACGGAAT
>JACVCT010000282.1 GCA_016741895.1 Gemmatimonadaceae bacterium | reverse complement strand
CGCCGTACACCAACTCCACCGGCAGCGGCAAGCACAGCATCATGGCGCGCGGCCTCGCGGACGAACTGCGCAGCGGCATCAGCACGGAGCGCTTCGATGTGGTGCCCGAAGCCATGGTTGAGAAGGCGCTGCGCACCCTGCCCGACCGCATGTCGGTGGGCTGGGCACTGCGCGCGGACTATGTGGTGAGCGGAGTGCTGGCCGCGCGCGGCGACACCCTGCTGCTCATCACCATGCTCACCGATGTGCGCACGGGCCGCTTCTCCAAGGGAGCCGAGGAAATCATCTCGGCCAATGAGCCCGCCAAGGCCCTGGAGATGGCGCGTCGTCAGGTGACGGCCTGGCTGGATACGGCCGCCACCATGGCTGCGCGCCGGGGCAGCCGTGGGCCGACGGGCGAACAGCCGGGGCTCAATCCCCGATAGAGCAACACCGGACGGAACCCGCATCCCGCGATGCGGGTATTGCACGCGCTTGCCGTTCCCTCCTCATGGCGGTCCCCCCAGCTGGCTGGCGTGCGGACCACGTCGACCCCTGCGCCGGTATTTGGCGCCGGAGACCACTGAATGCGTTTCGCGTGGCGACTGACGACCGTCGGTGTGGCGATTCTCGCTGTCGTTGCGGGCTGTCGAATTCGTCCGGACTACGCTCCGCGGGTCAAACGAACCCTGGAGCTCAAGGACATGTTTGACGGCAAGAGTGAAGCCGTGCTGGCGTCGCTCACCATCCAGAGCGACACCCTGGGGCGCCGGGGCATTGGTCCGCGCGAACTCCCCAACCTGCGCAGAACGCAGTGTGTGAGCCACGAGGCCCATACACATCCGCTCGAGGCGCTGAAGGCAGCGCGTCACCTGGCCGATCGCAATGAGCGCGTCCCATTCGACTCCACCATGCTGGTCGCGCTCTGCGCCAACCATGCGTGGACACTGGCCTTCAATCTGACCGGTCGCCCCCCTTTGCCATGGATCGCGGAACACACCGCCTGGCAACTGCTGTCCATGCATCGCAAGCACCGGAGGCAGGCTCTGGTTCGCTTTGACTCGTCCCTTTCGGCGTCGCTCGACCGTGGCGACTCGTCGGATGTGCGCGACGCGCTCACGGTATTCGCTGGGGAGATCTGGATTCGCGCGCAGGCCCGACTCGAGCGGCCCGTCAAGGGAGTACATGACGAAGAGTGGGAGGTCCATCGACTGGATGCGGAGGTCCCCCCGCTGCGCACGCTGGCGCCCATCCCGCGCACATCGCGTGAGCTCGGTGTGTCGGAAGCCGAATGGAGCGCGAGACTCTACACTCAGGTGGCGCGCCTCACCCCGTCACCCGCGCGCAGTCGGATGCTGCGCCTCGCCCTCGCGCCATGGGTGGCCATGGGGCGCTGGGCATCGCTGGATTCTGCCGCGCGCGCCATGCTGACCTGGGCCCCGCATGACTCAGCCCTGGTGCTGGCCCTCCCGCTGGCGCAGTACCACCTGTCCGATCAGTCCATCAGGGCGCTGGTGTCACTCGACGCCGCCTTTGACACCGCGCTGCGAGCGCTGCCGCGCGTGGACTCCTCGCGATATGACAGCTTTGATGGCGTACTGACTGTCGACGATGACGAATGGCGCTATGACTTTCTGCCCTCGGACCGACTGCAAATCGATCAGCGAGGCTGGGCCATGATCGATCCGATGTGGAGCACGGCAGTCAATGAGATCCGACTGGCGCGGCGGGTTCGCATGGCACATGCGGACTATCGATACGCCGACATGGCCCGGAAGGGTCAGAGCGGCAGCGAGACACCCAGTGGACGGGTGCACATGCGGCTCGGCGCGCCCACTGCGCGCTGGGAGTATCTCTACACACACGACTGGTTCCACTACTACGTGCGGCGATGGGACGGCCTGGATCAGCACATCAAGATCGAGGATCTGGTGGAATGGTGGCGCGCCTTTGCCGGCGGGCGACAGCGCGCCGGTGTGCTCGGTTGGTGGCAGGCAGATCGCAGCCGGGGTCGCTGTCCGGCCTTCACCGCCATGGGCAGCGTGTTTCGGTGTGTGGAGAATGAACGGGCGCGCTGGAACGACACCCCGTTTGTTGGTCGCATGGACACGATCGATGTCATGCTCGCGCGCTTCCGGCACAGTGGAGATTCCGTCGATCTGCACGTTGAAGCGCGTGTTCCCCTGCGCGCGTTTCCGCATCGCGACATGCCGCGCAGCAGGAAATCGGACCGCATTGTCACCACATTCTTTCTGCGAACGCCGCTCGGTGAGCCACTGTCCTCATGGTCCCATGTCGAGTCGCTGCCGTCCGCCAGAACCGTGTCCAGCGTACAGCAGTGGCAGGTGCGCACCGGAACCGGAAGGCAGATGCATCGCATCGAGGCCATCGACTCGGCCAGCGGCGGCGCGGCGCGAGGCGTGATGCGCTACACATCAGACGCCGCCGTCGAAGTCCCTGTGCAGGGATTTGGTTTGAGTGACGTGCTGGTCACCGGCCACGCCACGCCGCGGCGCACCCCGGCACTTCGCTGGTCGGACTATACCTTGTCGCCCAACGCCGGCGTCATCCTGCCCAAAGACCGTTTCTCCGTGCTCTGGGAGATCTATGAGCTCACACCGGATCGGAACGGTCGCGTGCGCTGGCGGGTGGACGTGCGCCGAGAGGTGGGAACGGCGGTCAGTGTGGCGGATATGCGAGAAGTACTCACCTCGGCGCGCCGCGCTCCTGCCAAGGTGCTTGCTGACGAGCCGGACGCCGCCTCATTCAGCTACGAGCGCGAGGCACCAGCGCGACCCGTCGTGGCCGAGCACTTCAAGCTGGCCATGCCCGAGCGTGCACCGTTCGGACGACATGTCCTGCACATTACCGTCACCGACCTGGTCAGTGGACGCCAGGTCGTACGAAGCACTCCGATCCGGGTGCTGATTCCTTCGCTGCAGCAACGCATCAGCCCGCGCATGCCGACCATTCCCTTCGAGAATCGCTGACGTGGACCTGCCGAAACCGCGACAACTGGCGTCCATCCGCCTTCGCGCCGCGACACGCGGTCGAAACACGTTTGGCAGCGCGATGGCCCTGCGGGTGCTCATGACGGCGGCCCTTCCCGCGCTGCTGCTGATTTCCTGCCGCGCCAATTCGCGGGACATGGCGCGTCTCGAACGCGGCACGAGACCGGCAGACGCTCCGCCCTCACTCGGTGCGGGCGTCACACCAGGCACGGCGGCGCCCACGCCCGTCGACACCAACACATCGGAGTCCCCCGGTGCGGACTCCCTGCCCTCCGGGCTCGATGGGCGAAGCGAAACGGACCTGTCCTTCATCACGGTCATCAATGACACCCTCGGGCGCCGCCCGCCCGTGGGACGCAACATGCTGAATGCGCGTGCCACCCAGTGCATTCCCATCGACGCGCACAGCAACGTGGACGTGGCGCTGAGCACGGCGCGCCGCCACATGGAACGCAACGAGCGCGTGCCCTTCGACAGCCTCACGACCGCCGGCATGTGCGGCAACTTCGCGTGGCGCCTCGCCATGAAGCTGGCCGATACGGTGCCCCTGCGCTGGAAGGCCGAATGGGCCGCGTGGAACCTGCTGCAGATCCGTCCCTCACTGCGCGCCCTCGCACTGCGCGAGTTTGACGCGGATCTCGCACGTTTTCTCGCCGCCGGCGACACCGCGAGTGCACGCGACGCGCTCGAGTATTTCGCCGGCGAGATGTGGGTGCTCGCCCAGGCGAGGCTCGAGCGCCCGCTGCAGGCCGTGTCGGACGACGAGCAGGCCGTGCACAAGCTCGATGCCATGACGCCGTCGCTGCGCGCATTGCCTCCCATCCCCCCGACGTCGCGCGAGCTGGGGGTGTCCGAAGCCCAATGGACGGCACGCCTTTACACGCGCCTCGCGGAACTCACGCCGCGCCCCCAGCGCTCCCGCGCGCTGCGCCTGGCCCTCGCCCCCTGGGTGGCCACACGCGATTGGGACGCACTCGACTCCGCGGCCACGGCCCTGCAGATCGGCTCACCCCAGGACTCCGCCGTGGTGATGGCCACGGCCCTGTCCGCGTTTCATCGCAGCCGGATGAATCTGCACGTGCTGCAGCGGGTGGACGCCGTGTTCGATTCGGTGGTGCGCTTCCTTCCGCGTGAAGACTCCGCCCGTTACGACGGGTTCGACGACGTGCTCACACGCGATGATGACATCTGGCGCTACGGATTCCTGCCCAACACACGATTGGCGATCGAGCGACGCGGCTGGCTGGTGCTCGACCCGATGTGGAGCACCCCCGTGAACGAGTTGCGCCTTGTGCGTCGTGCGCGGGTGGCGGAGGCGGACTATCTCTACGCCAATGTCAGCAACCCGGGGCAGAGTGGCAGTGAAACCGCATCAGGCCGCATGCATGTGCGGCGCGGCGCTCCGTCGCCACGCTGGACCTTTGTGCGAGACCGGGCTGTGCACCGCGAGTACGTGCGGCACTGGGATGGGTTGGCGCAGGGCATTGCCATCACCCACTCGTATGACTGGTGGCGCGCGTTCAGCGGGGGACGGCAGCGCGCCGGGCTGATCGGCTACTGGGATGTGGTCGATGCCGATCCCCGCGACTGCCCACCGCCGGCACGCAAGGCCAGTGAATGTGTCGAGGTGCAGCGTGCGCGCTGGACCGGCGTACCCTTCGTTGGTCGCATGGACACCATCGATGTCATGCTCGCGCGCTTTCGTGCGCCCGGCGACTCCGTGGATCTGTACGTGGAGGGACGTGTGCCGCTGCGCAGCTTCCCCCATCGCGACACTCCGTACATCAGTCTGCGGACGAAGATCACCACCACGATGTTCCTCCGCACGCCGCAGGGAGAGCCCGTGTACGCGTCGCCGGCCGAGGAGGTGCTTCCCCGTTCGAATGTGATTGCGCTGACGCACGCATGGCGGGCACGCATCGGCACCGGCGAGATCATGCATCGGGTGGAGGCGCTGGAGCCGAGTCGCGGGGCGGCGGCGCGCGGCGTCATGCAGTTCACCTCGGACGCGGCCATCAAGATTCCCGTGAGCGGCTTTGGCATGAGCGACGTGCTCGTGACCGGCAACGCGGTGGAACTGCGGGTGCCTGCGCAGCGTTGGTTCGACTTCCGCATCACCCCCAACGCCGGCGTCGTGATGCCCAAGCAGCGTTTCTCGCTGTTGTGGGAGATTTATGAGCTCACCCCCGGCCCCGATGGCCGCGTGCGCTGGAAGGTGGAGATCCAGCGCGAGCAGGGCGAACGGGTCATCACCGATGACGTGCGCGATGCACTGACGGACGGCTCCAAGGTGTCCGCCAAGGTGGTGGCTTCCGAGCCCGATGCCTCCTCACTCACCTACAGCCGCGAGGCGCCGCCGCGTCCCGTGCAGGTGGAGCACGTGAAGATTCCCCTGCCCGACAACGCGGCCTTCGGACGGCACGTGGTGTCGGTGACGGTCACCGATCTCGTGAGCGGGCGACAGGTGTCGCGCAGTGTGGGCG
>JACVCT010000281.1 GCA_016741895.1 Gemmatimonadaceae bacterium | reverse complement strand
CTGCTGCGCAGCCTCGCCACGACACGGCTCAGGGAGTGCTCGATGCAGACCGGCGCGGCGGGGCGACGTTTTGAGTTGCCGACACTCCGCCTCTTGCTGCCGGTTTTCGCGGCATACCTCACGCTGTCGGCACTCTGGCCACTCGCTGATCTGTCGGCAGAGTGGCAGGGAAGCTGGACGCTGATCCTGCCGGAGGTGCCACTCAGTGAAACGGTGGTGTACCGCGCCCTCGAACAGGTGGCCGCCTTCACGCTCGTTGGCTACATGAGCGCCGAGTTCCATGGGCGTGACACCGACACACTTTCGCGAAACTGGTTGCGGGTCACCGGCTGGGCTCTGCCCGTCTCCCTCATGCTGCAGGCCGCTCGCGGCTTTCGCGCGGACAGCGGCGCCAGTCTGTCCTTGTTGCTCCTGACGCAGGCCGCTGCGATTTTCGGTGCATGGCTCTATGTCCTGCAGCGGGCACATGTTCAGGCATTGGTGGTGCGGCACGCACCGCCACAGGGTGGCGCTTCGTAGGCTGCGCCTCGCATCACGCGTCACCGAACACCCAATGATCAAGCGCACTGCATTTCGGACCATCGCGCTGCTGGGCAGCGTCGTATGGCTGGGAGCCTGTCGGACCTCGCCGCAACCGATGGGGGTTGATGGTCCACCGCCGATGTGGCTGCCGTTCGACGGCATTGGCCTCGACGGGGAATTCCACGACTGGACGGGCACACCGACGCTTCTTCACATGGATGCCCCGTCACCGCTGGCCAGTGTGCAGGTGCAGGATGCGCCAGGCACACTCGCGCTGCGCCTCGCGTTCCGCGACAGCGTGAACCTTCAGGCCATGCCGGGCACACTGCATGTGCTCGTTTCGTCGATTGGAGGTTTTGGCGGGGGGACCGCCTATGGCGTCCCCAACGTGGAATTTGCCATCGACTTTTCGCGGCTCGACAAGGCGCAGAATGGGCGTGGTGCCGGTTTTGCGCTGCGTGAGGTCACGCCGAATGGTCTTGGCGCGTTCCGTTCACCCTACGAACTCGATCTGGTCGCGCTGCCCACCTGGAGCTCCGATCAGTTCGAAGTGCGCATGGCCCGTCGTCCGCGGGGTCAGTTCGGCCATGTGGCTCCGCTCGCTGCCATCACCGCGGTGTACGTCAGCGCCGATTCGGTCGTG
This sequence comes from Gemmatimonadaceae bacterium, assembly GCA_016741895.1. Lineage (GTDB taxonomy): Bacteria > Gemmatimonadota > Gemmatimonadetes > Gemmatimonadales > Gemmatimonadaceae > Gemmatimonas. Next base: position 4,311 of record JACVCT010000281.1, on the reverse strand, counting down.
CACCGATCGGCCACGGTCCACTATCGCAGCACCACGCCGCCTCAGTCTGGCGCGCGCCCACGCGCGGTCGGGATCCCCGCACCACCGGCCGGCGCGCTGCGCGTGGCACAATGGAACGTGTCGGAGGGGTCGTTCCGCAAGCCGGCCATGCATGCCCGGCTGCTGGCCGCGCTCATGCCCGATGTGCTGATGCTCGATGAAGTGTACGAACAGGTCACCCCCGATTCGCTGCGCGCCTTCTTTGATTTGCCAGCACTCAAGGCGCTCGGCCCCTGGCAGTTCGTCATTGCCGGCAGTGGCGGGAGACAACGCACCGTGGTGGCGGCACGCCGCCGTGCCGTGCGTCCCGAGCCGAGCATGGCGCGCATGCAGTATGAGCCCGGTGCACTCGACAGTCTCAGACGTCTGGTGCCTGCGGCGGCGCATCGCCTCATCGACATCGAGCAGCAAGCACAGATCTCGAGCACCGGTGCCTGGGTGGACGTGGATGGTCGTGAGGTGCTGTTTGTCCCGCTTGACCTGCAGAGCGGCGGGTACGCGGGCAACGTGCAGGATGCGCTGCGTGTGCTGCAGGCGCGGGCCATTCGGCGTCATGTGCGGCGGGTGGTGGACGCCTATCGTGACGCACACGGCGGAGAACATCCTCCCATCGTGCTCGGGGGCGACTTCAATCCCGTGGGGAGCTTTGAATCGGTCCGTCTTCTCGGCCCGCAGCTGATCGAAGATGTGACGGGCTGGATGCTTCCGTCGATTGTCCAGCGACTCAATCAGTATTCGGCCGTAACCTGGTCCAGCGAGGTGGCGGCGCAGTTTGCGCCGGGCTGGCTTGATCTCACCTACTACCGTGGGTTCCGTCAGGTCGGCGGCTTCGTCTTTACGACCGAGGATCTCAGCGACCGGCTGCTCAAGCGACTCGGCATGACCCGCGAGACGTTTGCGCGCGTGAGTGATCACTTCATCGTGGTGACGGACCTCAGACGTTGAGCCTGCGGGGCAGGACTCAGCGCAGCAGCAGTCGCAGCAACTCCGGCATGGCGTGCAGGTGATCGATGTGATCGGGTGCGCTGGTGCCGGCAAAGCCCATCACACGCAGTCGGCCCGCTCGGGTGTCGCTGAGTTGTTGCATGCCGCGTGGGCCCCAGGCCAGCACGGGTTTCGCGCGCAACCCAAGGGCCTGCAGCATCCACTGCGCCGTTTCCGTGGTGCTGGCGTACGTGCCGGGAAAGATTTCAGAGTGGGTGACCAGCATGCGAGACTGTCCGTTCACTGCTCGACGCGCAAACGCGGTGAGCGACAGCAGGTTGAGCGAATCCAGGGTGCCACCGTCAGCCAGTGGCCTGCCCTCGGGCACATACGACGTGTGCATGCCATCCAGCAGCAGGACAGCGTGCACACGCGCAGCCCATGTGCTGTCACGCAGAATCACACGAATGGCCCCGTGACCGGCCGAGAATCCGCTCAGCACCACGCGCTCGATGCGCACCGTGCGGCCAGCCAGTGAGTCGAGCCCACGCTGCACCTGCGCCATGACGCTGTCCATGGCCCCCGGCTCGCGAAAGCTGCGGTCGTACACACCGGAGCCCGAGCCGAGCGAAAACGTGGCCACCGTCATTCCCGGTTTCTGCGCCGCCGCGGCCTGACGCACCAGCCAGGTCGCGCCATGAAAGTGCAGCAGGAGGTGCTGGCGGTCGCGTCGAGCCTGCGCGCGCGGCACAAACAGCATGCCGCGTCCTCCACCGGGCAGCACCAGAGGCAGCGAGTCACCTTCGAGAGGCGTGGCTGCGAGACGGGCATGCAGACGCAGGCTTTCCTGCATGGGGCTCCGCTGCGCCGGCAGCACACCGGCAATCAGGCCGACCAGCCCGAGCGCCATGGACGTCCGTCGTCCCAACCGTGCCGTCCCCCGTCCGATCATCCGCTCACCTCATCGCCAACTGTGGAACCCGGCGTCCGCCCGGGGTACGCAGGTGGGTGGAAACTCGCCCCGATCCCTCCTGAACGATACCTTCCACGGTCTCCCCTCCTCCGGGCCATGTCATGAGTCAGTCTGCCCAAGCCGCGGTCGCTCGAACCGTCCGCCCCATTGCCACCGTGTTGGCCGCCATGGGCATGGCGCTTGCCGATGCCGGCGCTCAGCAGGCCGCCGCGTCCACGCTGCCATCGGCTACGGTCGCCTCGGCCGGCCATTTGGCCCGCGCAGGGCGCGTTGCCCAGGCGGCCAGAGTGGGTGGCATGGTGTACGACAGCCTGCGCGGCGCCCCGCTTCCGGGGGCCTGGGTGCAGCTTCGCGCGGCCGACGATGCGGGGACCTTTGGTGTCACCGTGCGTTCGGACTCGCTGGGTCGCTTCATCTTTCGTGAAGTGCCGAGCGGTCGCTACGCGATAGGCTTCCATCATCCCAAGCTCGACTCGCTCGGCCTGGCGCCAGTGACGAAGACGCTGACCATAGCCGCGCCGGACAGTGTAGACGCGTTCCTCGCGGTGCCGTCCCCGTCGCGCATCCGGTCGGCTGTGTGTGGTGCCGGCCGCGACGGCTCGGTGCTCATGGGTTATGTGCGGCATCCGCTCACCGGCGAGCCGGTGGAAGGCGCCACGGTGAGCGGCGAGTGGCTGGAGTACTCCCTGAGCAAGACTGGCCTCGCCAAGCGCACGCCGCGGCGCACGGTCACCACGCAGGCCGACGGGTGGTTTGCCATCTGCGGCGTGCCCAGCCCCGGCATCGTGGCCGTGCGGGCCGGTGTGGGCGGTGACAGCACCGACCTCGTGGAAGCGCAGATCACGGACGAAGGCTTCATGCGCCGCGAGCTCTTGGTGGGCGCGGGTACCACCACGCTGCGTGGCGTGGTGCGTCGTGCCGACTCGCAGCGTCCGCTGGCCGACGCCGAGGTGCGTTTCGTGAACGGCCCCAGCACCCGCACCAACGACAAGGGGGAGTGGGTGCTGCCCGACGCGCCGGTGGGCACACGGCTCGTGGATGTGCGCGCGGTGGGCTATTTCCCGGAGCGGCAAACGCTCGACGTGCGCGGCGACATGGAGTCCCTCACCACCGATCTCAACTCCCTCAAGTCAGTGCTGGACACGGTCAAGACGGTGGCGCTCTATCCGCGCTACACGCTGGCCGAGGACATCAAGGAGCGCGCCCGCAGCACCTCGGGCATCTTCATGACGTTCAACGATCCCATGCTGAAGAACGCCATGATGGTGTCGGATGCCTTGAGCATGACGCGGGGCGTGTTCGTGGACCGTGGGCTCAATGGTCCGGGCAACTTGGTCACCATGCGTGGCATGTTTACCCCACGCTGCAGCCCGCTCTACGTGGTGAACGGCTTCCCCATTCCCGGCTTCACGACGCAGGATCTTGACTCGTTCTACGGTCCAAACAACATCTTCGCCATCGAGATCTATCACGCGGGCACGGTGCCGGCGCAGTTCCAGGTGGGGATGCAGGAGTGCGGCAGCATCGTGGTCTGGACCAGATAGGACGACCGTCGGTCAGCGCGTCGATTCGGACTGAAAACACCAACCGCCGCGGCACGAGGTCCGTGCAGCGGCGGTTTCTGTTTGCCAGAGTGTTCGTGTCTCAGGCCGTTGGCATGCTGCGCTTGCCGAGTGGCGCGAGGCAGACCTGCGCGAGCTTGAAGTGCGCCAGCCCGAAGGGAATGCCGATGATGGTGAGGCAGTAGCCGATCCCGGCCAGCACATGAGCGATCCACAGCCAGAGACCGGCGAACACGAACCAGAGCACGTTGGCGATGCCGGTACCGGGCACGCGCATTTCGTCGACATCGCGCGCGTCCACGAGTGTACGACCAAAGGGAAACGCGGCAAAGCCGGCAATGCGAAAGGCCGCAAACGCCCAGGGCAGTCCCACCACGGTAATGGCCAGGAGCACACCGGCCAGCAGCCATCCCAGCCAGGCGAAGAACCCGCCGCCAAGCACAAACCAGAGAATGTTGCCCAGCAGCGCCATGTCCCGCTCCCGTGTGCACGTGGTGGTGGGCCGTGGACCAGCGGTGGCCCGTCTCACTCCCTACGGGCAGCCGCCTCCAGGTGTTTCTGCCAGAGCACCTGCAGCTCCTCCAGCGACGCGGCCGCCAGTCGCTCGAGCGCGGTGCGCCAAGTGTCGTTGGTCATGTGCGGTGCCAGCTCCACCACGGCCTCGAGTCCCAACTGGTCGACGAGGAAGGTCACGAAGGACTCGGCGCAGGTGTAGTAGGCCGGCGCCAGCTCGCCCCGGGCTTCGCCGTTCAATCCGTCCACCATGCCTTCGCGCCCCACGGCCTCGCGCATGGCGGCCCGTGGCGCCTGCTG
>JACVCT010000280.1 GCA_016741895.1 Gemmatimonadaceae bacterium | reverse complement strand
TCACGGGTCAGGCGGGCGAACCGGCTTGCGATCTGTCGTCGCGGGTGTGGACGGCGAAGCGCCTGCCGGGATCGTTCCTCGAACATGGCGCTTGCGGGCCTCGAGGGCCATACCGGGGCCACGCTGCGCGTTTTTGGCGACGAGTGACTGCAGACCGAGCAGCGCTTCGTCCCCCTTTGGCAGCGGCGAGAGCGCGTTCACGGCGTCCCGCGCATTGGGCCGGGGCACCCCGCGGCTTACCAGGTCGGTGAGAACGACCAGCGCAATCTCGGTGGAGCCGCGCGGGTTGCTGCGGCGCACCGACTGCAGGGTGGCCTCATCGATACCGGCGCGCAGGGCGGCCGCGCCGGCGGCCAGTTCGTCGGGGGTGCTCGTGGCGCCCAGAGATTCACGCGCCGCGTTGAGGGCGGCGGCAAACTCGCGCACGGTGCGCAGAATGCGTTCGCTGCTCATGCGCCGCGCCGCGCCCTCGAGCGCCCGGTTGATGAGCGGACGCGTGGGCAACCCCATGTCCCGCGCGTCCTCGAAGAGGCCGCGCAGCGTGTTGGCCGTCAGCGAATCGAAGCGACTTTCGTCGAACTGAATCTGCGCGCGCGTCTGGAGCGCGGCCTGCGCCGCGGCCGGCAGCATCGGCCCGACACTCGCGCGCAGGGTATCGGGGCGCTGCTGCGCGCCAAGGGCCAGCGGCGCCCAGACGAGCAGCATGGCGGGCAGCCGGCAGCGCATTGGCCAAGGGTGGCGGACGGGCAGCCGTTTCACGGGCTGCTCCCGTCCACGATCACGGCATTCGTGGGACCGAAGCCGGCATCCGGCACCTGCGGTGCCAGCGGATCGACCAGCCACTGCTGGCCGTCCACCACGAAGGCGTAGGTGTGCCGGCCTGGCTCGAGCGGCACACGGGCCGACCAGGTGCCATCTGCCGCCCGCTGCACCATGGGTGTGGCCTGCTCGTCCCAGCCGTTGAAGTCACCCACCAGCGAGACCTCACGGGCCGAGGCCGGCAGACGGAGCTCAAAGCGTACCGTCCCGTCGCCGACGACCCGGGTGCTGCCCTCGAGCGTGACCGCCGAGCCGGCCACGAAGGCACTGTCGGCCTGACGCTGACTGGCCTCGGGGCGCCAGGGGCGCACCACGCTCACCACCAGCACGGCTGCGGCCGCCGCGCCCCACCACCACTGCGGGCGGGGCAGACGACGCCCGCCCCGCGCGCCGCGGCCACCACCCACCTGTGGGCGGGCAGCCTCGGCCAGCACCGCCCGGGCGCAGTCCTCGGCCATCTGCGGCGTGGAGGCGGGCAGGGCGACGTACGCGGCGCGAAGACGCTGCACGAGCCGGGCATCGAGTTCCTCCCCGGGGCCGCTCTGCTCATCGGGAGCGGGGAAGGGCAGTGGCCGCTCAGCCATGACGGACCTCCCCGGCGCGCACATGGCGGCTCAAGGGGCGGCTCATAGGGCGGGCCCCTCGATGTCGCGGCCCAGCAGCACCCGCAAGCGCTCGCTGCCGCGCTTGACGCGCATCTTGAGCGCCGACTCGCCGGCTCCCGTCATGGCCGACATCTCGCTGTACTCCAGGCCCTCGGCGTACTTGAGCAGCAGGGCCTCCCGCTGCAGAGGGTCGAGTTGCCCCAGCGCACGCAGCAGCGCGGCGTCTTCCACACCAAGGGGCGCGGCAGAGGGAGGCGCCGTCGCCGAATCTATCGCGGCGTCGTCCTGAATGAACCGGCGCGTGCGCCGGCCACGGGAAGTGAGAAAGTTGCGGCACTGGTTGGTCAGGATGCGGAACAGCCATCCACGGAACTGATCGCGCTCGTCGTACCGACCGATCGCGAGATAGGCCCGCAGGAAGGTGTCCTGAACCACGTCCTCCGCATCCGCCCGCTCTCCCAGCATGTGGTATGCGAACCGCCAGCACGCGTCGTGATAGCGCGAGACCAACTGACCGAAGGCCTCCCCGTCACCGGCGCGTGTCCGGACGACCAGTTCCGCGTCCGTCATCACCAAGTCAACATCGCAGCCACGCCACTCGTCACAGCGGCCCCGCCGCCGGACCAGCCGAGCCTGGCCAATGTCGGCAGCTGTGACGGCTGATACCCCGTGGGTGATGCCAGGATCATCCGCGCAGCGAGGCCAGCACCTGAACCGCCATCATGGCCAGAATCAGCGCCATGCCCAGTCGGTTCACGCCGCCCAGGCGTTGCATCACGGCCGGCGTGTCGCCGGCGCTGACGTCCTGCATCTCGGCGAAACGCCGCGCCGCGCGGGCGCGGCGGAACAGGAACCAGTTGGCAGTGCCACCCGCGGCGATGGACAGGGAGAGTCGCACGGCCGCGATGAGATTGACCACCGACTGGTTCTCCGGCTTCATCATCTCCTCGAGCGTCTGGGGCAGCACCATGTCTGGCCCGAGCAGACGAAACGCCACCAGCGGCGCAAAAAAGAACACCGCGAACTGCAGATACAGCTTGCGATACATGAACCAGAGCGGGCCGAACAGGGCTGCGCTCCAGTTCCAGGTGGGCACGAACTGCGGGTCCTCCATGAAGGGCTGCAGCTTGCGGCGATAGACCGACTCCCAGCGCGGCCCGATGTAGGCCGCCATCAGCGCCTCGTCACGCGACGACTGGCCGCCTGCGCCCTGCGCCCAGCGTGGCAACTCAGGGGGCGGCAGGTCCGGCGTGCGTTCAGGCGAGTTCGAGGTGTCGGAGTCGGACATCAGGGTTCCTCAGGCTCCCGCCGCCGGCACCTGGCGGGCCGCCGGCTGCTGCTGCGAGAGACAGTGCAAGGTGCCAAGACCCCACACCAGATCCACGGCATGAATGCCGATGACGTCGTGTTGCGGCAGCAGGGCCGCGAGTGTGTCGAGCGCCACCCGATCGTTGCGGTCGTTGAACGTCGGTACGAGACAAACCCCGTTGCCCAGGTAGAAGTTCGCGTAGCTCGCCGGCAGCCGTGTGCCGTCCATGATGACCGGTCGCGGATAGGGCAGCGTGACGACACGAATGGGTTCGCCGCGCGCGTCGGTGACGCCCTCGAGCCGCTGCAGGTTGTCGAGCGAACGCGCGTGGTTCTCGTCGTCGGGATTGGTTTCGTGCGCGAGCACCATCACGCCCGGCGCCACAAAACGCGCGATGTCATCAATGTGGCCATGCGTGTCGTCGCCGACACAGCCCTCGCCCAGCCAGATGGTCTTGCCGATGCCGAGATAGTCCGCGAACGCACGCTCGTAGTCGGCGCGGGTGTAACCCGGATTGCGCACCTGCACGTCGCTGAGCAGCCACTCCTCGGTCACCAGCATGGTGCCACGGCCATCGGTTTCGATGCCACCGCCTTCGAGCACCAGCGGCGCGCCGCTGTCATGCCGCAGCGCCTGCACCATGGGCAGACCCGACACGCTGGCCATGCGCGAGGGCACCTCGCGGTCCAGCGCGAAGTTGTCGTACTTGGCCCAGGCATTGAAGTCCCAGCGGATCCACTCGACGGCGCCGTCCGGCGTATGCACCGCCGTGGCGCCGGAGTCGCGCAGCCACACCCGATCGGTGGGCTGCACATGCAGGCGATAGCGCGACGCGTCCACGTCGTGCATGGTGAGGGCGCTGCGCGCCTCTTCCGCCACCTCGTCGCTGTGGCAGAGAATCTCCACGCGCTCGTAGGGCGCGAGCGCGCGCACGATTTCCGCGTACACCCACGGGATGGGCGCGAACTTGCCCGGCCAGTCCGGCTCGTGATGCGGCCAGCCAATCCAGGTGGCGTCGTGACGTTCCCACTCTGCGGGCATGCGACGCGCGGGCACCGCCTGCGCCCGCGCCGCTGTCCCGGCCGCCTGCGCCGCCGTGATCGCGGCGTTGGCGGCGATCACCGCCGCGCTGGCGGCAATGCTGGCCGCTGTGCTCACGACGGGCCCATCCAGCGGTTGAGAATGGGACCATACGCATCAATGCGCCGGTCACGCAGGAAGGGCCAGTTGCGCCGCGTCTCCTCGATGAGGCCCAGATCGCACTGGGCCACGAGAATGGCCGGCTCCGTGCCCGCCTGCTCGAGGTAGCGACCGAATGGATCGCAGATGAACGACTGCCCGAAGAACTCGAGCCCGTCGGTGCCCGGCTCTGGCTCGAAGCCCACACGATTGGGCGACGCCACGAAGACGCCGTTGGCGATGGCGTGTGCGCGCTGCGCGGTGCGCCACGCGTCCACCTGGGCGTCGCCGAACGTGGCCTTCTCGGCGGGGTGCCAGCCGATGGCCGTGGGATAGAACAGCACCTGCGCGCCGAGCAGCGCCGTGATGCGCGCGCCTTCGGGGTACCACTGATCCCAGCAGATGAGCACACCGATGTCGGCGTAGCGCGTACGCCAGACACGGAAGCCGTTGTAGCCCGGATGCCGCTCATGACGCTGGTCACCCGTCACGTCGCCGGGTGCAAAGTAGTACTTCTCTTCGAAGAGCGGATCGTGCGGGATGTGCATCTTGCGATACGTGCCCAACACGCTGCCGTCGGCATCGATGACGGTGGCCGAGTTGCGGTAGAGGCCCGGGGCCTCGCGCTCGTAGTACGGCACGACGATGACGATGGCCAGTTCCTTCGCCAGCGCCTGAAAGGTGTGCACGATGGGACCGTCGGCGGGTTCGGCAATGTCGAACCGCTCCGGACGCACCGTCTTGCAGAAGTACGGCGCGTTGAAGAGCTCCTGCAGACAGATGATCTGCGCGCCACGCGCCGCGGCTTCCCGCACGCGCGTTACGGCCTTGGCCACATTGGCGGCCAGATCGTCGGACGCGGTGTCCTGCACGATCCCGATGGTGACGATTTTGGGCATGCGATAAAGATAGCCAAACTCGTGAGGCGAAACGCTCACTCAGGACCCGGAACTCGAACTCAAAACCCGGAACTGATCGGTTTCGGGTTCTGGGTTCAAGTTCCGGGTTGTGAGTTGCCCTGGTGGCTACTTCCTGCTCTTCTTCGCCGGCTCGGGATCCAGCAGCGGCTGCAGGTAGCCGAGCAGGGCCCGGCGAAGATCATCGAGCATGGCCTTGCGGTCGGCGGCCACACTGGTGCGTCCGCGCTGCGCGAGAATGGCCTGACCGATGGTGGCGGTCATGAGTGCGGCGCGGCGCCGGTCACGCGCCGGCAGGCGCGGATTGCGCGTGGCAAACAGCACGTCGAGTCGGTCCACGAAGGACTCGAAAAGCTGGGCCCTGAGGCGCGCGGGCGCAGCGCCCGTGGCACCGGGCGGTGCATCGTGACTGGCGAACACCCGACGAAACGCGGGGGTGCGGTCGTGAAAGTCGGCCAGCGGCCGCACGACCCGATCGATGAGGCGATCGAGCGGCAGTTCCAGCGGGTCGAGCGGCAGTGCGCGCTCGTGGATGGCGCGCATTTCGTCGGCGTAGCGCAAGGCCAGCGCTGCGAGCACCGCATCCCGGTTGGGGAAGAACTGATACAGCGAGCCCTTGGCCGTCTTGGCCTCGGCGGCGATCGCCTCGGCCGTCCCGGCTTCAATACCGTCCCGGGCGATGACCGTTGCCGCTGCCTCCCAGCGCAACCCCCCC
>JACVCT010000279.1 GCA_016741895.1 Gemmatimonadaceae bacterium | reverse complement strand
GTGCGCAGCCGTGTGCTCGGCGCCTCGTCGGCTGCGGCCACGCCGGCGCAGATCGACAGCATGCGGGCCCTGATTGCGCAGGCCATGGCCGAAGGCGCGTATGGCGTGGGATCCGGACTGTTTTATGCGCCACAGTCCTACGCGACGACCGAGGAAGTCCTGGCCGTGGTATCGGCGGCAAAGCCATTCGGCGGCGTGTACGATACGCACCAGCGCGATGAGAGCTCGTACACCATCGGATTGTTTGCCTCGGTGCAGGAGGCCATCCGCATCGGCTGCGAGTCGGGACTCACCACCAACATCGGTCACATCAAGACGCTCGGTGTGGATGTATGGGGCAAGGCGGACAGTGTGCTGGCCATCATGGCTGCAGCGCGCTCGCGCGGATGCCGCGTCACGGCTGATCAGTATCCGTGGACCGCGAGTGGCACGGGACTCAGCGCCGCGCTGCTCCCGCGCTGGGCACAGGCTGGTGGGCGGGATTCGATGCTGGCCCGCATGGCGGACGACAGGCAGCGTGCGCGCATGCTGGAGGAGGTTCGCGAGAACCTGCGGCGACGCGGCGGTGACAGCACGCTGCTCCTGACCGGAGGCGGAGTGAACGCCCGTCCCTATATCGGGAAAACCTTGCGCGATGTGGCTTTGGCGCGCGGGCTCGCGCCTGACGTGGCCGCCGTGACCCTGATTCGTGAAGGCGCGGACATGAGCGTGGCCTCATTCAACATGATTGAAGAGGACATCGTGCGCTTCATGCGCGATCCGTTCGTGATGACCAGCTCCGACGGATCCGACGGGCATCCGCGTCTCTTCGGGACGTATCCGCGCAAGCTGCGCCACTATGTGCTGGAGCGTGGCGTGATCACCATGGCGCGCATGGTGGAGGCGTCGAGCGCGCAGGTGGCCCGTGTGTATGGCCTCAGCGATCGCGGCGAACTGCGGCCCGGTGCCTATGCCGATGTCATCGTCTTCGACCCGGAGACGGTGCGGGACGAAGCCACCTACGTTGAGCCGACGCGCCTTGCCACGGGGATGCGCTGGGTGTTCGTGAACGGCGTGTCCGCAGTGGATGCGGGCCAACCCACAGGCGCGTTGGCCGGCCGCGCATTGCGTCGACGGTGAGCCCTGTGCAACCACAGTCAACCACGCATGGGGGTCGGCACGTCACGGCTTACCGGCGTGTCCGGTGGATCCTATGTTAGGCCATGCACGCCCCGCGTACGCACGGGGAATGGGCGCGGTGGTGTCGTCAACGACTGCCCGCGCCCAAGCGTACGGGGGTGTGTAACAGAACCACCCACCCGACTGGAGGATCGATGGTCAAACGAATTGCCGCAGCCTTGGTGTGTGCGGCGTTGCTGGCGGGCGTGTCCCGTCCTGCGCCGGTGCTGGCGCAAGGGGGCACCCCCGGCCGCATGAGCGGTGTTGTCACCGACTCGAGTAGCGGACAGCCGCTGCAATCCGTGCAGATCTTCCTCTCGCAGGGGACCACGCGCCTGGAGGCGCGCACGGCGGCCGATGGCCGCTACACCTTCGTGAACGTGCCGGCAGGCAACTACAGCCTCGAAGCCATTCGTCTTGGCTATCGTCGTGTGGTGCGGGCCAACATCGGCATCAGTGCCGGCGGCGCGCTCACCTACGATTTCCGCATGGACGTGGCGCCGCTCAACCTGCAGGCGATCGTGACCACGGGTGTGGTCGATCCGACGAGTGGCACGCGCGTGCCCTTCTCGGTTGGTCGCGTGTCGGCTGAAGATGCGCCGGTTCCGGCCACCAATGCCCTCGAGACCATTCAGGGCAAGATCGCCGGTGTGAGCGTGGTGCCAACGGGTCAGGCGGGCAGCGGCACCAACATCCAGCTGCGCACGCCGACGTCCATCAGCAAGGGCAATTCGCCACTCATCGTGGTGGACGGCGTCATCCAGACGGCCTCGTTCGACGCGGCGAGCGCCGACCTGCAGTCGATGGATATCGAGAGCGTGGAAGTGGTGAAGGGTGCGGCGGCGGCCTCGCTGTACGGGTCGCGCGCGTCGTCGGGTGTCATCCAGATCCGCACGCGCCGTGGCACCAACCTGGCCGAGGGCCAGACGCGCTTCACCGTGCGCTCGGAGTTCGGCTCCAACTCGCTGGCCCGCAAGGTGGACTGGTCCGATCAGCACTTCTTCCTGGCCGACCAGACGGGCGCCTATGTGAACGCTGCCGGTCAGCGCGTGCCACGTGAACAGCGCGTGCCGCGTCCCGCCTACGAGCGCTTCCAGGACAACCCCTATGCGCCGGGCACCTACTTCAATCAGGTGGACCGGTTCTTCGATCCCGGCAACTTCATGCGCAACTCGCTCAACATTGCGCAGAACGGCGGCAAGACGAACTGGTTCTTCTCCTACGTGAACCAGCGGGAAGATGGCGTGGTGCTCAACAGCGGCCGCTACGACCAGAACGACTTCCGCTTCAACCTCGACCACCGGCCGCGCAGCGACCTGCAGTTCGGGGTGAGCTCCTACTACAGCAAGTCGAAGCGCCAGAATCTGTATGGGGACGTGTTCTTCGACCTCATCAATCAGGCGCCGGACGTGGACCTGCGTCAGCCCGATCCGGACGGCACCCCGTTCATCTTCCAGCCAGACTTTGAAGGCCGTGAAGAGAACCCGCTCTACGTGCTGTCCACCGAGCGCAACAATCGCAATCGCGCTCGCCTCCAGGGCAGCCTCGAGGGCCGGTACACGCCGCGCAGCTGGCTCACGGTCGACGGCAATCTGAGCTTCGACCGTTCGGATCGCGACAACAACTTCTTCCTCGATCAGGGCGTCAAGACCGAGGGCTTCGCCAATGGCGGCCCCGGTTCCATCTCGCGCTTCAACGGCATCACCAACGCGCTCAACGCCTCACTGTCGGCCAATCTGCTCAAGCGGGTGGGCGACTTCACGCTGCGCAGCACCATTCGCGGCATGCTCGAGCGGGAAACGAACAACACCGTCAACGCCAGCGGCGAAATTTTCGCCACGCCGGGCGTGAACGCGCTCAACAACGCCACGGTGCGATTCGTCTCGTCGAACAGCGAGACCATCCGCACCAACTCGTTCATCACCAGCTTCGCCGCCGACTATCGCGGCAAGGTCGTGCTGGACGCGCTCGCGCGTCTCGACGGCAGCTCGCTGTTCGGCCCGGAGGAGCAGGAGAACTGGTTCTACCGTGTCAGCGGTGCGTACCGTCTGTCGGAAGAGTCGTGGTTCCCGCTGCAGAACATCTTCAGCGAGTTCAAGATCCGCGCGTCGCAGGGTACGGCCGGTGGCCGTCCCGACTTCAACGATCAGTACGAGACGTACAACTTCGTGGAAGGTGGTGGTCTCGTGAAGGCGAATCTGGGCAACCGCTTCCTCAAGCCCGAGTTCTCCAAGGAAACCGAGATCGGCATCGACGCCATCATCAAGGAGCGCTACTCGCTGCAGATCTCGCGGGCCAAGCAGACCACGACGGATCAGCTGATCCTCATTCCGCTGGCCGGCTACTTCGGCTATGCGAACCAGTGGCAGAACGCGGGCACGGTGACGGGCAACTCGTGGGAAGGCACCTTCGAGGCCCAGCTCATCCGCAAGCCCAACTTCACCTGGCGCGCCGGCATCGTGGCGGATCGCAATCGCAACCAGATCACCGAGTTCAACCGCTCCTGCTTCACCACCAACACGATCGCCTTCCGTTGCGCCGGCGAAACGCTGGGCAACATGTACGGCTTCTCGTTCATGCGAAACCCGACCGAGCTGCCGGCGTCGGTTGGGGCGCGCGCGAACGAGTTCCAGGTGAACGACGAGGGCTACCTGGTGTGGGTCGGCGCCGGCAACTCGTTCACCGAAGGTGAGACCAAGCGCCTCTGGGGCACCAGCGCGACCATCGGCAACGGCGTGTACCGCTGGGGCCAGCCCATTACCGCAGTGGACTCCACCGGCAGTGCGGCGGTGGTGCAGATCGGTGATGGCAACCCGGACTTCCGTTTCGGCATCTCCAACACGATCGGCTGGCGCAGCCTGCAGGTGTTCATGCTGTGGGACGCGCAGGTTGGAGGCGACGTCTACAACCAGACGCGTCAGCGCATGTACCAGTATGGTCGCCACACGGACGTGGACCAGGCGGGCAAGCCGCAGGAGCTCAAGAAGACCACGGACTACTACGTGGCGCTCTATGCCGCCAACAGCCCCACCAACCACTTCGTGGAGGATGCGAGCTTCGTGAAGCTGCGTGAACTCTCGGTCAAGTATCGCCTGCCGAGCAGCTTCAATGCGGCGCTGGGTCGCCTCGGGGCGAGCCAGGCTTCGCTCTCGCTGATCGGCCGCAACATGCTCACGTTCACCAAGTACAAGGGATACGACCCCGAGGTGGGAACGGTCCTCAACCGTCTCGACAGCTTCGACTATCCGCGCTATCGCACGGTGACGGGCAGTGTCGAGATCATCTTCTGACCGGCGAGCACACTCCATGACTGTACTCAAGAAACTCGCGCTGCCGGTCGGTCTCGCCCTCGTCGCGGCATCCTGTCAGGACCTCGACGTGGTGAACCCGAACCGGCCTGACGCGGCCCGCGCCACGGCGCAGCCGCTGACCACGGAAACGTTCGTGGCGACGTCGTTCCGCACCTGGTGGCCGGTGGCCGGCCATGACGACTATCCGTCGTGGGCCTTCGCCACCATGGCGCGGGAGATCACCTCGGGCTTTGCCGACTTTGGTCAGCTGGAGCTATCGGCTGAGCCGCGATCAAGCTGGAACAACAGCCAGGTGAACGTGCGGCGTTTGGTAAACGAACGCCCGTGGTACGAGCTGTATCGCACCATCTCGTCGGTCAACGACGTCGTGAGCGCGGTGAATCGTGGGCTGGTGATCGAGAATGCCACGCGCACCGCGCGGGCCAAGGCCATGGGCAAGCTCATGCAGGGCCTGTCGTACGGCCATGTGGCGTTCTATTTCGACAAGGGCCCCATCATCGACGAGTTCACGCAGCTCGACACGGTGCGTACGCCGCAGTTCTCGGACTACAAGGCCATCGGCGAGTACGCCATCAAGCAACTCGACTCGGCCATCGCCATTGCCGGCGCCAATCCCACCATGACCTTCCCGGTGGACGCGTGGCTGTTCCAGGCGATGAACCGCGACCAGTTCGTGCGCTTCGCCAATTCGTACGCGGCGCGCATCCTGGTGTACACGGCGCGCTCGCGTGCCGAACGCGCTGCGGTGAACTGGGCCGAGGTCATTCGCCGCGTGGACGCGGGCATCACGGCCGACTACGCCCCCATCGCGCAGCCGGACATCCTGTGGGATGACTGGAAGCGTCTGGTGGCGCGTCTGCGCACGGCGGGTCGTCCGTCGGACTTTGGTCGCCCGAGCTACTGGCTCATCGGTCCTGCCGACTCCAGCAACGGCTGGGTGAACTGGGTGGCCACGCCCAACGACAATCGTCAGCCGTTCCAGATGCGCACGAAGGACCGGCGCATTCAGGGAGCGGGTGGACCGGCCACACCGGGCCGGTACATCGGCTACAACCTCAACAACATCTTCGCCGCAGACCGCGGTACGTATCGC
>JACVCT010000015.1:15517-31021 GCA_016741895.1 Gemmatimonadaceae bacterium | reverse complement strand
CGGCCGGCGAGCAGCTGGTCGATCAGCGCGTCGTCAATCCGTGACGCGGGCTTGGTTTTGCGGGGTTGAGCCATATCTGCCTCCTTTCGGGTAGTATGGCGTCACACACAAAATTCTGAACACCCTCCGAGCCGACGCTGCACCTGGCGATCCGCCAAGACCTGCGCAACCTGCACCGCCAGTTCATGCGCTTGTTGCCACACCCGCAGTCGTGTGAAGTCTTGCATAACACACTCTAGGCAATCCATGCCGAATCATCCTCACCAATTCCACGCACAACCCATCTCATTTACGCGCGAGAATTCGCCGCCACACCACTCCCACTCACAGCCCAGAGCCCAGAGCACACGGCAGTGGACGGCCAGCCGCAGTTCCTAGGGAAACGGCTCCCACCCCCTCTCCCTCAAATGCCTCACCGGCAAGAACAACGGCTCCGGCATCTCCCCCCACTCGCACCACCTCCACTCCGCACAGCGATCGGGCTCGCGCAACTCCGGCTCCCCCTCCTCGCAGTCCGCCAGCATCATCACCGTCACGTAGTGCCGGCCTTCGGCCTCGAAGACATCGTTCGTCCACGGCCCCGGCCTGACATTCGTCACCCGCAGCCCCGTCTCCTCGAAGGCCTCGCGCACGGCGCAGTCGGCGGGCGATTCGCCGTACTCCAGATGACCGCCCGGGAACTGCCAGGTCCCGCTGCCATGCTTCGCATTGCGCAGCCCCAGCAGCACCTTGCCGCCGCGCCGTATCACCACGCCCACTCCCACACGCGGGCGCTCGGGGGAGCTGCTCACGACGGCGTTCCGGTGGCGTCCGCGCTGCGCAGCGTGAAGGTGGGCTCGGTGCGCACCACGGTCTTGACCGACTGCGCGATGAAGCACTCCTCGTGCGCCTCGTGGTGCAGCGCCGCATCCTGCTCGGGCGTGGGTGCCGCGCCGGCGTAGGTGACATGCGGCCGCAGCACGACCTCGGTCATGGCCAGCTTGCCCTCGGCGTTGCGCGCCATCGTGCCCTCGGCCGTGTCCTCGTACTGATCGACCACGAATCCCGCCGTGGCCGCGATGGACAGGAACCAGAGCATGTGGCAGGACGACAGCGATGCCACAAAGGCCTCTTCGGGATCGACGGCGTGCGGGTCAGAGAACGGCAAGCGCACCACCGAGGGCGACGAGGACGCCGGCACCGTGACGCCGCCATCGAAGCTCCAGCGATGCGCGCGGCTGTACTGCTGATCGGTGAAACGTGCGTCGTTGCGGGTCCAGCTGATGGTGGCCGTATACCTGCTCATGGGCTTCTCTGCCTCAGCGAAATTCGGGAGTGATTCAGGGTCTGTTCAGCGTGACGCCACACTGCCCAGCGTCTGTCCCAGCTGTACGGACGTGCCGATGGTGAGCGGCGCAATGCGCCCGAAGTCCGGCGAACACACCAGCACCACGGTGCTGCCGAACTCGAAATGCCCAAGCTGCTGCCCCTTCTCGAGCGCAACGGGCGGATCGTAGCGCCGCGCATCAACCGCCCGACGGCGCGCGTTCGTGTGCAGATCGTCAAAGGTGAGGCGCGTCATGCCCACCATGGTTGCGCCAACGGGGACAATCGCCATCACGCCTCCCTGCGCGCCTTCGAGCACCAGGACAATACGCTCGTTGACGGCAAAGAGACTGTCGACATGCTGCACCGCGGCCTCGTTCACCGGCCAGAGCGCGCCGGGAATGTAGGTGGCACGTGTCACCTGCCCGCTGGCCGGCGAATGGATGCGGTGATAGTCGCGCGGCGACAGATAGAGCGTGGTGTACGTGCCACCATCGCAGCGCGCCGCAAGGTCGGCATCACCCAGCAGGGCGCGCAGCGAGTACGTGCGTCCCTTGGCCTGCACGAGCGTGTCGGCTTCCACCCGCCCGTAGGCCCCCACGGCTGCGTCCACGGGGCTGATGATGCCGGCCTCCGCAATCGGTCGCACGCCATCCACCAGCGTGCGGGTGAAGAAGGCATTGACGCTCTCGTACGACGCAAGCGGACCCCCCACCTCGGCCAGATTCACCCCGAACACCCGCGCATTGCCGCGATACCCCGCCCCACGCCACCCCACGGGAACGCGGCGGCTGGCCAACCAGCCCGCCACCCGGCTCATGCCGTGCTTGGGGAGGACGGAGAGGAGAGCGATGAGGGAGCGGGCTAGCATAGACGAAAGATATCATGGGGGGAGACAGCGGCGGGGCCCATGAGGCCCCGCTACTCGATCCACCGCCTTGCGCTGTGCGCTATGGGCTGTTGGATCGAGTGGTGCATGCCTCTACACCACCCAGACCCATAGCTCACAGCCCACAGCGCAAGGCAGTGGATCGCCAGCCGCAGTTCCCACTACCGAATCCTTTCCCCCTTCACAAAGTCGTACAACGTGAGCCGACGAATCCGATAATACGCATCCCAGTACCCTCTGAGCGCCCTGACGTACGCCTCCAGCGCCTGATCCTTCTCGTTCTGCGCGATGAACAGATTGCTGATGTCAATCCGTCCGATGCTGTAGCGGTTGCGCGCCACTTCAAATCGCTTCGCGCCTACCGTATCGGCCTTGGCCGCCGTGGTCAGCTGCCGCACCGCCTGTTCCAGCTCCAGCGCCGCAAAGCGCGCATCCTGCGCCCGCCGCTCGCGAAGCACCCGCACATCCGTTTCCACCCGCTCCTCGTCGGCCCGCGCGGCCTCGATGCTGGCCTTCCGCGCCCCCCACTGCACCAGCGGCATCTCCACGCCCACCGAAAACTGCTGGCTCTGCAGTGGTGACCGATACGCGTCGTTGAAGGTCTCGGCCGTCTGGTTGTAACCCACGCTGGCCGTGACCGTGGCGCCAAAGCCGGTATTCCGTTTGGCCTCCGCCACCCGCCGCTTCTGCTGCACGATCTGCAGGTCGGCATCGCGCAGCGCGGCCCCGTTACGCAGCGCCTCCTGCACCGCCACCACCGTGTCCACCTGCACGTTGGGCACCTCGTTGGTCACACTCAGCGCCAGTGGCGCATTGCCCGGCATGCCAAGATGCAGCCGCAGCGCCGCCTCGGCGCGCTGCTCGGCCAGCCTGGCGGCGTCCAGCGTATTGCGCGCACGCAGCACCTGCAGCTCACTCTGCAGCAGGTCGTTCTCGCCAATGCGCCCCACCTCGTAGCGTCCGCGATTGAGCGTCAGCAGGGTGTCGTTCACATCGGCGTTGGCCTGCGCATTGGCCAGCGCGGTGCGCGCAGCAAACAGGTCGAAGAACAGCGCCGCGGTCTGCTGCGCGATATTCTCCCGCGCCTCGAGATACTGCTGCTCCGAGGCATCAAACCGCAGATCCTGCTCGCGGTTGTCCCAGGACAGCGTGTTGAGACGGAAGATGGGCTGGCGAATGCCGATCTGCACCGGATTGGTGCGCCAGAGCCTCGTCTCCTGCTGGCCCAGGATGTTGATGTTGCTGACGCCCGACTGAATGAACAGATCGCCGCCGGTGATGGGAATGCGCTGTCCCAGCTGCAGACCCAGCGACGACTGCCGCTGCTGCTGCGCGGCAAAGCGCGTATTGCCGTCCGGCTGCAGCACGGGAATGATGGCCCGGCTGTAGGAGGGCGCATCGCCGGTGAGACTGAGCTGCGGCAGCAGGCGCGCGTTGTAGGCCCGGTCGCGATAGCGGGCGGCATCGCGGCTGCGCGCGGCGGAACGCGCGGAGGGGCCGCGCTGCTGGGCCATTGTTATGGCGTCCTGCAAGGTGAGGTCCTGTGCGCTCAGTGGTGTATTGAGCAAGGCAGCAGCAAACAGCGAGAGTAGCCTCTTCATTCGTACCTCAAGCAGACAACAGGATCCTGACGGGCTGCGCGCCAGGCGGGGAGAATGCCGAACACCAGGCCAACCGTAATGGACACACCAAAGGCCACGATGACCGACATGGCCGAGACGATGGTCTTGATGTCGGCGAATCGCTCGATGGCGAGACTCAGTCCGCCACCCACCAGAATGCCGGCAATGCCGCCGGCCAGGCTGATCAGAATGGCCTCGGCGAGGAACTGCGCGAGAATCTCACGCTGGGTGGCGCCGAGGGCACGGCGCACGCCGATCTCGCGGATGCGCTCCAGCACCGACGCCAGCATGATGTTCATGATGCCGATGCCACCCACAATCAGCGAAATGGACGCGATGGCGCCCAGCACGAGATTGAAGATCGTGCGTGTGCGCTGCTCCTGACGCAGCAGTTCCTCCGGCACGGTGATCTCGAAGTCCACCACATTGTTGTGCCGGCGCTCCAGCATTCGCCGCAGCACGTCCGCCGTGCTTGTCACGGCGTCGGCCTCTCGCACGCGCACGATGAGCCGGTCCAGCTGGTGGTAGTTGCGGCGCTCGGCCTGGCGATCGGCGTCTTCCTGCGAACCGCCCGCCGCCACGAACACCACCTCGCCATCACGCGCCGCCTGCTCGATGTCCCGCGCACTCAGCCGCGCGCGGTCACGGTAGCGCAGCAGCATGGTGGACATGGGCACGTACACATCGAGATTGGCGTCACGAATGCCCAGGCGCTGCGCCGTCTGCTCGCTCAGCGTGCGGTCGGCCAGTACGCCCACCACGGTGAGCCAGTTCTCGCCCACCTTGATGCGACGGCCAATGGGGTCTTCGGTGGTGAAGAAGCGCGCCTTCACCCCGGCGCCGATGATGGCCACCGGGCGGGCGCCCGAAATCTGCGAAGGGGTGAACAGGTGACCCGAGGCCAGCTCGAGATTGAGCAGCGAGAAGTAGGCCGTAT
Source organism: Gemmatimonadaceae bacterium (assembly GCA_016741895.1). GTDB lineage: Bacteria > Gemmatimonadota > Gemmatimonadetes > Gemmatimonadales > Gemmatimonadaceae > Gemmatimonas. The sequence goes on along the minus strand of JACVCT010000015.1, from coordinate 26,268 downwards.
CCACCCCCACCAGTTTGCCGCTCCGCCGGCGTCCTTCGCGGGTGATGAGCGTGTTGAGCACGATTTCGCCCGAGGTATGCTCCACCTCGGGAATGATGCGCTTCACGCTTTCGCCGTCGCGTGCCGTGAGGCCCGGTGTCCAGCGCCGCGGCTGCTTTTCGCCGGCCGCCTGCGCCGCCTCTTCCTTCTGCTCGACGATGGGCTTGACGATGATGTTGTTGCTGCCGAGCAGGCGCATCTGCTCGAGAATTTCCTGCTCGGCGCCGCGCCCGATGGCCAGCATGGCGATGACCGAGGCCACGCCAAAGAGAATGCCGAGCGAGGTGAGTCCGGCGCGCAGGGCGTTGTGCGACAGCGCTTCGACACCGGCGCGCAACGCAAACATTGCGATGGCGCTGAACTCGCGCCACCGCCCTCCTGTTGCGTCAGTCATGTCAGGGTGCTCCGACCTTCTTGGCACCCACGGCCGTGTCGCCACCCGGCACCGGCTTGGCCGACGGCGGCAGCGCCACCAGCGACAGCTTGAGACCATCGGCCGGTGCGGAGAGCAGCACGCGATCTGATGCCGCGAGTCCGGCGGTGATGACCACCTCGTCGTCGTTCATGGCGCCCGTCAGCACCTCCTGACGCACGGTGCTGCTGCCGCTGCGCTTGTACACGAAGGTCGTGTTGCTGTCGCTGTGCACGGCCTCGAGCGGCACATACAGCGCGTTCTTCACGGTTTGCGTGAGCACGGCATTGGAGGTCGTCATGCCGGGCCGCAGCGTGGTGTCGGGCTTGGTGATGTTCACATGCACCTCGAACACCTTGGCATCGGCGTTTGGCCGCTGCTCACCCACGTTGGCCACCTGGCTGATCACACCCTCCAGCACCTTGCTCGGATCGGCGTCCAGCGAGATACGCACCGGCTGATTGACCGCCACCTTGCGCACGTCGATTTCATTGAGGTAGGTGACCGATTCCATTTGCGTGAGGTCCGGCAGCGTGGCCACCGTGGGCTCCCAGGGCGTGACCTGCGAGCCGGCCGTCTTCTTGCGGCCGTTCCATTCCTTCACGTAGATGACCATGCCATCGGAGGGCGCCTTGATGGTGAAGCCCTCCATGACCGTCTGGATGATGGTCATGCGATTGCGCTGCCGATCGAGATCGGAGCCCACCTCGCGCATCTTGGCCGCCGCCTGCTCCTGCTTGGTCTTGTAGTCGGTGGTGGCCTTGGCCAGCGCGCGTGTGGCCTTCTCCAGGTCGATCTCCGCCTGCCGCTTCACGCTGGGCGCCTCGAACTGCGCCTGGTCCTTGGCAATGCGCTTCTCTTCGAGCTGCAGCTGCATGTTGCGCAGATCCTCGCGCGCCTGCGACAGCGTGAGGGTGGTGTCGAGCTGCGCCTGCGTGTGCTGCGCCTCGGCCTTCTGCAGCGCCAGCATGACCTCCTGCATCTTGGTGGCCAGCGGAGAGCGGTCGAGATCGGCCACCACGTCGCCGGCTTTCACCACCGTGCCTTCCGGAACGATGGTCTGGATCTTCAGCTGATACGCCTCGGCCTGTTGCGTGTTGGGCGGCAGCGTGATCTGCACGAACTTGCGCGCCCGCAGTTCGCCGGCGGTGGTGACCACCACCGTAAAGTCACCCTGCTTGACGGGGACAACCGAGGCCACGGCAGCGGCGCCATCGCCGTCACGTGCATAGAGAATGGCCGAGGCGCCGGCAAGCAGGACGCCGACGGTGAGGGCGACACGCCCCCGTGATGCGAAGAGCTGACGCATGGGCAGGACATTTGGAGGGAGAGAGGACCAATGGCGTCGCCAATTTGCAGCCGCGAAAAGGCAGGCGGAGCAACCGGGCGGGCCGGTTCAACGACTTTTCATCCACTGTTAACCGGATCATCATGCACCGGGACACTTCGTCCCTGCCGTCCGGTCATCAGCCGAGCGGTGGGACGACACGACCCACCGCTCCACTGAGACACCGCAGGGCCTGCCGAGGTTGCGCAGGCCCGTCAATCAGGCGTGGATGTACTTCTCGAAGACGCCGCTGAAGTCCTTGCGCAGATGCTGCTCGAGAACGGCCGTATTGAGGGCCGCCAGCATGGAGTGGTAGTACTCCACCACGGCCTGCGGGGCGGCCGGGCTGTTGAGCTTGAGCATGGAGCCCACTACCGAGGCGGCCGACTGCGCATTGTTGCGCGCGATCTCATCCTGCCGCTGCAGCTTGCCGATGGTGTGCAGCGCCTTGTAGATGTCCTTCAGCGCCTCGAGATAGTCCTTGCGCACATCGATACTGAAGAGCTTGTCGCCAATGCTGAACTTGAGCTCCACGTCGAGATCGATGGTGCCGGCCGTCTCGATGCCCACATTGGCAATGGCGTAGTGCGCGTAGTCGTAACGACGAATGGCGCGCTTGCTCGAGATGGCACTTTCACCGTCCACGTGAATGAGGGCGAGGTTGGTGAAGCAGTACTCGTCCTTCTTCGACTTGATCAGGAAGTAGATGCGCTCCTGATCCTCGTGGAACAGGTAGTCATCGGCATCGACCTTGTCGAAATCCTTGGGCTGCACGATGATGCCGATGTCGCTGAGGCCCAGGGCCTCTGCGGCAAATTTCTTGAACATGTCACTGGTTGGGTTTGGGTGACGACGGGCAGTCCGGCGCGGGCCACCCGTAGTTGACGGGAATGTAGCGCGTGAACCGAAGCTTGGCGCCGTGACGCCACCGCGACATGGCCATCGGCTGGGTGTGACCGATGGGGCCGATCCTCTCCGCTTCCCCCAACCCCCAAGGTGACGTTTTGTCCCGCCGAATCACTCTCCGCGCCGCAACGCTGGCGGCGCTCGCCGCTCTGGCCAGTTGCGCACCGGATACCCCACTCTCCGCGCCAGATGGCCTGCGCGCCACCCGCGACCTGGTCGCCCCCAGCTCGCTGATTGGTACCATCTTCATCAACGAAGTGGAGTCCAATCAGGGCACGCCCGGCGACTGGATCGAGCTGTACAACGCGGGCGCCGAGGCCGTGGACCTGAGCGGCTTTTACATTCGCGATGACAACAATGCCCGCACGGACCGCCTGCCCGCGGGCTCCGTCATTCCCGCGGGTGGCTATCTCGTGCTCGACGAGGGCAATCAATTTTCGTTTGGACTGGGCGCTGCCGATCAGGCGCGGCTCTTTGCGCCGGACGGTACGACGATCATTGACCAGTACACCTGGTCGGCGCACGCCGCCACTACGTATGCGCGTTGCCCGGACGGATCGTCCAACTGGGCTACGGCCACGTTGACCACGAAGGGCGCGGCCAACGACTGCAGCGTGCGGGTGGTCATCAACGAAGTGGAGTCCAATGGCGACGCCGTAGGCGACTGGATCGAACTGTACAATCCGTCGCTCGCGCCCGTTGATGTTGGTGGCTTTGTGCTCAGCGACAACAACGATGCACAGCGCTATGTGATTCCCGCGGGCACGCTCATTCCTGCGCAGGGACATCTGGTCTTTCTCGAAAGCACGTTCGGCTTTGGACTCGGCGGTGCCGACGCGGTGCGGCTGTTCCGCCCCGACGGGGTGACGCTCGCCGACAGCTACACTTGGACGACGCACGCGGCCACGACCTACGGCCGCTGCCCGGATGGTACGGGCGCATTCGTCACCACGCAGGCCAGCACCCGAGGCACTACGAACAACTGCGGTGCGCCGACCGCAGCAGTCAAGATCAACGAAGTGGAGAGCAACGCCGATCCGGTCGGCGATTGGGTAGAGCTCTTCAACACCTCGGCGCAGCCGGTCGATCTCTCCGGCTACGTATTTCGCGACGATGACAACACGCGCGGCTACACGCTGCCAGCCGGGACGGTGATTCCAGCCAACGGCTATCTGGTGTTGCTCGAGAGTCAGTTCGGCTTCGGGCTCGGTGGTGCGGATCAGGCACGCCTGTTTGCCCCAGGTGGCGTAACTCTGGTGGACAGCTATGCCTGGTCGACGCACGCACCACTCACCTACGGCCGCTGCCCGGATGGTACGGGCGCCTTCTCCGCCACCACGGTGTCCACGCGCGGTGCGGCCAACGTGTGCGGTACCCCGCTGTCGTTTCTCGCGTGGCCCGGCGGCTCCACGGTCAGCACCGTGGACGCCGCCAATACCTTCGGCAGCAACATGAGTGGTCTGTCCTTCCAGAGTGTGTCTGGAGTGCCGACCGGTGTGGTGTGGGCCGTCAAGAATGGGCCGGGCACACTGTACCGCCTCACCAACGTGAATGGCGTGTGGACACCGCGCGCTTCACGCCTGTGGAGCAACGGCAAGGCGCTGCGTTATCCCGATGGCACGGGCGACGTCGATGCCGAAGGGGTGGTGGCGCGCGGTTCGGCCATCTACGTGTCGGCCGAGCGCAACAACAGCGTCAGCAACGTGAGTCGCCTGAGCATTTTGCGCTACGACGTATCGGTGGAGAACGGTGCCACGTTGGTAGCCACACACGAGTGGAACCTGACGAGTGTGTTACCTGCAGTGGGCGCAAATCTTGGCCTCGAAGGCATCACGTTCGTGCCCGATGCGTATCTGACCGCGCGTGGGTTCCTCGACGAGAGCAAGGGACGCGCCTACACGCCTGCCGACTACCCCAATCATCAGGGCGGTCTCTTTCTGGTGGCGGTGGAAGGCACCGGTATGGTGCATGCGTTTGCACTCGACCACGTGAATGGCAGCTTCACGCGCGTGGCATCGTTTGCCGGTGGCTACCCGGGCGCGATGGACCTCACGTTCGACGAAGAGCTGGGCCAGTTGTGGGTGATCTGCGACGACACCTGTCAGGGGCGTAGCGCCGTGCATCGCATCGATACGCAGGCCGGATCGGTCACGCGCGGTCAGTTCGTGCTGCGTGAGCGCTTCGAGCGCCCAACAGGCATGCCCAACACCAACAACGAAGGCTTCACCTTCGCGCCGCTGTCAGCTTGCGTGAACGGTGTTCGCCCTGCACTGTGGGCGGATGACAATCAGCTCTCCGGGTTCGCGCTGCGTCAGGGCACCGTGACCTGCTCCCCATTCTGAGCAAACAACACACCATGACCATTCTCTCACGTTTCCGGAGTCTGACGATGTGGCTCACCTTCCGTCGCGCCGTGTCGATGGCGACTGCCGTTGTCGTTACCGCTGCTGCACTGCCGTCTGCGGCCTCGGCACAGACCATCTTTACCGATTTTGCCAGCTTCCTTGGTGCGGTGGGGCCCTACGGCATCGACACCTTTGATGACCTCGATCAGGAAGTCGAGGGTCCGGTGGCCCGGCTTGCCGGTGGGTACGGCTACGCGGCAGCAGCGGCAGCGGCGCCCCTCAATCTGTTCTTCTCGCTCGAAGCCACACCCGGCAGCAGCGATCTGTGGCTGTCCGAAGAAACCGCTGGTACCGGCATCCTGTTCAGCGGATTCGGCGGCTCCGTCCGTGGCATTGGCGGGTTCTTCTTCGGTACCGACTTTGGCGGCACGGCTGTAAATGCCCCCGTCCATCTGCGCGCAGAGGACGTGCAGGGCAAGGTCTATCAGACGACGCTGAATCAGGCGTCGCCCACGGCCTTCTTTGGCCTGCTGTTCGACCACCAGTTGGCGACGCTGTTCGTGAGCATGAGCAGTCCCGATCTGGTGTTTGCCACCGCCAACGATCTGGTATTGGCGGAGGGTGCAACGCGTGTGCCGGAGCCGGCGAGTGTGTGGTTGCTGGCGCCTGGTGCAGCGTTGCTGCTGCACAACGCCCGCCGTCGTCGCTCGCAGCGCTGACGCCACCACGTTTCGCCGTCACGCCCCCGGCCGCCATGCGCGGCCGGGGGCATCGACGTTGGTGACCACGCGGTCACCGTCACCTGCGCGTTGCCCGATCGTGACCACCCACGAGTCAATTTCGGATGCGATGAATGTGACGATTTGTGAGTTTGTATTGGGATGTTCCTTCCACTTACTTTCGCCCTCCAAATCATGTCTGCTCTGTTCCGGCGCGGTGCAGCGCTGATCCTGTGCGGTCTCTCGGCCACATTGGCGGCCTGCGTCGATCGCACTCCCGTCGCGCCAACCGTCGTCACCACACCACGTTTCAACGGCGCTGTGCTGCCAGTAGTGCGCATCAGTGAGTTCCACTACGACAATGTCGGCACAGACGTCGGCGAAGCGATCGAGATCAGCGGCCCGGTCGGTACTGATCTGGCCGGCTGGAGCATCGTCCGCTTCAACGGGTCGGCCCCTTCGGCGGCCACGATCTACACCACACCGGGCCTCGCAGCGTCTTCGGCCATCAGCGCCGTTCCGTTCCCGAGCGGCACGATCATTCCCGCCACCTGTGGCGACCGGGGCGTGGTGGTGCTGTCTTATGCAACGGACGGTCTGCAGAACGGTGGCAACGACGGCTTTGCTCTCGTCAATGCCCAGGGCACCGTGGTGGAGTTGCTGTCCTACGAAGGCACCTTTACCGTTGCCGCCAATGCGGCGGTAGCAGCAGGAATGACGTCGGTAGACGTTGGCCAGGTGGAGACTACCAACACACCGGTTGGTCATTCGATTCAGCGTACGGCTGCCGGCACGTGGGAAGCACCCAAGGCGAACACCTTCGGCAGTTGCAACGATGCGGGTGAAACACCCCCCCCAGCAGTTGTGGCCAACGTGCAGGTCTCGCCCAGCGAAGCCGAGCTGGCTCCGGGCGGTACGCTGACCCTCACCGCCACTGCGCGGGACGCGGACAATGTGGTGATTGTCGGCGCGCCACTGACATGGAACTCAACCAATGAAGCGGTTGCCAGCGTATCGGTGAGCGGAGTGGTCACGGCGCTCGCCGAGGGTACGGCGACCATTTCCGCTACGGCTGCAAGCGGTGCCTCGGCCAGCGCCAACATTTCGGTTGTCACACCACCACCGCCAAGCGGCGGAGCTGTGCGTATTACTGAACTCCACTATGACAACGTCGGCACAGATGTCGACGAGCGCGTGGAAGTGGAGGGACCGGCGGGCACAAACCTCTCGGGTTGGAGCCTGGTGTTCTACAACGGCAATGGTGGTGCGTCGTACCTCACCCGTGCGCTGACGGGAGTCATCCCGGCCACTTGTGGCGACCGCGGCGTGGTTGTGGAGGCGGTGAGTGGCATCCAGAACGGCGGCACGGGTACGAACACTGAACCCGACGGCATCGCGTTGGTGAACGCCAGCGGCCAGGTGGTGGAGTTCATCTCCTACGAAGGTGTGTTCACCGCCAGCAATGGTCCCGCGGCTGGCCTCACGTCTGTCAACATCGGTGTTGCGCAGGACGGCGCCCCCATCGGATTGTCGCTGCAGCGCAACGTGGACGGCACGGCGTGGCGTTCGGCCACGTCGGCTTTTGGCAGTTGCGCGACCGACCCTGCGCCGGGTGGTGCCTACACTATCAGCGTCTTTGGTCGCAGCAGCAGTGACCCGGCTCTGCCGGTTGGCTATCAGGATCAGCTGTTCGCCACAGTACGAGATGCCAGCAACGCGGTGGTGAACACACCCGTCACGTGGAGCGTGACACCGGTCGGTACTGCCACCATCGACGACCGCGGCGTGATCACCGCGCTGGCCAGTGGCACCGTGACTGTGCAGGCCGAGGCGTTGGGCGCCATTCGCACGATCACCCTCGCCACCACCGTGGCCACAGCCAGTCCGACTGCATCATACGTGGGCAACACGGCCTTCGGTGATCCGGTGGATGCCACGCCGGAGGATGACTTCATTCTGCGTCGCACCGAGTTCACGAGCTCGTGGAACCCGCAGCGCGGCATTCCCAATTGGGTGAGTTACAACCTCGAAGCGACGCACTTCGGTAGCTCCGATCGCTGCGACTGCTTCACGTTCGACCCTGAGCTGCCGGCGAGCTTCCCTCGTTACACCACGGCCGACTACACTGGCGCCGGTGACATTGCGGGCTACGGCATCGATCGTGGCCACTTGGCGCGCTCCTTCGACCGTACCAGTGGTGCGCTCGACAACGCGCGCAGCTTCCTGTTCACCAACATCATTCCGCAGGCGGCGGCGGTGAATCAGGGACCGTGGGCGCTGTTCGAGAACTTCATCGGCGACTTCGCCCGCCTTGGCAATCGCGAGGTATACATCGTGACTGGCGCCACCGGCAGCAAGGGCACGGTCAAGAACGAAGGCAAGATCACCATCCCCTCGCATGTGTGGAAGGTAGCGGTCGTACTGCCTCGCGATCAGGGCCTGGCTGACGTGACGGACCGCAACAACGCGCAGGTGTACGCGGTGATCATGCGTAACGACCCCGATGTGACCGGCGGTTGGGAGCAGTACGCGACCACCGTCGACGCCGTGGAGGCGCTCAGCGGTTACGATCTGCTCGCGCTCCTGCCCGATGAAATCGAAACACAGCTCGAGCGCGGCAATCGATTCCCGACGGCCGTGGTCAACGGGCCGTGGACTGGTGTCGAAGGCGCAGCACTGAGCTTCTCGTCCTCCGGCTCGTTTGATCCGGATGCAGGCGCAACGCTCAGCTACTTCTGGCAGTTCGGCGACGGGACCACATCCACCGCCGTCTCGCCGTCCAAGGTGTTTGTGCAGAATGGGACGTACACCGTTTCTCTCACGGTGAGCGACCAGTTTGGCGCTTCACACACCAGCACGGGGGTTGCCAGCATCGCCAACAGTGCGCCCGTGGTCACGCTGGTGCCACCAGCTACCTGGACGTCCGGACAAAGCGCGCTGTTTGGTGTGCGCTTCACTGACGCCGGTACGCGCGACGCGCCGTACACCGTGCGCATCAACTGGGGCGACGGCTCCGCCATCACGCAGTTCTCCTCGCTGGTCGTACCCAGTGCGCCACTCAATCGCAGCAAGACCTACGCCGCTCCCGGCAGCTATCTCATCACCGTGACTGTCACCGATCGTGACGGCGGAGTGGGAACGGCCACGTACTCTGTCACCGTCAACTGACACTCGCCATGACTCCCTCATTTGCATCGCGCGTGCGTTCACTGCTTGCAAGCCTCGCGCTGGCGGCCGCACTCCCCCTTGTCACACCAATCGACGCGTCGGCTCAGGTCTTTGGTCAGGCCGGAAACGACGTCCCGCTGTACGGATTCGGTGTACCGCTGTATGCCACGGTCGGACAGACCTTCACCGCCGCCGTCGACGGGCAACTGAGTGCGTTCAGCTTCTGGCTCGGCAACGAAGCCCCATCCCCTGACGCCAATACAGTCGATGCAGACCAACTGCGCTTCCGGGCCTACATCATGGCTTGGGACGGGAGCGCGTCAGTCGGCCCTGTGCTTTACAGCAGCGACATCACGTCGGGCCCCACCAGCAATCAGCAGCAGTTCACGTTTGCCCCCGGTTCTTTGATGCTGACCTCGGGCAGCAGCTACGTGGCCTTTCTTTCGGCCTCGGGACTCTTCGTCCAGAACCCGGATTTTGCCTTTGCGGCTGTGGGGCTGTCCGACGAATCCGGACTTGGTGGAACATCCGTCTTCCTCGACAGCGGTGATGACACGGAATGTTTCCTCAAGACTTGCGACGTGGCGTGGCAGAGCGGCACGGACTTCAGTGCACCGCAACTGCAGTTCGAAATTGTCGTGCGCACGGTACCGGAGCCCGCGAGCGTTTCACTGGCGCTGATCGGATTGGCTGGTCTCACGCTCGCCGCACGCCGCCGTCGTCTCACGCTGCGCTGACATCAGGACCCAATGTCCCCAATGCATTGACGAGGGAGGCGAACGTAAAACGGGCCGCTCATCACGACGATGAGCGGCCCGTTGTCTATCTCCAGCCTGCCGCGCCACGTGCTGCACTCACGCCAGGGTCGCCGTGCGCCGACGCATGTTGCGCAGTGTGGGCAGCACACTCACCACCGCAAGAATGAGCGCCGTGCCTACTTGCACCACCGACCAGCGCGGCGGCAACTCCACCGCGAGCCCGAAGAAAATCAGGCAGAGCGCCAGGCTGTTGGAAATGGCGCCGGGTTGATACGCGGGGGGCACATCACCCAGACGGCGCGTGCGCACATACAGCGCCACCGACCAGATAAGAAAGCCGAGCGAAAGGCCGACACCCAACCAACCGATTTTTTCCAGCATGTCCGGATGGGTGGGGGAAATGGAGCGGCCGCTCCCGCGTCGGACGGGGCCGAGAGCACCGTGGTGTGCACTTCATGAAATATAGTGCGCCCCTTTGCCTCCGTCAGGGTGGCCAAAGCCCTGCGCTCAGCTCGGCCCGAAGGCCGCCACGGACACCTCACGCGGCCGCTCCACGGCGTCGGTGATGCGCAGCCGCAGGGCCGACACGGTGACAGGCGGCAGCGGTTCCGCCCGACGGTAGCCGATGGTCGTGCCAGCCACGAGTGTTTGCCAGCCTCCTACCGTTTGTCCCTCGAGCACAAAGGCCGCCACCCGCTGCCCCTGTGCAATGTCCTCCCGCAAGTCCACCGCGCCGATCGCCACCGGGCGTGGCAGGCTCAGGGTGAGCGTGGCTGATGTGTCACTCAGCACCTCAAAGCGGCGCCGCGCACTGTGTGTGACCTGATCTGCGAAGCGGGTATCGAGGCGCTCGCGCATGCGGCGCAGGTTGGCCACGTCAGTGTCATGAAAGCGCCCCGACGTGGTGGGCGGCACGTTGAGCAGCAGCTTGCTGTTGCGTCCCACGCTGGTGAACCACAGTTGTTCGAGATTCTCCGCCGAGCGCACTTTTTCGTCCTCGGCGGGATGCCAGAACCAGCCGGGGCGGATGCTCACATCGGTTTCGCCGGGACGCCACACCGTGCCGGCCCGGTCACC
>JACVCT010000015.1:0-15507 GCA_016741895.1 Gemmatimonadaceae bacterium | reverse complement strand
CTCCGCGCTCGTTCGGCGGCGCCCCGCACCCGCGCGGCGAGGGCGCCTCTGGTACGCGGAGCGCAGGACTTCGCCCCCCCGAGGCCCGGGCACCGGCACGATCTCCGGACGCACCGTACTCCAGTTGGTCTCGCCCGCCACTCCGCGTTCGTTGCCAATCCAACGCACATCGGGCCCGGCGTCGGAGAACATGACCGCGTTGGGCTGCAGACGGCGCACCAGCGACCAGGTGGCCGGCCAGTCGTACTGCTGGCGCTTGCCGTTGGGGCCTTCACCATTGGCGCCATCGAACCACACTTCGTGAATGCTGCCGTATCGTGTGAGCAGCTCGGTGAGCTGGGCACGATACACGTCGTTGTAGCGCGGCGAATCGCCATAGGCCGGATGATTGCGGTCCCAGGGCGAAAGATAGAGGCCGGGGCGCAGGCCATCGGCGCGGCAGGCGTCCACGAACTCGCGCACGAGATCACCGGTGCCGTTGCGAAACGGACTGGACTTGACCGAGTGATTCGTGGTGGCGGTTGGCCAAAGGCAGAAGCCGTCGTGATGCTTGGCTGTGAGAATGAGTGCCTTGGCACCGCAGGCCTTGGCCGCGCGTGTCCACTCGCGGCAGTCCAGCGCGGTGGGATTGAAGATGGACGGATCCTCGCGTCCGTCACCCCACTCACGATTGCTGAAGGTGTTGACACCGAAGTGGCAGAACAGCGCGAGCTCGTCGCGCTGCCAGTCGAGTTGCGCGCGGGTGGGACGGGGACGACGTGCAGGTTGTGCGTACCGGCTTGGCTCATGCCACAAACCCGAGCGCAACGTCGGCAGCAACGCGGGCATGAGAGCCATCGCGGCTGTCCGCTGCAGGAACACGCGGCGATTGGTGATGGTGCCCGCCCGCTCGACTGGTGGTAAGTTCACCGACTCCTCCAGAGTCGAATGTCTACTGACGACGCGCCGATCATGAGTTGACTCGAATCGAAGGATTCGGCCCATTGCAGGTCGCGGTTCAGGAAGGTGAAATCGCGTTCGTACATTTTGAACTCCACCCAGCGCGATTCTCCGGGCTGCAGAAAGACCCGCGAGACACTCTTGAGGGAAATGACGGGCTGCGCGATAGGCGCGCGCTGAGCGCGCACGTACAGCTGCACGACCTCGTGTCCGGCGCGCGCGCCGGTGTTGGTGACACGCACACGAATCTGAATTGGCGGCGGTGCATTGGCTGGAGCGCCAAAGGAGCTAGCCGAGAGGATGCTCAGGGAATCCATCGAGAACGTGGTGTACGACAACCCATGCCCAAACGGAAACAGCGGTGCCCCACTGCCGTCGAGGTAGTCGTCACCACGCCCGGTGGGTTTGTGGTCATAGGTCAGCGGCAACTGCCCCTCGCGCTGCGGAAACGAGATGGGCAGTCGACCGGAAGGGTTCACGTCGCCGAACAGCACATCGGCCAGTGCGTGGCCGCCCTCCTCACCGGGATACCAGGCCATGAGCACGGCGTCCACGCGGTCGAGCCAGGGCATGGTGACGGCGCTTCCCCCCACGATTACCACAACCATCGGCACACCCGTCGCGGCCACCGCCGCAATGAGTCGCTCCTGCGCGCCCGGCAACGCCAACACCGAGCGATCACGGAACTCGCCTTCCTCGATGCCGACCACCACCACCGCCACTTCGCTGGCGCGCGCAGCCGACACGGCCTCGGCAATCTCTCGCTCCACCGGCTGGGGCGTGCCCACGTCCCAGAGCAACTTGAGCTTTACGTTGCCGCGCCGTTCGTGAAACTCCACCCGGAGCCTGTGCGCGCCCGCGGCCAGCGAAACCGGCGCCCGCCACACGCCGGCGCTGCGCTTGGCCCAGCGATCCAGCACCAGCACATCATCCACCCAGATCCGCACGCCGTCGGCTCCCTCGATGGCAAGCGCGCGTGTGCCACCTTTGGGCACCGTGAGCATACCCGTCCATCGTGCGCTGTAATGGTCGTAGGGCAATCCGGCGCCCGGTGACGTCAGCGTCCACGTGAAGTCGAGCGCTTCATCCACGCGCGAGAGTGCTGGTGAACCGGCGAGATCAGGGTTGTCCCAGTACTGCGCCGACAGGCCGGGAGCGCTGCCGTGGGAGAGAGCCGATGAGGGCACCACGGTGAGACCTCGCACGTCACGTCCCGGTCCGCGCGCATACCGCAGCGCAATGCCGCGGCGCGCCGCGAGCGCCGCACGCAGACTGACCGGCGCCAGGCCGGGCCCACTGTAGCCGCCAAGGCGCACGGAATCGGCATCGGGGCCAATGAGCGCCACGCGGCGCAGACCGGCGGCGAAGGGCAGCACCGGCGAGGACGGACCAACTGCGCGTGCACGTTTTTGCTCGCGGCCACCTACGCGTCGCGGCGTGTTGTGCAGCAGCACGATGGACGCAGCCGCCGCCTCACGCGCCAGTGCCCGGTGCGTCGCATGTCCGTTCCAGTAGGCCGCGCTGTCCGGCACAATACGCGTGTCGTCAAACAGGCCCAGGGCAAACTTCACGCGCAGTACGCGGGCCACGGCACTGTCGATGACCGAATATGGCAACATGCCCTGCTCGATGGCGCGCCAGTACGGACGCATTTGCTCGTACGTGCTCTGAAACACCACATCAAGCCCGGACGTCCACGCGTGCACCGCCGCGTCTGGCGTGTTGCGTTCGGTGCGATGCAGCACCACGGCGCCGCCCGTGGCCGCCGCATCGGAAATGACAAAGCCCGGGAATTTCCACTGATCCCGCAGCACGGTCGTCAACAGAAAGCGACTCTGGGTGGCCGGGTCGCCGTCCACGCTGTTGTACGCCGTCATCACACTGCGCGCGCCGGCGTCGCGTATGGCGGAGAGGAATGGCGGGAAGTGGCGTTCGGTGAGCTCGCGCAGACTCACATCCACCGGATAGCTGTCACGTCCGCCGGCTCCCACGTTGGCCACGAAATGCTTGGGCGTCGCCACGATGCCGGCCTGCTCGAAGGCGCGGACATGCGCGCGGCCCATGGCCGACACCAGCCACGGGTCTTCACCGAATGTTTCCTCGGTGCGGCCCCAACGCACATCCGTGGCGATGTTGACCACCGGCGACAGCACCATGCGAATGCCGCGACTCCGCGTTTCGCGGGCCGCCGCTTCGTGCACACGCGCCACGAGTGCCGTGTCGAACGTCGCGGCGAGACCAATGGCCTGCGGAAAGGCCGTTGCCCCTTCACGCATGAGCCCATGCAGCGCCTCGTCAAAGAACAGCGCAGGAATGCCCAGTCGTGTGCGATGGCGAAACCATTGCTGCATGCTGTCGAGATGCGCCGCGTGCGCACGGGCCGCCTGCTGCGCTGGTACCGCAGGACGCACACTCACCTGAAGACCGAAGCTGCCTGCGCTGTAGTCATGCGCAGGATTGTCCAGATTGCCGGGGGTCATGTACAGCTGATGGAACTTCTCCAGTGGCCCCATGCGCGCCAGCAGGTCCTGCACCCGCGCATCGACGCTACGCGTGGTGTCGAGGTAGGGTGCCCCCCGCAGGTAGGTGGGTGCTTGCGCGGACGCCGACGCGGCCGGCATCAGCTGTCCTGACAGTACCAGGGCCACCAGACAGCACAGAGTACAACGCGGCATTGCGATCCTCTTCCGAGGGTGGGACGAATTGCGTTTCCACGGCAACATGCTCGAATCTGGCAGCCGGATAAGCACAGCGCAGCATCCGTGCACTACATTCTCCCCACCCCAGTTCCCACCTACCGCGCCGGAGTCCCCATGCTCAAAAAGATCCTGCTCGGCGTTGCCATCCTGCTGGCCGCCATCCTCGTCATTGCCGCCTTCCAGCCCGACGAGTTCTCACTCGAGCGGCGCACCACCATCAATGCCGCACCGGATTCGGTGTTTGCCCACATCAACGACTTCCACCGCTGGGAGGCCTGGTCGCCCTGGGCCAAACTCGATCCGGACATGACCACCACCTACGGTGGTCCGCCCTCCGGCGTGGGCAGCGTGTACGAGTGGAAGGGCAACAGCGCGGTGGGATCGGGGCGCATGACCATCACCGAGTCCACGCCGGCTTCGAAGGTGGTGATTGCGCTGGACTTCCTGGAGCCCATGGAAGCCAACAACATCACCACCTTCGCGCTCACGCCCAATGGCAGCGGCACCGACGTGAGTTGGACGATGTCGGGCAAGAGCAACTATCTCAGCAAGCTCATGACCACCTTCGTGAGCATGGAGAAGATGGTGGGGCCCGACTTCGAGAAGGGCCTCGCGCAGCTCAAGACGGCCGTGGAGCAGTAAGGGCGCCTGTGCTCAGCTGTGGGTGCAGGCGCCGTCTTCAGGCGACGGTGCACCCAGCCAGACACTGCGGCAGAACAGGTGGGCGAACGGCGCCTCACGCGGGTGATCGCAGTGGGCCGGGTCGTGCGTTGTGTCATGCCCGGCATGCGTATGTGTGGTGGCGTGAGTGTCCGCGAGCGGATGCAGCACCATCACACCGGAGCTCCACACGAGGGCCAGCGCCGCGACGGCACCCAGCAGTGAGCGCGTCGACGTGTGCGTGGTGGCGGCCACATCCTCACCCGCCAGACGACGGATGCGCCGCGGCAGCAGGTCGGCACGCTGAAACCCCACCGTGCCGGCCAGCGCCTGCTCGCCGGCACCCAGCTTGAGCACCGCCGAGGCGAGCGGCAACGCCAGCGCACCCGGCACCGCGTCATCGGCCATGATTTCCACCTCGTCCTCGAGATCGGCCGCAACACGTCGCAGCACCGGCAACCAGAACAGCAGCGACGCCAGCGCGCGCAGCGCAAAAAGTCGCAGCGGATCGCGCCGACGCACGTGAGCCGCCTCGTGTGCGAGCACGGCCGCGAGTTCGTCAGCCGAGAGCCGCTCCGGCAAGTCGGCGGCCACCACCACACGCGGCGCAAGCCAGCCCGTGGTGAACGCGGGCATGGGCAGACCGTTCACCGCGCGCACACGGGACACCGCAAGGCCGGCGCGCGCCGCCGCAATACCCAGAGGCGACAACGGACTGACGCGTGCCACCGGCAACTCACGCATGGCGCGCGCGTGACGCCACATCACCCGCCCCCGCTCCAACACGGCGTATCCGATGCCCGCGTAGAGCAGCCAGTGCGCCACGTCATGCACCGGCTCGAGAAGCAGGTGCAACGCCACCAGACAGAGCATGGCCAGGTGATGCTGCTCGGCCGAGAGCCAGGGCACGGCTCCAATCGCGTGATGACCGATGACTGGTGCGATGCCGAGCAGCAGCGCGGCAACGATGGCAAACAGCAGCACGCGTCGGCGCTGCTCTTCGCGGCGGATGACCGGCGGACGCACCGTCGTCATGCCACTCAATCCTCGCGTTCGCCCAGCCGGCGCTGAATGAGCCGCGCCAGTTCCTGCAGCTGGGCCGGATCACGCTCGGCGAGCACGTCAACAATGGATGCCGTGACGGCTTCCGCGCCGAGAGACAGGATGCCCTCTACGGCATGCCGCGAGGCGCGCGCCACAAACGCGGACTCGTCGATCTGCGGTTGGTAGCGCAGCAGGCCGTCGACCCGTTCGCGCGACAGAAATCCCTTCGTCACTAGGCGGTTGAGCACCGTGGTGCTCGTGAGCGGCGAGACGGGATGTTCGCTGCGCAACTGCTCGTGAATTTCACGGGCGGTGAGCGGCTGCTCCGCATCCCAGCACAGGCGCATGAGTCGCGACTCGAGTTCGCCGAGCACCGTACCCACGCCCTGCCCCGACAACCGGACCTGTCCAGGCAGACGGGGCGAAGCCGCTGAAGGGATGGATGTCTTTCGCGGGGGCATATTGCAGTCTACCGGATCACGTGGTGAACGGGCAACGTGCGCGCATCACGGCATGGGGGGATCGCCGGCGCGACGAGCCCGACTGGCCGTATGCGTCAGCCGCACGATCCAGCGATTGCCCCGGCGCTCGAGAATGGCGGTGCCGCGACCCACGGCGTCCACCTTGCGATCGGGCAGGTCGGCCATGAGGGCATAGCGGAAATTGGCCCAGGCCATCGTCCCCGACACCCGCGCCTCGATCTCGAACGGACGGTAGCGGAAGTTGCGGAACTCCTTGAGCTCGGGGGCGAGATGGTGGTCGCGGTAGTCGGTCCAGCCCCGATTGATGCCCGCGCCTTCCATGACGATGAGGCTGTCGCCGGCGTACATGCTGTCGAGCGCCGCCAAATCGCCTTTCTCAGCGGCAGCAAACAGCGCCCGAATGGCCTGCGTAACCGCCGCGACCTCCGGGGTGGCCTGTGGAGACGCGGTCGGCGCATGACCCGCGTGCCCCGCATGCCCGGCCGCCTGGGCGGCTGCGGGTTCGGTCGGCACGGCGGCCACGGCCAGGACCAGCAATGCGGTGCAGAGACGACGCGGCATGGAGCAGCTCGGAAAAGGGGAGTGAACTTTTTGGGGACCTGGATACTTTACAGTGTGTAAAGTTCAACCCGCAAGGCAACGTTCATTCGTTGCCGGTGGCCCCTGACCGAGTCATTCCGTGCCTGAACCGATACTCCACCATCCTGTCTCCCGCCGCCGCTTTATGGGCGCCGCGCTGGGCACCGCTGCCGCAGCGGGTGCCGGCGCCGTGCTGCCCCGGACGCTGCATGCCAGTGCGCCGGCGGCGGCGCTCGAGCCGGGACTTGGCCCTCTGCCGCCAGCACCAAACGGCGTGCGCACGTACGACCTCACCATCGCCGAGACCACGCTGCGCATCGACGGACGCAGCGCGCGCACGGTCACCATCAACGGGACGGTGCCGGGTCCGGTGCTGCGCTTCCGTGAAGGAGAGACGGCCGTCCTCCGTGTGCACAACACGCTGCGCGAAGACACCTCCATTCACTGGCACGGCATCATCCTGCCGACGGACATGGATGGCGTGCCCGGGCTCAGTTTCCCGGGCATTCGGCCCGGCGAAACGTTTGAGTATCGCTTCGACATCCGGCAGTCCGGCACTTACTGGTTTCACAGCCATTCCGGCCTGCAGGAGCAATTGGGGCACTACGGGTCCATCGTCATCGAACCCGAGGACACCACGGCGGCGGCCTTTGATCGTCAGCACATGATCGTGCTGTCCGACTGGACCTTCGAGAATCCGCGGCGCGTGCTGTCGCGCCTCAAGAAGCAGCCGGACGCCTACAACTATCAGCGGCGCACGGTGGCGGACTTCTTCCGCGATGTGGCGCGTGATGGGTTCGGCGCCACGGTGCGCGACCGCTTCATGTGGGCCGGCATGCGCATGAACCCCACGGACATTGCCGATGTCACGGGCGCGACCTACTCGTACTTGCTCAACGGCCGCGTTGCCGAAGCGCCATGGCACGGCCAGTTCACACCGGGCGAGCGCGTGCGGCTGCGTTTCGTCAACGCCGCGGCGGGCACGTTCTACGACGTGCGCATCCCGGGCGTCAGCATGACGCTGGTTGAAGTGAGTGGTCAGCCGGTGGAGCCGGTGGACATCGAGGAGTTCCGCATCGGCATGGCCGAGACCTACGATGTCATCGTTACCCTGCCCGAGGACAAGGCGTACACGCTGTACGCCGAAACGATGGACCGCAGCGGCTTTACCGCGGCCACGCTGGCGCCGCGCGAAGGCATGACGGCCGAGCTGCCGGCACGGCGCAAGCGGCCCATCCTTGGCATGGTGGACATGGGCATGGATCATGGCCGCATGGACCATGGCGCCATGGATCATGCGGCCATGGGCCACGGCACAGCGCCGGCCAAGACAGACAGCGCGGCCGTCGTCGATCATGCCGCCATGGGGCATGGCACCCCACCGGCAAAGGCCGCCGCCGCCGATCCGCACGCGGGGCACGCCATGCCAGCCACTGCGCCGGCGTCAACACTTCGCGCAGCCGGCAGCATTGAAGCGGAAACACCACATGCGCCGCGCAACCATGGCCCGGAGAATGCCATGGTCCCCATGTCCACCAAGAGCCGACTGGCGGAACCCGGCCCCGGCCTCGGCAACGATGGTCGCCGCGTGCTGTGTTATACCGATCTCAAGGCACCAGCGCCCTGGCCGGAGTTCCGAGAACCCGAGCGCGAGATCGAGCTGCACCTCACCGGCAACATGGAGCGCTTCACCTGGGGTCTCGATGGCGTGCCGTACAATGAGGCCGAGCCCATCACGCTGCGTCAGGGCGAGCGCGTTCGTCTCACCATGGTGAACGACACCATGATGAACCATCCCATGCACCTGCATGGTCTGTGGATGGAACTGGAGAACGGCCACGGCAACCGCAGCCCGCGCATTCACACCATCAACGTGAAGCCGGCAGAGCGCGTGTCGCTGCTCGTGACCGCAGACGCCGTGGGCCGCTGGGCGTTTCACTGTCATGTGCTGTATCACATGGAAGTCGGCATGTTCCGCGAGTTCCGCGTGCTTCCGGCCGACGCGCACGCGCATCACGCGCACGCGCACGCGCATCACGAACATCACGCGCCCGGAGCGACCGATGCGCGCTAAGCGATTGCGCCGACTCGTGGTGCTTGCGACCCTGGCCCTGCTGCCTGCTGCGAGGCTTGCGGCGCAGGGCGGGGCACCGGTGGCGCGCGACACCGCCGCGCATGGTGCACACGACATGGCCTGGACCCGCGAAACCTTCGTGCTGTCGGAGGTGCTCGAACATGACGCCGCCGCCGGTAATCGTCCGGTGCTGTTCGACATCGTGGGATGGACGGGCGGGGCCAGTCGCCGCTTGTGGTTCAAGCTGGATGGTGCGGTGCCCACCGTGGGTCAGGGCGCGCACGGTGAAGTGCAGCTGCTGTATGGCCAGATGATTTCGCCCTGGTGGGACGCGCAAATCGGTGTGCGCAGCGATGTGGCACGAAGCGGCAATCGCAGCATCTCGCGCACCGGCGCCGTGCTGGGTCTGCAGGGCCTCGCGCCGGGCTGGTTTGAGGTGGAGCCATCACTGTTTGTCACCAGCCGTGGCCGTGTCTCCCTCAACCTCACGGCCTCGTACGACCTGTTTCTCACCCAGCGTCTCGTGCTGCAGCCCCGGCTCGAGTCGTCCGCTGCTCTCCAGGATGACTTGGAGTTCGGCGTTGGGCGCGGCCTCAGCGAGAGTTCGTTCGGGCTGCGGGCGCGTTATGAAGTCCGCCGTGAGTTTGCCCCCTATGCGGGCATCGTGTGGGAGCGGCCGTATGGGCGCACGGCCCGTCTCGTGCGCGATGGCGGTGGTGAGGTCGGGGAGACGCGCCTGGTCATGGGGCTCCGGCTCTGGTACTGAACGCGTGAACTGACCGAACGGGTGACATGCCGTCGGGCGGGCGCAGGACCCGACGGCTCCCGCTGCCTTGTCGCTTCCGGGGCTCAGCCGTAGAGTTGGTCATCCGGGCAATCCGAGCTGCCGCGGCGCGGCGGCTCGTTCCCCGATGTCCCTCCCCTTCCCCTCCCGTCCCGTGACCCGCTACGCGCATATCACCGGCTGGGGCGACGGCCTGCCACCGGCTGTGCTCACCAACCAGGACCTGTCCACCTTCCTCGACACGTCCGACGAGTGGATCGTGCAGCGCACCGGCATGAAGGAGCGTCGTATCTCGCACGTGTCGGCCATCGAGATGGCCACACTGGCAAGCCGGCGCGCTCTGGCCTGTGCGGATCTCGACCCCGCCGCGCTCGAGCTCATCGTGTATGGCAGCTGTTCGCCCGACGAACAGGTGCCCAACTCGGCCTCCGGTGTGCAGATCGCGCTCAAGGCCACGCGCGCCGCCGCCATGGACGTGAACACGGCCTGCACGAGTTTTCTGTACGGACTGGCCAGTGCCACGGCCATGATCCAGAGCGGCATGGTGCAGAACGCGCTGGTGATTGGCGTGGAGTACATCAGCCCGTTCATGGACTGGAGCAACCGCAATGTGGCCGTGCTGTTTGGTGATGGCGCCGCAGCCGTGGTTCTGCAGGCGAGCGATGAACCCGGCGGTGTGATTGGCACAGTGCTGGGCTGCGACGCCGAAGCCCGCCAGACGCTGCGTGTGCGCGGCATGGGATGCAGCTACGTGCAGGGCGACCTGCACTACGGCGACACCCTGTGGGACTTCGACGGCCAGGCAATCTTCAAGCGCGCCGTGCACGGCATGAGCGAAGCCTGTGCGCGCGTGATGCGGGAGGCCGGCGTCACGGCCGACGACATCGACCTCCTGGTGCCGCACCAGGCCAACCTGCGCATCATCGAAGCGGTGGCCAAGTATGCGGGCGTGCCGATGGAACGCTGCATGCTCACCGTGCAGCGCTATGGCAACATGAGCGCGGCCACGGTGCCGGTGGCACTGGCTGATGCCATGGCAGAGGGCCGCGTGAAGCCCGGCAGTCTGCTACTCATGCCTGGGTTTGGTGGTGGGCTGACCTATGGCGCGCTGCTCGTGCGCTGGGGCGAGCGGGTCACGCCACTGCGTCAGAGTGACGCGGCGCTGCCGCCCGCTTCACACTCGGCACTGGAAATGGTCAACGCCATTCGTGCGCGTCAGGACCCGCACGGCCGTTCGCTCAACGCGCTGATGTCCACGCGCTTCATCGAGACGGCAAGCGGCGAGACGGAGGTTGGCGAGACGGTGAGCGGCTGACCCGCCCAAAAGACAACAGCCCATATGTGCAACGCGGCGACCACGTCATGTGGCCGCCGCGTTCTGCATGCACCCGCCGGGCTTTCGGAAACGTCAGAGAGACGATGTCGAACTGACAGTCTCGAGTTCACCGCCGGTGGCTATGATCCGATCACCCTCGCCGGCCATGATGGTGGACTTCTGGCCCTGCAGAGAATCGAAATTCTGCATGGCGCCGCTGCCCGCCTGCTTGGCATTCACGAGGGCACGTCCCCGCTCCACCCGCAGCGTCGTTCGACCGGATTGTGTGGCGTCGATTTCCACCACCGAGCCATCGAGATGCACCTGGGCGTCGCGCGTTTCGACAACAAACGGGCGGGCACCCTCAGCCGAGGCAATCACACCGCGCCCACGGTGAACGGTGATGAGACGGGGCTTGGCCTCGCTGCCCCACCACAAGGAAAAGTCGCGAACGATCTGCGCGGAGCTTCCGGGCTCGAGACGCAGAATGACGCCTTCGGGCAATTGATGCTCCACGGCGCGCGTGGTGGCCGTCACGCGCACCGGGGTGGCCCGGAACATGGCGAGGGCAGTGAAGCTGGCCACGGTCAGGGCAGCCAGCAGCGTGAGAGCCGAGTTGCGCGCGGAGTGACCGAGCACCCGCGTGGGGGCCGTGCCAGTAGGATCGAGGATCATGGGTCGCGCACCTGTTGGAGAACGGGCTCCGGGTGATCACCTGCGGGACCGGTGCCCGGCAGATGACAAACCCCATGCTTCGGTAGGAGTTCCCTAATCTAGGGTTGGGAAAGTGTTGTTGTCCATGGAGTTAACAATAGGAATCCCGGTACAATGCCCACCGTGAATTCGATTCATCACTCTTTGAGAACGATTCGCGGCATAAATAAACAACTAACGGCAGAATGCTCGAGATGCAGATCCGTGCGGTTTCCGCCGAATCCGTGTCATCCGCGACCGGGCTTTTGGAGTGCGGCCGCCAAGTGAGCGGCCTCTCTGCGCGCATCGTACTGGCCGACGGACCGTCAACAGCTCACGCAGAGAACAGCAAGAGAACCGCAGAGAACGCAGAGAACAGCCGTCGACTGCAGCACACTGCCTTGACGCGGATGACACGGATGGAACGGAAACCACACGGATCAACCGCAGTCCGGGGCACGAGCTGAGGTGTTGATGACGAGCCTCTGCGTTCTCTGCGGTTCGCTTGTGGTTCTCTGCGTAAGCTGTTGACGATGCCGGTCGAATGCTCAAGAACGAGCGGACACGATGCTTACGGCCAGGGCAGCGTGAGCACCGGATAGCGCGGACGCAGGTTCGGCTGATCGTTCCCTTCGAAGAAGCGCTTGAGATCGTGACGCGCCGCCACGATGTGCGCCATCTGCGCCGCGTCGGCGGAGAAGTCCTTGTCCACGCGCGTCTGCAGGCGCTGCAGATGCATGACCGCCGCCGCGCGCACGTCGGGCATGGCCCGCGTGTCACCGGCCAGGTCCATGACAATGTCGAGCGCCGCACGCTGCGAGGCACGCAGCATGGCGCGCTCGGCGGCCGCCGACGGTTCCACCGCCAGCCAGGTCCGCTGCATCACCGCCGTGAGCACCTCGTCGAGCGACAGTTGGCGCGGGTCGCGCGCCACCTGCTGCACGAGTCGCGCGGCCCGCTCGCGGTCGAGCAGATAGCCGATGACCTCCGTGGCCAGTCCACCGCCCAGCGTGATGGCGTCGAAGGTCGTGCCGCCGCTGCCCTCAATCCAGGTCTGGTCGGTGTTGAAGCCCGGCGGCGGCGGCGGGATGAGCTTGATGACCTTCTCCGGCACCACAAGCTCGGCCGGCGCGATGGCATCGAGCGATGCCGTGAGCGCCTTGCGCTGGTCGGCCGCGGGAATGAGCGAGGTGGGCGTCTGGCCATCGCCGCGCAGCGCGAAGGTGAAGTCCATGCCGCCGACATACTTGGCAAGACCTTCGAGCGAGTAGCGATGATGCAGGTACACGTGCGCGAAACGCATGTTGAGCAGCGCCATGGGCTCGCCCGGCTTGATGGCGCGCTCGTCGAAGGCGTTCATCATGATGCGGCGCACGGCGCGGCCACGCGACACCGCCTCGAACTGCGTGGCGCCCTCTTCCCAGCGCGTCACCCAGGGCATGGAGCCATTGGCGTTGGCGTAGGTGTCGTTGATGAAACGCACATTGCGCGCGAGGCCGTCCTTCATGATGGCCGCGAGGCCGGCTGCCTCCGCCGCCGAGTCGGCGTACCAGTGGTAGCCGAGATTGATGGCCAGCGAGTCCCAGGCACCGGGGCCCTCACGGTACGCCTGCCTGAGGTCCAGACCTCCGTTGGCCGCGGGCAGGATGAGCGGGAAGGGATAGTCCATCACGCTCGAGCGATTCTGCGCCGACGCGATGTAGTTGTGCGACAGACCCAGCGTGTGCCCGATCTCGTGCGCCGTGTGCTGACGACGACGCGCCATCGCAAAGTCCTCGGCACTCACGTTGGGGCCGGCTGCGCCAGATGCCGGCACCGTACCCGCCCAGATGTTGTAGTCCACCAGCGAGCGCCAGGCGTCCATGCGCACGACGGCGCGAATGATTTCGCCCGTGCGCGGATCGCTGTAGCTCGGCCCAACGCTGGGGCCCGGGCCGGTGCGATGCACCCACATGAGCATGTTGTAGCGCGCGTCCATGGGGTCGGCACCGGCCGGCAGGTCGAGCACACGGAACGCGTCCTTGAATCCCGCACCCTCAAATACCTTGCTCCACCAGTTGCCACCGGCGCGGAAGGCCTCGCGATAGGGCGCCGGAATGCCCGGATCGAGGTAGTAGATGATGGGCGTGACTGGCTCCACCAGTTCACCGCGCGCGTAGGCCGCCGGATCCTTGGGCACGAGACGCCAGCGGTTGATGAAGCCGCCGCGATAGTCGCCGTCGAAGCCCTTGCTGAGATCGAAGAACTGCGTGCCGCCGTAGCCGAAGCGCGGATCGTAGGCGCGCGGACGGAAGCCGGCCGTATCGGGCAGCACCACCAGCGAGTGGTGCTGTTCGAAGGTCATGGCGCGTGCATCCGGTGCAACACCACCGCGACCACGCGGCGCCTGATCGGTGACGAAGGTGAGCACCGCATGTACTTCGACATTGCGCGGGAAGGCCTTGGTGCGCTCGGGATCGAGGTAGCTGCGCTGCACGTCGAGGCGATAGTTGCCGACACCCGGCGCCACGGCGGCCGTACCGCCGGCGCCACCACCCTGCCTGAGGCCATCGGCCACGCCGTAGGCATCACCGAGAAACACGCTCGAGGCATCGACCGTGATGACGCCGTTGGTGTCGCGCTCGACGGGCAACGAGGCCACGATGGATCGCGGGAAGGCGTCACTGGCCGCGCGCTGATTCTCCGCGTCACCACGCGGCGCGCGCGCCGTGTAGTTGTCGCGCACCATGAGCACCCGATTGCCGCGGCGTTCGAGGCGCACGATGCCGCTGGGCCCCGTCTGGCCACGATCGAGATTGCCGTTGCCCAGACCCGTGGCCAGCGTGACCTGGTGCAGGAAGGGCACGTTCAGCTGCGCACGCGGGATTTCGAGCAGGGCCCGGTTGCGGGCCTCATCGATGCGCACCCGCAGGAACGCGTCGGACTGCGCAGCGGCCGGCGTGGCAAGCAGCGTGAGAGTGGCGAGCGCCATCAGGGAGCGCGCGGCTCCCGGCGGCAGGAAGGACTGCGGGCGATTCGGCGTCATGGCACGGCGGATCGTGGAGGAGGGAGAGGAACTGCAACAAGCTAGCCCCTGCCCGCGCCCCCAGCGAGTTGCCCGACCCGGGTTGCTGGCGGTTACTCCGGCCCTGGCGCCAGCAGCCGATCCACGAGGCCGGAGCTGCGCGCAACGCTGCGTTCCACACCGGTGCGCAGCGGCGCCGGCTCGCCGAGCAGCACCACCTGCTGTCGCGCCCGGGTGACGCCGGTGTAGAGCAGCTCCCGCGTGAGCAGCGGGGAGTCCTGATCGGGCAGCACCATCACGACGGTGTCGAACTCCGAGCCCTGCGACTTGTGGATGGTCATGGCCCACGCCGTTTCGTGCGAGGGCAGCCGCGAAGGCGGCAGACTGCGAAGGCGGCCGTCGCTCTGCAGAAAGTGCACACCCACCACGCCGTTCACGCGCAGCGTCACGCCCACATCACCGTTGAACAGCTGCGTGGATGGATCATTGGCGGTGATGAGCACGGGACGATGATCGTACCAGCCGCTCGCCACGCGCCCCAGGCGCTGCAACTGCCGTTCGAAGAGGGCATTGAGCCCCTGCACACCGCGCGGCCCCTCGCGCGTGGCGGCCAGCACCCGAAAGCGTGACAGCGCCTGCAGCGCGTCCTCCGGCGTGCGACAGGCGAGGTAGTCATCCAGCGCGCGACCCACCGCCTGCCAGACCGCGGACGGCGCCCACGCCTGCATGCTGATGTCGTCGTGGGCCCCGGGCTCGAGGGCACGGGACACCGCCGGCCAGTCGCCGTGCTGCATGGCCGTGGCCAGCGCTCCGATACCGGGGCGGGCGCCAAAGCGCCAGGAGTGCCGCAAACGCACGACCGCGTCGGCCAACAACGACGCGTCGGATGCTGCAACGCTCTCGTGCACGGCGCTCTCGCGCATTGCGCTCTCGCGCGCGGTAGCCCCGCCCGCGGCGCGCACGACATCGCCCAGCACAAATCCCGTGTCCACACTGGCCAGCTGGTCGGGATCCCCGAGCACCACAATGCGCGCGTCCGGTCGCACCGCACGAAACAGCGCGTCCATCATGAGCACATCCACCATGCTGGCTTCGTCGACAATCACCACGTCGTGCGGCAGCGGATGACTGGCATCATGGCGGAAGGTCTCGTTCCAGGGCTGATAGCCGAGCAGGCGATGCAGGGTGACGCCGGTGCTGGGCAGTTGCTCCCGCCCGGCGGACGGGAGCTGCT
>JACVCT010000278.1 GCA_016741895.1 Gemmatimonadaceae bacterium | reverse complement strand
CCCGCCTCGGCCAGCGCCGGCACGATGTGCCGCGCGTAGGTGCCGATACCGCCGCCGAAGTGGGGCGGGTACTCGCGGCTCACGATGGCAACGGCGGGGGTGTTGGCGGTGGCGGGGCGCGGGGCGGGAATCGACCCCCACCTGCCCCTGGAGCGTGCGGGTAAGGCGGTACTCGGCGGCCACACCGATCCACGGTGAGCCCCCGCGGGTAGTGGCCTGACCCGCGCCGCGACACAGACCGGTGTTGATGCGCAGGAACGTGCGCTCACCCAACTGCTTGCCCGCCGAGATGCTCAGATTGTCGAGCAGCGTCATGGCGTTCAGCTCGCCCTGAGTCTGCCCGCCTGCGGTGGTGACCTGAATGGTGTTGAAGCCGCCCGGCAGGATACGCTGCAGCGCGCCCTCCACGGCACCGCCCACCGACGGCAGCAGCACGCCGGTCACCGCACGCACCGTGCTCTGGCTCTGACCGTCCAGGGCAAAAGTCGGCGCCCCGAAGATCAGCAGCGAGATGATTTCCGACTCGGGTGCGCTGGCATACAGCGGGTCCGTGCTCGTGAGCGTGAGTACCGGCTCCTCGAGATTGCCACCGATGTGCACGCGAACGGGAATGTCGTTGCTGCCGGTCACACGCACCGTGTTGGTGGCCGAGATGTCGAGCGTGGGCGGGATGTCCGAGTTGGCGAAGAAGCGCACGCGACCCGAATCCACCGTGAAGCTGCGGCTCACCACACCAAGATCGAGACGGTACTGCCCGCGGTTGGCCAGAATCTCGCCGTCGAGCGCTAGCGCCTGCCCGCGCATCATCACATCCAGCCCGCCGCTCAGCTTGACGCGCGCTTCCGGTGTCTGCACCCACACATCATTGCCCAGCTCAACGCGCGCATCGTTCACCGTGAGCTGCTCACCCAGCGCGGCCAGCGACGCCGCCGCCGACTGCGCCACCGGCACCTCATCCGCACCGAGCAGGGCGCGTGCCGACGCGCTCGACAGATCGAGCGCGGTCCGCGCGCCCAAGGGGTCGATGACCAGATTGGCCCGAGGCACGAACAGTCGACCGCTCACCTGGGGATGCAGCAGCTTGCCCCACACGCGCACGTCACCCGACAGGTCGAGGTCCGTGCCATCCCGCTGACGCGACGCCGCGAAATTGCTGGCCGTGATGCGCACATCCACCAGCGCCGAATCCTTGGGCGGGAAGCGCAGGCTGCCCACCACGCCCACCGTGTCGCGCGGACCGCCGCTGCGCACCCGTACGGTCTCGAGAACCAGCGAGTCACCGGCCGCGCGCACCAACGCCTCGCCGTCCAGCGCCGTGATGCCCAACGCCTCCAGCGTGGCAGACCCGTCACGCAGCCGCATCGTGCCTCGAGCACTCGGCGCCTCGAAAGTGCCGCCCAGCGCCAGTTCTCCGGTGAGTGTCCCGCGGAGACCACGCACACCATCGAGGCGCAGGGCGAGCGCCCCCAGCTGCAGACTGTCGGCCACGAGATGGCCGTCCACCACATCACTCAGCAGGCGCTTCTCCACGCTGGCGAGCCGCAGATCCATGGGGAGGGTGCCCTCCAGACGCAGCGCGCCGCCCAAGGTGTCGCGTACGAAGGCCTCGGCACGAAGACGCTGATCGGCGTAGCTGCCGCGCGACGTCACCAGCGGCAGCACCGTGCCCTCCATGCCCAGATCGGCGCCCACCACATTCCAGCCAATCGTTGGCGCCTGGCGCGTGCCACCCAGAGTGGCTTCACCGGTCACGGTGCCGTTGGCCGGCGGTGTGCCGGCCAGCAGCGCACTCACTTCGCCCGCCGGAAAGTCCTGCAGCCGAAGCAGACCGCGGATGGCGCCGTCACGCGGCACGTCTGCCTCGACCGCGAACACGCCCTTGCCGTTCGAACGCAGCTCCAGCGGCGACAGCGCCACGCGCAGCGAATCCAGCACGATCGTGGCCGGACGCGCCTCGCGCCAACTCACACTGTCGTACGACAGACGGATGGAATCGAGCGTGATGGCCGTGCGAGACGACTGGGCCAGATAGCCCCCGCGCACCACGAGATGCGCATCATCCACCGTGCTCACATCGAGCACCAACTGCCCGCTGTCGAGCGTTGCCGACGCGACACGAAAGTTGGCCGACTGCACACGTGCGGCTCCAATACCGGTGACATCATCAGCCGAGGCCGCGCCTTCGAAGGCCGGTCGATTGAATACGTCCACCGCTCGCGCCGAACCGAACAGTCGACCGACGCGCACCGCGCCAAACTGCAGCTCGCGGCCACCCACTGCGGCGTTGGCATCCGCCACCACCAGATTGCCGGCCACATGGCCCGACACCGAGGCGTCGCCACGCAAGCTGTCCTCGGCCACGCTGCGAATGCTGGACGCCATGGCACTGTCCACCGGCGCCAGCATGGCGGCAAGGCGCTGCAGATCACCACCCACGATATCGAGCGAATCCACCCGCAGGCTGTACAGCAGCGTGTCGGACGCCGTGCTGTCGCGCCCGAGCGCTCCATGCGCTTCGAGGCGCAGACCGGCCGCGCGATTGCCCAGCACCAGGTTGGCCGAATCCACCACGACACGACGTTCGTCCGCAGCGAGGCTGGCCAGCAGCGTGAGCGCGGGTCGGTCGGCGGCCGCAGTTTGCGTGAGCTCTGCCTGCACCTGACCGGTCACCACCGCCGCCTGCATGGAGTCGGCGGGGATGCTGCCACGTGCCGACACACGCAGTTCACCACCAATACCGGTCGTTGGCACATCACCGCGATCCAGCCAGGAACGCGCGTCGAAGGCATCGAGCAACACACGCGCCGTGGCGTGCCACGCCGAATCCACCACCCCGCCGGTGCCCGCGGCAACAATGGCCCCCGGCACGGCGCGCCAACTGGAGTCACGCTCCACACCGGCAAACAGGGGCCAGCCCTCAGGCAATACCGGAACTGCCGCCAGCGCCGCACGCCATGTGAGCGAGTCGAGCGGACCGCGCAGCGCCAGCTGACCGCTCAGCGGACGGCGTACGGTGAGTGTGGTGTCGAGGCGTGCGAGGGCCGCCAGCGACAGGGGCTCGAACGTCAGCACCCCATCGAGCGTGACGGGGGTTCGCGCATAGTCCGCCACTCCGCGTCCACGCACCGTGGAGGTGTTGCCGGCCGCGTCGGTCCACTGCAGCACAAACGCTTCGGCGTCTGCGCGCGAGAGATTCGCGGACCGGAGGCGCGCCGACCCCACCACGCGACCGTCAACGGCCGGCGCATCCGGCACCAGCGCGCGCACACTGCGCAGGTCCATGACCACCGTGTCCACCACCAAGCCCTGCGCGCGCGGCTCGGCACCAAGCCCCAGCAGTCCGCGCATGGAGAGGCGCGATTCCGCCGCGCCGCCCGCCACGCCGGCGTCGGTGAAACGCAGGTCGAGCCGATCCACGCGCAGCGCATTGAGCGGTCCGCCCTGCTCTGCCACGAAACGACCGCGAAACGCGCCGCGCACCTCAGGTGGCAAAGCGTCATAGCTCAGACGCCGCGCCAGCGCGTCCGTGAGGGGCGAGAACGTGAGGTCGGTGGAATGCAGCAGCAGCTCCGCCGGACGCACCGTCACCCCCACGCGGCCCGCTACCCGCGAGCCCTCACTCTCCACATCGAGCGAGTCGAGCAGGTACTCGGCGTCGTACGCATCGGCCAGCGTGCGCAGACGCACCACGGCGCGACCGCGCCCCACCTGAGGCAGCGCGTCCCAGATCCACGTGAGATCGGAAAGTCCGGCCTCTGCGTGCACCGTGGCCGCATAGCGCACCGGCCCCGGCTGATTCCACGCCACGACCCCACGCGCCCGCGCGCTCGAGGCAGGTAGCGCCACACGCGGCAGATCGAAGGTCAGCGAGTCGCCGGTCCAGGTCACGCGCCCCTGCGCGTGGCGCAGGGTGACGGGTGGATCGGACATCACGCCAGCCACCGTGTCGAGCACCAACGATGACGGCCGTTTGAGCGGATCGACAATGACCAGATCGTGCGCCCGCACTTGCGACAGCGTGATAACGCGACGTTCGAACCAGGTGCCATCGGCCGCCTGGGTGAGGTCGTGCAGACTGTCGCGCACGGCAATGACGCTGTCGCGCGCAGCGCCCGTGAACACCGGATGCGGTGCCCAGGGCGCGACCGTGGTGATCTCCCCGTCTTCGAGTGTCAGGGTGCCGATCTGCACGTCGTCACCAAAACCGGGCGCCGCGCGCGGCACTGGCGGCGTGGTGTCACCAGCCAGCAGGTAGGCAATGTTCCACGGCGTACCGGCCCTGTCCTGGCGCAGCATGAGCCGCACCCCGGACAACTGCACGCGCGGCAGACTGATGCGCTTGTCCAGCAGGCCTGTCCACACAATGCTGGCGCGCAGCCTGGCCGCCGTGAGCACCGGCACCCCGGCGCTGTCCACCAGCGCGACGTTGTCCGCCTCCACACCGCCCGGGCCGATGCGGCGCAGTACACCGATGCGCAGCGCACCACGGCCACCGAACACCGCACTGCCCTGCGACGACAGCGTGCCCGCGAGCCACCGGCGACCGCGCGCCGAGTTGAGCACACCATAGGTGCTCACGACCACGCCGGCGCCAAGCGCCAGCACGATGCCCGCCACCCACCAGAATCGTCGCTGCCGCGGGGTCATGGTCATGTCAGAAGGCCTGACCGAGACCAAAGTGAAACACCAGACGCGACAGCGCGCCGCCTGCACGTGGCGGCTGGAACGTGGCCGGGCAGTTGATCAGATCGCCGAAGTCCCGCGGAGTACCATCGTCCACGCGCGGACTCGCGCACATGATCGGCGCCAGTGTCTCACTGTCGTTGCCGGCAAAGTACAGCGCGGGTCCCGCGCGCAGGCCATACGGCCGATAGCCGATGTCCACGCGGAACGGCCCGAGCGGCGTGATGATCCGCAGGCCAATGCCCGGCGTGGCCCGCAGATCCTGCCAGCGAAAGGACGCCGAGCTGGTCTCCCACAGGGTGCCCGCATCGAGAAAGGTCACGACCTGCAGCTGCTCGGCGATGAAGCGGAAATTGCGGCGATATTCGAGGTTGCCAACGAGAAGCGCCGTACCGCCCCGGGGCACCGCGCGAAACGAACTGCCCGGAAGCACTTCCACTTCACTGAAGCCCTCGGAGTTGGTGAACTCTCGCACGTCGTTCACCACGTAGGTGACGGGCCCCAGCAGGTTCTGTTGATAGCCGCGCACGGAATTCTGTCCGCCGACGAACAGGCGTTCCTGCTGCGGCAGCAATGGCGAGCCACCCACGAGTTCGGCGCCTGGCGCGAAGGCGGCCGCGACCTGCACCCGGGCCCCCACCACACCGCCGAGTGCGCGCCGATACGTGGATGCTTCCCCGGACGTGCGATAGAAGCGCACAGTGGGCACTAACTCCGAGACGGTCTCACCCGCGCGCAGTTCCCCGCGCAGACGAAAACCGCGCGCCGGATTGCTGACGTCGTTGGTGCGATCATAGCTGGCCGAGGTGCTCACGATGCCGATGCCGCGACCGAACAGCGACAGAATCACTTCCTCGGGCCGGCACTGCCCGAAGCGCGTGCACGACACGACCGGATCCACGAC
>JACVCT010000277.1 GCA_016741895.1 Gemmatimonadaceae bacterium | reverse complement strand
CCCGACACAAAATCGAGATAGCGCGTGCCGGCTTCGTCATACATGTACACGCCATCTCCTCGGACGAAGAGCGGCGCCTGTCGCTTGTACGTGCCCAGGATGGCGGGCAGCGGAGTAGCGTCCGGCTTCGACGCCACGGCGGGCGTGAAGGGAGCGGACTCGGGCGAAAGCATCGTCGACGTCATGGGCAGCTACCTGGAAAGATCGACAGCCGTTGCGTCCTCGCGCGCAACGATCGCGGTCCCCGCGCTGGGGACAGTGAGTGCGGCCAGATCTCCGATCCGCACCCGATGTACACCTCCCGCCAGCGCCATCGCGCAGGCGTCCAGCTTGGCGGCCATGCCGCCACCGGCCACACCGCTCGCCACCAGCGCGCGCGCGGCATCGAGCGAGAGCTGCGCGATGCGCTGCTTCTCGCCGTCCAGCACCCCCGGCACATCGGCCATGAGGAACAACTCGTCGGCGCCAAGCGCAGCGGCAATGGCCGCCGCCGCATCGTCGCCGTTCACGTTGTATGCGCCGGCCACATGATGGTCGGCGCGCGCAGCCACCGGCGAGATGACCGGCAGAAACCCTGCCGCCAGCAGCGCCTGCACCACACGAGGGTCCACCGTGGCCGGCGTGCCGCTGTGACCGAACTGCGCCACATCAATGGGCGTGGCGCGCAGCAGACCCGCATCCTCACCACTGATCCCCACCGCCGGGGCCCCGGCCGCCACCAGCGCGCTCACCATCTGCTTGTTGGCCAGACCCGACAGCACCATGCGCACCAGCTCGAGCGCGGTGTCGGTGGTGACCCGGCGACCACCGATGAACACCGGCTCCTCACCCCGCAGACGCTGCAGGGCCGAGATCTGGTCGCCGCCACCATGTACCACCACCACACGGCCACCGGTGGACTGCCACAGCGCCGCCAGGGCCGCCGGCAGTGCCGGGTCGTTCTGCGTGCGCCCGCCAAGCTTGACGAGAATCATGCGCGCTTACCGCATCAGGCCGGCGGCTTCGTCGAGCCCCAGCATGAGATTGGCGTTCTGCACGGCCTGACCCGCCGCGCCCTTGAC
This sequence comes from Gemmatimonadaceae bacterium, assembly GCA_016741895.1. GTDB lineage: Bacteria > Gemmatimonadota > Gemmatimonadetes > Gemmatimonadales > Gemmatimonadaceae > Gemmatimonas. The sequence continues at coordinate 4,526 of JACVCT010000277.1, read as the reverse complement.
CAGGTTGTCGATGGCGCTGAACACCAGCAGCGTGGGCTGCCGCATGCCCGTGGGCAGCACGGCCCCGATACGCACCACATTGCGATGCTGCACGTCGGCCAGCGCCGGCAGACCCGTCGTGAGCTCCACGAAGGGCTCATTGGCATATGCGGCGCGGAAGGGTTCGAGCGCATCCGTCAGCGGACGGGACAGCGGCACGGTGATGGTGCTGAGGATGCCACGATCCACCGGAAGCAGATGCGGCGTGAAGAGCAGATCGCAGTCGGCGCCCAGACGCGACATGGTGTCGCGCATCTCGAAGAGATGGCGATGACTGTTGCCCACGCCGTACGCGCGATAGTTCTCGGTGACCTCGGCAAAGAGGTACTCGAACTTGGGCGTGACACCGGCGCCACTCACGCCACTGGCGGCGGCAATGCTCACCGTGGCGCCCGGCGCAATGAGCCCGGCGCGCGCGAGCGGTGCCAGCGCCACCAGCACGCTCGTGGCGTAGCAGCCGGGATTGGCCACAACGCGCGCGCCGCGCAACGCGTCGCGGAACAGCTCGGGCAGGCCGTAGGGCGCGTCTTGCGGCACACCGGCCGGCAACTCATGCACCACGCCACCGTGACCAGGACGCAGATCGCTGGACAGATCCACCACGCGCGTGCCCGCGGCGATCACCCGCGCCACCCACTCGGCGCTCGCGCCATGCGGCAGGGCCGCGAACACCAGATCAGCGCCGGCCAGGTCCGCCTCATCCGGACCAATGAGCGGCACCTCGTGCACGCGGCCCGCCGCCTTCACGCGCAGCGTGCTGCCCTTCTGCGAATGCGCCGTGGCAAAGGCCAGCGTGAGCTGCGGATGACCGAGGATGAGCGCGCAGAGTTCACGCCCCGAGTAGCCCGAGGCTCCCAGCACGCCGACGCGAAATGACGGTTGATTTTCAACCGGAATAGTATGCATAATTAATGCATAATTTTGCATACCCTCGCTGTCAATTCCCTGGAGCCCCCGTGTCCGACAAAGCTGAACGCCACCACGCCATCCGTGACATTGTCACGGCGCATGTCGTGGCCAGCCAGGAGGAGCTGCGCAAGCACCTGGCCCGACGAGGATGGGTGGTAACGCAGTCCACCCTCTCCCGCGACCTGCGCGAACTGCGTCTCGCGCGCATTCCCGACGGTCAGGGTCACGTGCGGTATGCGTTTCCGGAGCAGAACGGCGGCGACATGGCGCGCCTCGAGCGCATGCTGCCGGAACTGCTGGTGGGGGTGGAGGGCGTGCAGGTGCTGGTCGTGGCCCGCACCATGAAGTCGGGCGCGCAGCCGGTGGCCGAGGCGCTCGACCAGTTGGAATGGCCCGATGTTGCCGGTACCATTGCAGGGGACGATACGGTCCTCATCATCTGCCGCAGCCCGGAAGGGCGCGAGCGGGTGCTCCGGAAGTTGCGGGCGTATATCCCCTGATCCTTGCGAACCAACAACTCCGAACGCCAACTCACGACTCGAGACTGATCAGTTCCGAGTAGTGGGTTCAGGTTCAGAGTTCTGAGCCATTCTTCCGTCTCCCCCATGTCCTCCTCCGACTCCGGCACCCACAAGCTCTGGGGTGGTCGCTTTGCCGGCGGCCCCTCGCCGCTGCTCGACGCCATCAACCGCTCCATCGGCACCGACTTCCGACTGTGGCCGCATGACATCCGCCTGTCGCGGGCCTGGGCCCTGGCGCTCGGTGAGGCCGGTGTGCTCACGCGTGAGGAGGCCGAGCAGCTGCGCGCCGGACTGGATCGGGTGGGCATGCGTCTCGCCGATGGCGCCCAGCCCATCGCGACGGACGAAGACATTCACACCATGATCGACCGCCTGCTGCACGAGGAGGCGGGCACCGTGGCGTCCAAGCTCCACACGGGACGTTCGCGCAACGATCAGGTGGCCACGGCGTCGCGCCTCTGGACCATCGACGCCTGTCACAAGCTCGACGCGGCCATCCGCGAGTTGCAGCAGGCCCTGCTGACGCAGGCCACGACCATTGCCGACGCCATCCTGCCGGCGTACACACATCTGCAGCGTGCGCAGCCCGTGAGTGGCGCGCACTGGTTGCTGGCGCACTTCTGGCCGCTCGAGCGCGACCGCACCCGTCTGGCCAACGCCGCGCGCGGGGCGGCCACACTGCCGCTGGGCTCGGGTGCCATCGCCGGCTCGGCCTTCCCGGTGAACCGTGAGCTCATCAGGAACGAACTGGGCTTCCACGCCATCTCGCCCAACAGCATCGATGCCACGGGCGATCGTGATTTTGTAGCCGAAACGTTGTTCGTCTGCACGATGACGGCGGTGCACTGCTCACGCATCGCCGAAGACCTCATCATCTACGGTTCCAGCGAGTTCGGTTTTGTGCGGTTCGGGGACGGCTTCAGCACCGGCAGCAGCATGATGCCGCAGAAGCGCAATCCCGATGTGTTCGAGCTCGCCCGCGGCGGTGGTGCGCGTGTGCTGGGCGATCTCGTCTCGCTGCTGGGCACCATCAAGGGTCTGCCCAGCGGGTACAGCAAGGACCTCCAGGACGCCAAGCGGGCGCTGTTCAACGCCATCGACCTGCTGCACCTGGTGCTGCCGGCCATGGCCGGTGCCATCAGTGAACTGCGCTTCGATCGCGCGCGCATGCGGGCCGCCGTGTCCAGCGCCATGATGGCCACCGATCTTGCCGACTATCTCGTGAAGAAGGGCGCCACCTTCCGCGAAGCGCACGGTGCCGTGGGTTCGCTGGTGCGTCAGGCCGAAGAGGCGGGCATCGAGATGACCGAACTGCCGGCCGAGGCGTTCACGCAGGCGCACGCACTCTTCGGGGCGGATGCCCGCGATGCGCTCGGCGCCGAGGCTTCGCTGGCGGCGCGCAACATCGCCGGTGGCACGGGTCCCGAGGCAGTGCGCGCGCAGCTCGCGCAGGCCGCGGCCGCACTGGCTGCTCCGGCACTCGCGTGAGCGCATCGGCCGTGAAGTCTGCGGGTCTGTCGTTCAATGCACGCCGCTACCACGGCGTGGTGTTCGACTGCGACGGTGTGCTGGTGGACAGCGAACGCATCACCAACCGGGTGTGGGCGGGTCTTCTGACGGATATCGGTCTGCCCACCACCACGGAGCAGTCGCTGGCCACCTACATGGGCAACACGATGGCGCGCTGCCTCGAGATTGTGGAGGAGCGACTGGGTCGGCCGGCACCCGATGACCTGCTGCCGCGCTTTCATGCGGCCGCGCGCGAGGCGCTGGCGCATGAGGTCGTGGCCGTGGAGGGCATCGTGCCGCTGCTTGATGGGCTCGACGCGATGGGCATTCCCTATGCGGTGGCCAGCAACGGCGAGCACGAGAAGATGCGCACGACGCTGGGGGCCACCGGTCTCCTGTCTCGTTTTGACGGGCGGCGATTCTCGGCCAGTGATGTGGCACGTCCCAAACCCGCGCCCGACCTCTATGCGCACGCGGTGACCGTCATGGGCTGCGCGCCGAATGAGGTGCTGGCCGTTGAAGACAGTCCGCTTGGCGTGCAGGCCGCACACGCGGCGGGCCTGACGGTCATCGGCTATGCGGAACTGGTGGCGCCGGAGCGACTGATCGCGGCAGGGGCTGTAACCACGGTGGCACAGTTGTCACTGCTGCACACCCTGTGGGGCATGGACGAAGCGAACTAGTCCACGGACTATCACCGCAGGCACGCCGATGGTCCCCCCATACCACATCGGCGCGCGCACAACAATTGACGGACGCGCCGTGCAGAGGCAGTTTCTGCTGCTGGCGTTGTGATTCTTTTTGCAGCGAGGGCAGCATGATGCGGTGGCAGGCGACGATGCTTGCGCTCACGAGCGCCCTGGTGGTCGGTGTGGCCGACACCAGTGTGGCGCAGTCAGCGCCCAACAGTGGATTTGGACCGGGGACCAAACTGGTATCGGTGGGCCTGTTGGCCGGTGGCGACTACAGCGGCACCGGCCTAGGCGGCCAGGTGGAGTGGGGGCTGCGCAGTATCGGTCGCACGACGCTCTCCCTTGGCGCATTCGCAGGGATGCAGCGCAAGTCCACGGGCGCCGGCTCACTTGAGGTCACCACCAGCGCCGTTCCAGTCATGGCCATGGGCAACATTCATTTCCCCGTGGGCTCCAACGATCGTGTCGACATGTATGCCGGCGCCAGCCTGGGCATCGTGCGCGTCAGTGTGAAGTCCGAGGCCGGCAATGTGGGCAGCAGCCGCGCCAGCGACACCAATACCGGCGGCGGCGTGCAGGTGGGCGTGCGCTATCGGGTCGCCTCACGCCTGTCCCTCATGGGACAGCTTGGCCTCGTTGATCTTCCGTTGATCATGGCGGGTCTCTCATTGCGCTTGTAGTGCGAGGGCTCGGCCCGAACGCGGCACTGAGCCCTCGTATGGAACGCACCCCACCTTTTTGTCGGCGTTGGCGGAGTGCCCCGTCTCACCCGCAAATTTCCAGGCCCGTTTTTTCGTGTAAACTACCCCCTTTTCAGCGTCCCACCACATAACACCTCCCTTCCCCCCCCCCTTTT
>JACVCT010000276.1 GCA_016741895.1 Gemmatimonadaceae bacterium | reverse complement strand
CTCCTCGCGCGACTGGGCGGCCAAGGGCACCATGCTGCTCGGCGTGCGCGCGGTGATTGCCGAGAGCTTCGAGCGCATTCATCGCTCGAACCTCGTGGGCATGGGCGTGCTGCCGCTCGAGTTCGTGAACGGCGAAACGCGGCAGTCGCTGGGCCTCACCGGCTTCGAGACCTACGACATCGTGGGACTCGATGCCTCACTCGCGCCGCGGGCCACGCTCACGGTCCAGGCAACGGCCGGTGACGGCAGCGTGAAGACATTCAGCGCGCGCTGCCGGATCGACACGCCGGAGGAAATGCAGTACTACATCCACGGTGGCATTCTGCCGTACGTGCTGCGCAGCCTCGTTGGCAAGTAACGCTTCGAACTGCTGAAAGCAGATCAGTTCCGGGTTTTGAGTTCGAGTTCCGGGTCATGAGTTCTTCAACTCACGACCCGGAACTTCAACCCAGAACCCGGAACTGATCCGTTTTCAGCCCTCACTTACGCAGAACCGTCAGTCTTCCCGCCCATCGCGGTTCTTGTCGCGGAAGGCCTTGAACGCGAAGCGGATGTTGTTCTCCACCCGGGCGCGAATGAGTCCCGGCGTGTTGGCGAGGGCCGGGGCGTACAGCCCGCCGGCGGGATTCACGAACCAGGCGCCAAGGTCCAGCGTGACAGTCACGTTGGTGACGTCGCCGCCAATGGTGACGGGTGCGGTGAGTGGCACATCCAACTTGGTATTTACGTCCGACACGAACACGAAGGGCTGTCCGTTGTAGCTGCCCTCGAGCCGCACGCTGATGTCCCGGAAATCCGGGTTGGCCTGCCGGAACGCCAGATCGTCCGAACGGCTGCTCGTCACCTTGTGAATGTCGAAACGAATGCCGCTGTAGTTGCCCTCGGGCAGATCCACGGACAGCCGACCACGCTCTTCACCCGTGACTCCGAGGTCGACGAGATAGGGGCCCGTGTGCACGGTCGGGCAGCGATCGTCGTTGCGACGCCGGCGATCGTCATCGTCGTCATCATCATCATCGTCATCATCGTCATCGCGGCAGGTGGCGCCCGCGCGCGTCAGCTTGACGTTCTTGATGACCAGCTGGGCCTTGGTCACCAGCAGTTCATCATTGCCGCGGGTGACGAGGAAGCCCAGTGGCGTGGGCTCGGCGTTGGCCGCCGCACCGGACACGATGCCATCGGCCGTTTGCGCGGCCACCATTCCGTCGGCGGTCAGGGCGCTGCTGCCGGAGGACGACGCCAGCTGAAAGCCGATGCCGACATCGCCCGACGCATTGGGGCCGGTATTGTCGCTGCCACAGGCGGCCAGCGCAGCGGTCGCCGCCAGGGCCAGGAGAGTTCGCATGACGCGCATCAAGTGCTCCGTGTTGAAGTCCCCCACAATGTGGGAGAGCCCTTGCCATTTGTCCGTGACCTGCGCCACCATCTCACGCGGATTTCATCATCAACATGTCGTTTCTGGTGCATGGCGTCACGTGACCGGCCCGTGCAGCGGCGCCTGTCTCATGTTTCCCCCTCTCCCTCCACACGCGTGCCCATGCTCGCGCTGCTCGTGAATCCCGCCGCAGGTCAGGGCCGCGCGGCGCCGCGCGCCGATGCCATGGAGCGCGCCCTGTCGGCGGGCGCCACGGTGCGGCGCTTTACCACCACGGGGCGTGGCGACGAAGCGGCGCAGGTCGCGCGCGCGCTCGACGCGGGCGCGCAGGGCCTCGTGGTGGTGGGAGGAGACGGCGCGGTGCACCACGCGACCAGGGCGCTGCACGGCGCCGCGCACCAGGGGCAGACGGTGCCGCCGTTGGCCGTGTGTGCCGCCGGCACGGGCAATGACTTCGTGAAGTCGCTGGGCACGCCATCACACGATGTCGCCGCCCTCGCGGCGCTCGTGCATCGCGGCCGGACGCGGCGCATCGATCTGGGGCTCATTGGCCGCGTGCCGTTCTGCAATGCGGCGGGCCTTGGCTTTGACGTCGATGTGCTGACCCGCATGCAGCGTCCATCGCCCTGGCGTGGCACGGCGGCGTATGTAGTGACCGCGCTCACGGCGTTGCGGGGCTTTCGCGGTCTCGACCTGCAGGTCGATGCGGCCGCCATGGCGCGGCACCTCATGGTGGTGTTCGCCAATGGCCATGTGTTCGGCGGCGCCTTTCGCATTGCGCCGTCCGCGCGTCTCGATGACGGACAGCTGCAATGTGTCCGGATCGGCGAGGTGGCACGCTGGCAGCGTCCCGCCGTGCTTGGCCTCGCCGTCCTCGGCCGGCACCTGCAGCATCCGGCGGTCACCTCCCGGAAGGGCACGACGTTCGAGCTGCGCGCCGGGCAGGACACGCCGCTCCGCTTCGAGGCCGACGGCGAGTTGTATGATGCGCCCGCCGGCCCGCTGCAGGTCTCCGTACTCCCGGCGGCGCTTGCGGTGTACTGCTGAACACCTTGAGGGCCAGAACGCCAACACCCGCCGCGGCGATCTGGCGCCACGACGGGTGCTGGTACTGTCTTCCCGCCCCCTCCACGAAGCGATCAGACCGTCCTACCCCTCTCTCTCTCGGACACGGCAACCGCTTGGAAAGTTGCCTGCCATTGGTGTTGTGTTGTGTCGCAGCGCACAGTGCCGTTCCATCCCGTGCCACACGGTGCAGCACGCTGCCAATCGATTCAGCGCGGCGTCTTCACCTGATGGCCGATCACACCACCAAGCACGGCGCCCCCCAGCGCCCCGATAGCCGCACCCTTCACCCGATCACGTGACGTGGCCACGCCAATGGCCGCGCCGGTGGCGGCGCCAATGATGGCGCCCTTCTGCGTGTTGCGTTGCTCCCGCACGACGCCGCTGCCAGTTCCGCTACCGGTTCCCGACGCGCCGCTCCGACGCGCCGGTGCAGGAGCCGGGGCATACACCACCCGCTGCGGCGCCGCCGGATAGGCGGCCGCAGGGTAGCCGGCCGGCGGATACGCACCGTACGGCTGCCCATAGGGCTGCGGGTAACCGTAGGCCCCATAACCCGGCGCCGGGGCGTACCCCGTGCCGTATCCCATTTCCATGGGCGACATGAACTGCCCACGCATGGGCGCCGCCTGCGAGGCTGCCTGCAGATCCGCCTGCATCTGTGCATCAACACCGCGCTCGCTCCCCCCGCAGGCCGTCAGGACTGCAAAGGCCACGGGAATCAGCACAGGAACCACCGCCCGACGCAGACGGCTGCGCGTCTGGATCTGGGGCATCAAAGCAGTCGTGGCAGCCAACATGGAACCTCCGGGACAGGTGACGGGCTTCATGCGCCGTCCTCACCCTCTCACCTTGCAGGCCCCGTGCCAGCCGGAATCAGCCGTTTTTGTGTCGGAAACCACAAGCCACAGCGGGGTATTGTCCTCGGAGGGAGTCACCGGGCGTCCCGGGTTGGCGACAGGTCCCGCAGCATACTAGCGTTCCTGTCGCGTCGGTCTCCCTCCATTTCACCCTGCCAGGAGTTCCTGATGTCCGTTCGTTCGCGTGTCGCGGCCGTCACAGCCGCCGTTGCTGCCACCTTTGGCCTGCTGCCAGCCCTCGCCGGGGCGCAGACGACGCTCAAGGTTGGTGACATGGCGCCCGACTTCACCGTGCAGACCGTCACCGCCAAGGGCGTTGAGGCCAAGCCGTTCAAGCTCTCGGAGCATCGTGGCGAGACGGTGGTGCTGGCCTTCTTCCCCAAGGCGCGCACGCGCGGCTGCACCGTGCAGATGGAGTCGTATCGTGACCGCTACGCCGAACTGTTCAAGGGCGGCAGCAAGGTCACGCTGGTGGGTGTGAGCACGGACCCGGATTCGGCGCTCGTCTCCTGGGCCAATGACGCCAAGTTCCCCTTCCGCTTCGCCGCCGATACGGCGCGCGCGGTGGGTGTGGCCTATGGCGCCAGCAAGGGCACGGGCTTCCACTCGCGGCACCTCTATGTCATCGACCCCACGGGCCGCATTGCCTACATCACCACGCCGTTCAACCAGATGGCAGCCGACGCCTACACCGAGCTGGGCTCTGCGGTGAGCAAGGCGACCGCCTCCAAGTAAGGTGACGGTTCGACCATCGGTCGATCAGCACCGCGCCCTGCTCTCGGCCCTCTACGAAGCCGCAGTGCAGGGCGCGGCGCCTTTTGAGCGCACGCGTGATGCGGTGTCCGCGTGGTGCGCCGAGCACGACATCACGTCCGGCACGCGTGTGCATGTCCTCGCCCTCGGCAAGGCCGCTCCGGCCATGCTGCAGGGCGCGGTGGCGGCACTCGACGCCCGCGGACTCCGCCCGGCCGGTGGCGTGCTGGTGAGTCACGCGCTGCCCGAACACTTTGTGGCCCCGCCAACACTTCGTGTGGCGCTGGGAGATCATCCGGTGCCGGGTCCTGGGTCGCTGGCCGCCGCCGAGTCGATCGAGGAGGCCATCTGGGACGTGAGCGCGGATGACGTGGCACTCGTGCTGCTCTCGGGTGGCACCACCGCGCTCTGCGCCGCACCCATCCCCGCGCTCTCGCAGGCAGCGGGTGACGCGGCCGCGGCGCAGGCCCTCGTGGCCAATCTCGCGCAAACCCTGCTGGAAGGTGGGCTGGCCATTCACGAAATGAACGCCATCCGTCGCCGGGTGCTGCGCTTCGGCGCGGGCCGTCTGGCCACGGCACTGCATCAGCGGGGGGCCAGACGGATTGCCACCTTCGCCATCAGTGATGTCATCGGCGATGACGAGGCCGTGATCGGATCGGGGCCCTGCACGCCCGATCCCTTCGACGACGCAACCTTCCTGGCCGTGCTGGACGCGCATGATCTGCGCAGCCGACTGCAGCGCGAGATGTCCACCGTGCTGGGTCTCGCCGGCAGCGGCACGCCGCCCGTGGTGCCGTCACCGGCACACCCGGCATTCGGGATCACGTCGTATCGCATTGTCGCGCGCAATGCGCTGGCAGTGGCCGAGGCCTCTCGTGCCGCGTCACAGCGTGGGGTATCGACTGTGGTGACCGATGACACGCCACTGGAGGGCGACGCCGCGCTGCTCGGCGAGGTGCTCGCGCAGCGCGCGCTCGCGCTCGCCCGGCAAACCCCGCACGGCAGCACGGCCGTGTTGCTCGCCGGGGGTGAGCCCGTGGTCGATCTGCACGCCACCATGGCGCGCGCCGTCCAGTTCGGGGAAGACGACGATGCGCGGCTGGATGCCGACGACGCGATGGCACGAGCCGAAGGCTTCGCCCGGCCGCGCCGTCCCTCCGCCGCCGACGACCCGCTCAAGGGCGGGCGCATGCAGGGGCTGGCGCTGTCGGCCGCCCTTGCCCTCGAGTCAGCGGCCATGCGTGGCCAAACCGACGCGTGGCGCGTGCGCGTGCTGGCTGCCGGCACGGATGGTCGCGACGGCCCCACCGATGCGGCCGGTGCCATCACGGACGCCGCGACGCCTGGTCTCACCCGCCGTCACGGTCGCGCACCCGAAACCGATCTTGCCACCGGGCGCTCCTACCTCTCCCTCGACGCCGCCGACGTGAAGCCCCCCCCGGCGGCCGACGACCCCTCGACGCCGCCCTGGGCCGGAGCCGCTGCCTACCCGACAGGTGCGCCGCGGCCAACGACACGCGGCGGGGTGGGAGGCCGGGGG
>JACVCT010000275.1 GCA_016741895.1 Gemmatimonadaceae bacterium | reverse complement strand
GCGATGGGCCGAGGCCTATGTGCACTTTGCCGCCACGGAGAAGCGCGCCTGGCTGCACGCGCAGGGCATGCGCTGGTTTCCCGTCGTGGGTTGGGCCGAGCGTGGCGGCGGCAGCGCGTCGCAGGCTGGCAACAGCGTGCCGCGTTTTCATCTCACCTGGGGCACAGGGCCGGGTGTCATGGCGCCCTTTGCGCACCGGGTGCGTGCCCACATGGCCAGCGGGCGCATCGTGGCGCGTTTTCGGCACCGGGTATCGGCGCTTGATGTCACCAACGGGGTGGTGACCGGTGTCCATGGCAGCGTATTGGCCCCGTCTGCTGAGCCGCGCGGGGTGGCCAGTTCGCGTGAGGTGGTGGGCACGTTCCACCATCGCGCGGCGGCGGTGATCGTCACCAGTGGTGGCATTGGCGGCAATCACGATCTCGTGCGTCAGCACTGGCCGGTACACCGCCTTGGTGATGCGCCGGCACACATGCTGTGTGGTGTACCGGCCTATGTCGACGGTCTGCTGCAGCAGACGGTGCACACCCAGGGCGCGCGGCTCATCAATCCCGATCGCATGTGGCACTACACCGAGGGGCTGCACAACTGGGACCCCATCTGGCCAAATCACGCCATCCGCATCATTCCCGGCCCGAGCAGCCTGTGGCTCGATCCTGACGGCCGCCGCCTGCCCTTTCCGCACGTGCCCGGCGTGGACAGCCTCGCCACGCTGCAGCACATCACCCGCAATGGCTGGCCCTACACCTGGTTCCTGCTCAACCGGCACATCATCAAGCGCGAGTTTGCGCTCTCGGGCAGCGAGCAGAATCCTGACCTCACGGGCAAGGACATCGCGCTCACCCTCAAGCGACTTGGCAAGCGCGTGCAGGCACCGGTGCAGGCCTTCATGGACCGCGGGCAGGACTTCGTGGTGCGCGACACGCTCCCCGATCTGGTGCAGGGCATGAACACCCTCGTGGGCAGCAACCGGCTCGACGCGGACCGCGTACGCCGCGAAGTCGAAGCGCGCGACCTGCAGCTGCAGCATCAGGGCGGCAAGGACCCGCAACTCGCGCTCATTCATGCCGCGCGACGTTACTTCAGCGAACGTGTCATGCGCATTGCCACACCGGCCGCCTTGCTCGACCCGCGCCACGGCCCCCTCATTGCCGTCAGGCTCAGCGTGCTCACCCGCAAGTCACTGGGCGGTCTGGCCACCGACCTCGACGGACGCGTGCTCGATCAGCACGACCAGCCCATGCCCGGCCTCTATGCCGCCGGCGAGGTGGCCGGCTTCGGTGGCGGCGGCATGCATGGCTACCGCGCGCTCGAGGGCACCTTCCTCGGGGGCTGCCTGTTCAGCGGCCGCAGCGCCGGTCGCGCGGCCGCTGCGGCGGTTCGTTAGCCTGGTGAGTCGTCAGGCCAACGAGATGGCGTGTGAGGCTTCAATGGCCTTGGCGCGCCGACGGATTTCCTCCTCGCCACTGTCGGCCAACCGACGAAGCACCGGCAGGGCAAGACGCGGCGCCCGATGCGCCAGCGCCTCGGCGAGGTCGCAGGCCAGCCCCGGCACATCCCCGCGATCGGTAAGCCGCGCCGCCGCGCGCTGAATGGACTGCGTCGTGGCGCACTGCGGCATGCGCTGCACAATGAGCACCAGTTCGCGCAGCACGTCCACATCACGCTCCTGCAGCAGGGCGTCCGCCAGCAGCGGACAGGGCTCCTGCGGCGCGCGGGCGGAGCGACGCAGCGCGCGCCACGCCACGCGGCGCACCTCGGGGGAGCGATCCGTGACAGCGAGTCGCACGCCCTCGATGGCCGTGGAGGTCTCCAGAGCCCCGAGCGCACGCGTGGCCGCCACGCGGACCCGGGAATCGGCGTGCACAATGCAGCGAATCAACGGCTGATCCGCCGATTCCACACCCATTGCTCCCAGCAGCGCAGCGGCGTTGCGCACGACGTACCAGGCCGGATGCGACAGCGCCGCGAAGAGAAACGCGGGATCGGCATGCAAGGCCACGATGGCGTCGAAGTAGCGACGACGCTCCACACTGGCCCGCGCGTCGCTCAGCACGCCGAAGAGCACCACGGCCGCCGCATCCGGTGAGCGCCGCAGCAGACGGCCCGCCGGATCGTCGGGGCCGACGGGCGCACCGCGCCCCACCGCCAGCGCTGCCGCGCGCAGGGCATTGGGCGACGGCACATCATGCGAGTCGTCCAATCCTTCACCGGCCGCACTCGTAAACTCCACCCGCACGTGCCACACCCCGTGCTCCGCCCACAACTGATCGAAGGCCACACCCTGCTTGCCCTGTGGACTGGCCAGCAGCGCGACGAACTGCAGCAAGGCGCGCGGTGGTGTCTCCGGCGAGACCTGCACCAGCCGCAGGTCATGCTCCGTCATGCCACGAAACAGCGCCCCCAGCATGCCCAATTCGAGGCGCTGTCCGTTGAGTGACAACCCGTCCGCGTCGCGCGCGATCGACACCGCACCCTGCTGCAGCAGCGCCGACGTGCGCGCCAGCAACAGCGCGAGATCACTGCCGCTCGCTTGATGGTTGAGCGCGTGCAGCAGTTGCGCGATGCCTTCGGCCGCGCTCAGCGCGACCTCGAAAGGTGCCTCGGCGTCCGTCCGCCGTGCCGTGGTGTCGTTGGACATACTGGGGGTTGATGGATTGTCCTTTGGTATCGACGATCCACCGCCCGTTTCTTAACGTATCCCTTGCAGCCCTAGGCGTTAAGAAATGCCCTCGGATTCACAGGCCGCACTGTGAATTTGCGTTGCACTCACGGTCCTATCTTCGTCTGACATCGACTCGAGCGGGAGAGCCAATAGCGCGTCCACACGCCGGCTCAGTGCCTCGAACGTAGCGCGAAAGGCACGTCGCGCCGCCTCCGGTGTCGTTTCGTCGGCCGGATCCGGCAGGCCCCAATGAACCTGCGCCTTGGCCCCGGGGAAGAACGGGCAAGCGTCGCGCGCGTTGTCGCACACCGTGATCACCAGATCGAAGTACTGGCCCGCCACCTCGTCGATGGTCTTGGGCACCCGCCCCTCCCAGGCGATCCCCTCGCTGGCCAGCACTTCGACCGCATAGGGGTTCACCCGCGCTGCGGGGCGTGAGCCGGCACTCTCCGCCTCTACCCGGCCGGCCGTGCGCGCGGCTCCACGCACGGCCAGCAGGGCTTCACCGATCTGGCTCCGGGCCGAGTTGCCGGTGCACAGCACAAGCACACGAAACGCCGACTTCGTCATGCCACCCCCTGCAAGGTCTTGCGCATGGTCACCGCCGACGCGGGACAGGCGCTGGTAAATTCCACCGTGGCGGCCACCTCGGCCGGCACTTCGTCGCGCGCCACGCGAGTGAAGCCGAAACGCGGAAAGTAGTGCTCGGCCGTCATCGTCAGCAGGTACAGCGCCGCAATGCCACGCGACTCGGCCTGCGCCACCGCACGCGCCACGAGCTCGTGCCCCAGACCGCGCCTTTGCCAGTCGCCGCGCACCGCCACCGATCGCAGCAGCGCATGCGCGCAGCACTCCTCCACGCCGGCAACCGCCACGATGTCCTGTTCGTGCTCGGCCAACAGGAACTGTGAGGGATCGGCCGCAAACATTTCCGGCACACCGGCCAGCGGCAGCGCGTGTGACGTGAGCAACGCCTCCACCGCCGGCCGGTCTTCCGCGCGCGCCGCGCGGAAGACAGGTGAGGCAGACGCGGCGGCCGTCACGGGCAGCACTCCGGTCCGCAGCAGGCGGCCGCTTCGGCCTGTGCCGCCTGCGGCAACGCTGCCGCCAATCCGCCGGGCTTTGCAGCACTCGGCTTGGTGGCGCGCACAAAGGCGGCCATCACCTTGCCGTCCAGCGCCGTGAGCTGCGCCTCGAGGTCACCGCCGGCGTCCTGCAGGAAGGCACGCGCATCCTCTGCGCGATAGATGCGCGTGGGTTCGATGGACACATCGGTGAAGCCGCGCTCGCCCAGCAACCGCGCAAACTCCGCTTCCTCGAGTGCGCCGGCCACACAGCCCACCCAGAGTTCCGCCGAGCGACGCAGCGCGGGCGGCAGCGCCTCGCGCAGCACCACATCACTCACGGCAAAGCGACCGCCCGGCTTGAGCACACGGAAAGCCTCGGCCAGCACCTGCGACTTGTCGCCCGACAGATTGATGACGCAGTTGGAGATGATCACATCCACCGACGCGGAAGGCAGTGGAATCTCCTCGATGCGACCACGCAGGAACTCGACGTTCTGCACACCCGCCTCCGCCGCATTGCGCCGCGCGAGTTCGAGCATGTCATCCGTCATGTCGAGCCCATAGGCCTTGCCGGTGGGGCCCACACGACGCGCGGAGAGCAGCACATCGATACCGCCACCGGAACCCAGGTCCAGCACCACCTCGCCCTCGCGCAGCTCCGCGAGCGCCGTGGGATTGCCGCAGCCCAGCGAAGCCAGCACGGCCGCATTGGGCAGTTCGTCCGTCTCGCCACTCACGTAGAGGTTGGACGTGATGGGGTCGACAGTGCCGTTGAAGGCGCCACCGCCGCAGCAGGAATTCACGGGGCCGCAGCAGCTGGCCGCTGCGGGTTCCGACACATTGAGCGCGCGGCGCGCGGCCTCGCCGTACTTCTCGCGCACAACGGTGGTGATGTCGGTGGTGACGTCGGTCATATCGGGGATGGTGCTGGACATGGGTCTGCCTCGTGGGGAGTTGGGTGGTGGTTCCAGCAAAAAATCTTGATACGTTAAGTCCGAGAAAGGCGCCCGAAGGCGCCGGTACCGCGAACCGTCTGGAGCAGTGTGTGACGCCTGTCAGCCACAGCAGCGTCCGAAGACCTTGAGCGCGCGCTTTGGCGCGCTGGCTTCGGTGCCCAGATGGCGGATGAGGTCGTGCACTTCCTCGAGCACCTCGGCATTGATGCGATAGTACGACCAGCGTCCTTCCTTGCGGTCGCTCACGAGGCCGGCCTCGCGGAGCACCTTGAGGTGGAAGCTGAGTCGCGACTGCGCCGCGTCGAGGGCTTCCTGCAGGTCACAGACACAGCGTTCCCCATCGCGCAGCATGTCCAGCGCGGCCAGGCGCGTCTCGTCGGAGAGCGCATGGAAGAGCTGGGCGGTGCGGGCGAGGTCGAGAGCGGTGCCGGTGGCCATAGCCAATCATACATCAAATTTTGTTGGTTAGTCAACCCCAAGCAACCGAGCCGCCACCCGCTGTCAAATGCGAATGGAACAGGGCTGCGGGTGTGAGGCTGAGAGCGGCATCTCTCGGGGTCGGCTTTCCCCTTCGAATCGACGAGGTTATCCCGATAGTGAACCTTCCGCGTTTCGGAAAGTTGCAGGCAAGTGTCCGAGGGGTACCTTGGTGGTGCGTCGCCTATCATGTGGCGCGTCGTCCCATCTGTTCCGTGAGGCTCGCCATGCGTCCGATTGAGTTTCTCCGTCACCCAATTCGTTCCGGTGCGTTCCGTCAGGTCATTGTCGCGGCACTCATCGCGGCGCCGGTTCCCCTTGCGGCGCAACTGACCGGCTATGACACGCGCGGCGCGTTTCTGGCCGCGGCTGGCCCCACCACGGTTCAGACCTTCGAAGGGTTCCCAGTCGGGACGGTCCTTGGCGACAACCTCA
>JACVCT010000274.1 GCA_016741895.1 Gemmatimonadaceae bacterium | reverse complement strand
CAAGCCCGGATTGCGTGTGACCCCCGTCCAGTTACCGCCACCGTCCGTGCTCTTGAAGATGCCGCTGTGCATGCCGCCGCTCACGAGCTGCCACGGCTTGCGACCCACCTCCCAGAAGGTGGCGTAGATGATGCGCGGATTGCTGGGATCGAGAATCATGTCCGCCACACCGGTGCTGTCGTTGCGGAACAGGATGTTCTTCCACGTCTTGCCACCATCGGTGGTGCGGAACACGCCGCGGTCCTTGTTGGGACCGAAGACATGACCCAGCGCGCCCACATACACGATGTCGGGATTGCCCGGGTGAATGAGCACGCGCGCGATGTACTGCGTTTCCTTGAGACCCATGTACTGCCAGGTCTTGCCGGCGTCCGTGCTCTTCCACACGCCGTCACCGTGACTCACGTTGCCGCGAATGGGAGTCTCGCCACCACCGACCCACACCACATCGGGATTGCTCTGCTGCACCGCAATGCTGCCGATGGTGCCGCCGAAGTAGGCGTCGGTCACGGGCGCCACGGTCTTGCCGCCATCGGTGGTCTTCCAGACGCCACCACCGGTGGTGCCCATGTAGTACTCATCGGGCCGGGCCGTGCTGCCGGCCACCGCGGTCATGCGGCCCGCCTGATTGGGGCCGAGGTTGCGCCACTTCACATCGAAGGACGTGTCGGCGGAGGCGGTCGCGCCGGCCTGTGGGCGTTGCGCAAAGACCGGCGTGCTGGGGGACACCAGGGAGACGGCCAGCGCAGCCGTCGCGACTCGACGTGCGGTGGCCAGGGTGGTGGGCGAAATGGAAGTCACGCGAAGCGGGGGTGGGAGTGGTCGAGGGGCGAACTCCCTACGCAACGCTATCGGGCTGGAGTTGGCAAGCGCTATCGCGCCGGGCCGAGGGGGTTCATACCTCCAATCAGCCTACCGCCAACTGGAACGGGTGCAAACAGCGCGTCGTGGTCCGTTAGCGCCGGGGCGTCAGAAAGCGCAGCACTTCCGACTGGAATGATGCGGCATGCGGCCCGAATATGGGGACATGGTCGCCGTTGGGCACGATCCACAATTGTCCGTTGGGCAAGGCGGCGTAGATGGCAGTCGGAATGCGCACCGGGAAGAAGGGATCGCGATCGCCATGCACCACCAGCGTTGGTGCCGTGATGCGGCGCAGGTCCTGCTCGGTGAGGTTCATGTCGTCTCGACTGTCCTTGAACCCGTGAAACGTCCGCACGAGATCCCGCATCTGCGGCTCACCGCGCGCTACGCAAGCCCGCAGTTCATCCACCACATCGGACGGGATGGCATCAAGCGAGGTGGTTTGCGCCATGATCGCACGCGCTTCATCCGGAAAGTGTGTGGTGGCCCCGATGAGCACGAGCGACTCAAACCGATTCGGCTGCGACATCGCCGCATGCAACAAGGTCATGCCGCCGCTGCTGATGCCGAGCGCCCGCACGCGCGACAGCCCCAGCTGGTCCAGCAGGCCCAGCAGATCCCGACCCGTTTGTCGGTGTGAATACTGCTTGTCTGGAAACGAGGAGCGTCCGTGACCACGCAGGTCAGGCACGATGAGTTGAAACCGTTCGGCCAACCGTTCGATATGTGGCGCCCAGGTTGCGCCACACCCGAAGAAGCCGTGCAGCAGGACGAGTGGCGGACCGGAGCCGAGGGTTTCCACGTAGAGGTCGGCGCCGTTTATACGGTGCAACGCGGAGGTGGCCGACGGCAGACGGGGAGTACGCTGGGCAACCGCCTCGTCGGCCGGGAACCCTGACTGAATCAGGAACAGGGACATCGCCGTCACCCAGACCGGCACGCAACCACGTCGTGTACGCACACGTTCTCCTGTAATTGCCGAAAATTCAGAGGAACCGATGGCGGGTCCAAAGTAGCTCTGCGGGTCGCTGGGCGCTTGCGGTAAGCGTGGGACCAGCCGTTCCTGGGTGTGACACCGTATCCTCGCCAATCGTCTACCATCTGGAGTACAGAACGCTGCCCGACGGCGCCCCGACGATGAGGCGAGGCGCGGGTTTTCGCATTTCCGCCAAAGTCCCTCGTGCCCTCAGTTCCCTTGCCCACGGCGGCCGTGTCGGCCCCTGCCGACAACGCCTGTCGCCGCTGCGAACAGCTGCCGCCGATCCCGGTGGAGGCGCAGACGCTGCACTGCTGGTTCCCCACCGGCCATGTGGGCGGCAAGGCGCGTGCGGTGTTCCGCGACTTCGGTGTCTCTGCGGACAAGACAGTTGGCGGGGGGCTCAGCTTTCTGTGGGATGAGCACAACGGTGAGCAGATCGCCCTGGCACTCGAAGAGGCGCTCTCCGGCATTGAACGCGAAGACACCCGCGCTCTGCTTTGCGCCCCGCAGCACCTGCCCAGCCCCGATGACCTGGCCCGGGTGGAGCCCCTGGCGCGCATTGTCACCCGCGTGCGCAGCGGCTGGCTCATCAACCTGCTGGAGGAGCGCCGCCTCACGTCGCACTTCCAGCCCATCGTACATGCCCACGTGCCCGATCGTATCTATGGACACGAGGCGCTCCTGCGTGGCGTGGCCCCCGATGGCAGCTTCGTCTCACCGGGGCAGTTGTTCGACACCGCGCGCGGCGCGGGACTGCTCTTCCAGCTCGACCTCGCCGCACGACGCTCGGCCATAGCCGCCTCGGTGCAGCATGCGCTGCAGGGCGCACTGTTCGTGAACTTCGCACCCACCGCCATCTACGATCCCCAGGCCTGCCTCCGCAGCACGGTGGCCGCCATCGACAAGGCGGGCATGTCACGCGATCAGGTGGTGTTCGAACTGGTGGAGACGGAACGTGCGCACGATGCCTCCCACCTCCGGCGCATTCTCGACTACTATCGTGGCGCCGGCTTCCGCATTGCGCTGGACGACGTGGGCGCTGGGTACTCTTCGCTCAACCTCATCCATCTCTTGCGCCCCGACATCCTCAAGCTCGACATGGAGCTCATCCGGGATGTCGACAAGGATCCGTACAAGGCGCGCATTGCAGCGAATCTGCTGAACGTCGCCACTTCGCTGGGCATTGATGCCCTGGCTGAGGGCATCGAGACGCAGGGCGAACTGGATTGGGTGCGCGAACACGGCGCGAAGTTCGTGCAGGGCTATCTCATTGCCAAACCGGCTGCGGCACCGCGCCACGCCGACGCACTGCGGCGCAGCGCGTAGCGCGTAGCAGAATGGAAGATTAGCCGGCGGCCGAGTTACTCCTCCTGGAACTCGGCCACTACCACGCGTCGCCTGTCCACAGGCTGCGTACGCACCACGAGTGTCTGGCCATTGAATTCCGTGCGGACACTGCGCGGTTGCGACGCCTCGAACCACCGCACACTGCGATCCACTGTGGGCACGCCCGGCGCAATGCCGCGCGCCAGCTCACCATCGAAGCGTAGGGTATCGCGTCCGACCCCCAGATAGCCGCGCGGGCGGATGACCTGTACCGCGACACTGTCCGCATTGGACGGACCGACTGCCACGCGCCGTGCCGGCGCGGCTGGTAGTCGCAGGTTGACCACCTGACTGCTGCGCAGAAACGGCGCACGATAGAGATGCAGCAGCACACTGCTGTCCGGCGCCACCACTTCGAACTCGTACACCGCACCGGCACGCGCACGGAATGGCCCCCACTGTCCATCGTCGCGCGTGGTCACGCGGTGCACGGATTCTGCGACACGTTTTCCGGTCGCCGCATCGGTTTCGTGTACCAGCACCTGCGCACCTCGCAGCGGCAGATTGGTTGGCGCACCAGCCACCGTGCCACTCACCATGCCGTTCAGCACAATGACGCTCTCCGGCTCGATATCCAGCGTGCGTGGGGCACGTCCGGTAATGAATCGATACTGCGCAGCAAAGGCTTCCGGTCCGAAGGCCACTTCGCGGTGGTCGGTGCCCGGCAACACGATGTTTGTTGCGCCCTTGAGCGCCGGAGACATGGCGTCGACACCGGTCTGCATACCCGGCGCCCCGAGTGCCGCACCCGTCGCCTGCGCGTACTTGTCCAGCGAGTCGGAACGCAGCGCCAGAAAGCGCACACCGCGCACCACTTCGCTCCCGCCATTCAGTGCACGGAGATACGGTGAGAACCCGTTGAACTCGTTCTCCGGTTGCATGCTGGCCGACGCCATGACGCCGTGATTGGGCGTGCCACACGTAATTACGTGCGACACATGTGCCGCGCCGCCGCCAAACCGCACATAGTGGCGGATGGTCAGCCCACCACGGGAACTGCCCACCAGCGCCACCTTGCTGGCCCCGGTGCGAATCAACACCCGGGTCACGAAGGCAGCCAACGCCGCCGCCTGATCATCCGGCGTGCTGCGATTGGTCTCCCGTGCCGACGGCGTGGAACTCGCCAGCGGGTGGGGCAGATCGACGGCGTACAGGCGATCGCGGGGATAGCCGTTGCTTTCGAAGCGCCAGATGGTGTTGTCCCACAAGCCGGCGTGATCGCCATTACCGTGCACGAATACAATGGGAACGGGCGCAGCCTCGGCAGCGAACCGCCGACTCTGCGCCCGTTCCGTGCTGTCACTGATCAATGACAGGGCCAGCATTGCCGCAGGCAAGCGGGCCGCGATGAGGTTGAACATCCGCGTCATGCAGAATTCACCGACTGGAGTGAAAACGGGCGGGCCCGCCCGATCACACCAGCGCGCCGCCGATGCTCAAGTATGCTGCGCGATCAGCTCGAGTGCACGGGTCGTGCCAGCCATGGTGAAGGTTCGTTACGTGATGCCATCGTGGCATTCATCGCGGTGAACGCCGGGGTCGGCGACGGCTCCGGTGACAACGGCGCGGATTCAGGCGCCACATTCCCAGCCAGCTCCCGTGCGCGCTGCACCCACTGGGCCACAGTCTTCTCGGGCGGAATGGCGCGAATGAGGTGTTGTTCGCGATTCACGCGATCCATGAGGTTCACGAGATTCTCCGGCTTGCGCTGGCTCAACGTGGCCACGTCCTCGATGCCCGACGCCTCGAGAAGTCGGGCGTAATTGGGGCCAATGCCGTTGATCTGTTCGAGCGAGTTCATCATGTCGATCCTCCCTGGCATGCATGGCAAGGTTGCCGATATGCAGTGCCCGTTGCGGTTCGCTTCGTCGCCCTGAAGGTTCGGGCGTGATCGTCGATACGATCGGAGCGCCAGTCGGATGGTCCGTGGCATGTCGCCTCTGGCGCCAGAGTGCCGTCCATTGACGTGTCGCGCGTCATTGACCTACCCCAACATCATAACAGAATCCCGGCTTCAGACCAAGGGCTCAAGATGTTGAAACACACTGCTTTACGCGGAACATTGAGCACCATCGGGGGTAGGCCGACGGCGCGCGATTCCCCTCAGCGACTCCGCACGGTAGCCAAGCCACCGTCCACACCGATCACCTGACCGGTCACCCACGCGGCGTCAGCGCCCAGCAACCAGGCCACCGCCGGCGCCACATCATCCGCCTCGCCAATGCGCCCCAGCGCATGCAGGGACGCCGACGCCTTCTCGGCCGCCTCGTTTCCCGTGATGCGCGCAGCCATCGGCGTGCGCACCATTCCGGGCGCCACCCCATTGCACCCCAACCCAACCGAGGCATAGGAGCCGGCTGTCGTTGCCTTGAGCC
>JACVCT010000273.1 GCA_016741895.1 Gemmatimonadaceae bacterium | reverse complement strand
CAGGAGCTGGAAGATGATGCCCGCGGTGATGTAGGGCATGATGCCCAGGCCGAAGATCGTCGAGTGCTGGAAGCTGCCGCCCGAGAACACCGACATGAACGAGGCGAGCGACCCGAAGGCCGAGCCCCCCCCGCGCCGCTTGCTTCGGAAGTCGGCGCGGCGCGACGCGCGGGCCCCCCCCCCGGCATCGTTCTGCGCCGCGTGGCAGGTGGCGGTGGCGCTGCCCCCGCGTGCCGTCACCCCCACCACCTGTGCCGCCCAGCGCGCTGCGGCGGCGCTCCGCCGTACCGGCGCCGGTGCACGACTGCTCAATGGGTCCGGCCGATGTGGCCTGACAAGCCACGGTCCCATTGAGAAACACCCGGCCGGTCACCTGGCGATACGACTGGGCCTCGGCCCGCGAGCTCACCAGCGCCGGCGCGAGCAGCACCGTGCACCACAGCAACTGCATGGCACGGCGCACGCGAAATACACCACGCGCATCAGATGGGGACACAAGGCCGTTGTCAGGGGACGAAAAGCGGAGACTGCGCATATGTACCTCAGTGCCGCTTCGTCGCGACACGGTTGAAAGGGTCGAATCGCCAGGTGGTTGCACGGTCGTCAACCGGTTGGCGTGTCCCTTCTCAGCGACGACCTCGCCTGCCGCGTTACATTCGGGATATGTGGCACCGGAATCACCGCCGCCGGCCATTCGAGGCCGTGATGCGCTTGCTGGGAGTGTGCGCCATCATGGCGACGGGCGCACCGCGTGCCCTCCAGGCCCAGGAATTCGTGCGCCAGCAGGTGCTGGTGGTCCCGTTTGTCAGCGACAGCGCGGCCGGTGAGGTCGCGCGGGACGCGGCCCGCGAAGTGGCCGACGTGGTGCGTGATCGCCTGGGCGACCGGCTCAACAAGCGCGAAGCCGAGGTGCTTGGCGGCTATCACCTCAACCTGCTGCTCAAGCAGTCGGACTACGCCCGCAGCACGGTGCTCAACGACACCGAGCTGCGTCTGGTGGCCACCAAGCTGCGCGCCGACGAGACCATCACCGGCAGCGTCGTGCGCGAAGGGGCGCAGTGGGTCGTGCGTGCGCGATTGGCTCGGCTCCGCAACTGGCACATTGCCCAACCGCTGCCGGTGGTGCGTGGCCTGACCGCACGTGCGGCAGGTGAGGCGGTGGTGAGCGAGGTCCTGCGCGCCCGTGCCCAGCTCATCCCGCTCCGGCGTTGTGAGAACGCCCTCGCCGGCGGCGATCGTGCCACCGCCGCGCGTGAGGCCGAACGGGCGGTGCGGACCTATGCGGAAGCCACCATCGCGCGCAGCTGCCTCATCACGGCGCTCCTTGATGGCCGCACCGGTGCCGACTCCGTGCTGCAGGTAGCTGACGCGGTGCTCGCCCGTGACTCGGCCAACGTCATCGCCAACGTGGCCCGTGCGCAGGCGCTGGAAACACTGGGGCGTCGTCTGCCCGCCGCCACCCAGTGGGCGCGCGTGTATACCGTGCACGGCGACAGCATTCCCGTGGGCATCATCGCCGTGGAAGGCCTGCTGCGCATGGGGCAGGCGCAGGAATCGCTCGACAACGCGCGCGCTCTCTTGCGGCGCACCGGGCCCAACGCCTCCCTGCGTCGTCTCTCGTTTCGTGCCCACGCCTCGCTGGGCAACTGGAAGGACGCGGCCATCATTGGTGACTCACTCGAGAACGAAGACGAAGTCTTCCGTACCGACTCGAGTTACGCCACGCGCTATGTGGAGGCGCTCCGACAGACGCACGATTCGCTGGCCTCGCTCGAGCTGGTCGTGCGCAACGTGCGCCGCTTTCCCGGCGACGCGCGGCTCTACCTGCAGTACGTGCAGATCCTGAACGGAGAGCAGGCGCTCGCGCTGCCCCGTGCGCTCGCCCGCTTCCCGTCGGCGCCGGAGTTCCCGCTGCTGGTGGCCAGCAATGCGCGACGCAGCGGCAATCGTGGGGAGGCCATTCGCGCCACCCGCGAAGCCCTGCGCCGCGACAGCGCGCTCTTCCAGCCCTAGCTCGCGCTTGCCGAGTACTACCTCGAAGAACACGCCGTGGACAGCGCGGTGTCGGTGCTGCGGCGGGCACCACGCACTGCCGATGCCGCCGAGATGCTGCGCAGCTACGCCATAGCACGTGGCCTCGGACTGTTGCGCAGCGCCGGCGACTCCGTGCGCCGTGAACAGGAAGCGGGTGTGGCGCTGGTGGTGCTGGCCGATACCATTGCGTCGCGCGTCGATTCACGTGCCTATGTGGCGGCCGCCTCGCTGCAGCTCGCACGCAACCATCTGGTGGTGGCCAGTCGGTCTCGCTCCTGCGCAGATCTTGAGCAATCGGAAGCCACCCTGCAGCTCGCGGCGCAGGCCATCGAGCAGGGTCTTGGCATCGATCAGAATGTGTCGGAAATCGTCACGGCCTTCGAGGAGATGCGAAAGGCGGTCGAGCAGGCCAGACCCATCCTCTGCAGGAGCGGCGGCGGTGACGACGGCACTCAGACCGTGATCAGGGGCACGTCGGGTGCGGCGTCCATTGGCAGCAGCCCCAGCACGCGCGGATCGGGTGCCACCTCAATGGCGCGCCCCACCGCCGTGAACCCCGCGCGCAGGTAGAAGCGCAGCGCGGACGGATGGTCGAGCGTGCAGGTGTGCACGTGCACTCTGGTCACGCCGGGCATGTCCCAGGCCTTCTGCAGCGCCAGCGACATCAACCAACGGCCCAGGCCGCGACCCACGTGCTGCGCGTGCACGCCAAGAAACGCCAGCTCACACTCGCCCGGCGTGCGAAAGTCGAGCTCGAGCAGACCCATGGGCCGCATGGTCCCTGCGTGACCCTCGGCATCCGGCGCGTCGACAGCCAGGGCATGGACGGCCTCGTCCTCCAGAATGCTGCGCAGCGTGTCGTCGTCCATGGCCAGCCGCGAAAACCAGAGCCATGGCGCGCCCACGTCGGCAAACAGGCGGCGGTACTCCGACAGCGACGCGCCGCGCAGGCGGCGCAGCACGGGCAGAGAAGAGGGCAGAGACACTGCCGCCCCAGCCGGACGCTGGCGCATCTCCAATCGGGTCACGACGCTGGCCACATGACCTGGAGGTACCGCATGGTAGCCGCTTGGCAGAGTCGCTGCAGTTGCTGGGATCATGCCGTAAACGTGTGCACCGCACGGCATGGCGTCCATGCGTGCAGCCAACGAGTTTGAGGGATGGCCGCTTCCCTGCTCTCCCGTCGCGCTCACCCGTACACGGCACGCCGCATTGTCTCCGGCCTGTCGCTGGTCCTGTTTTCGGGGGCCGTGTCGGCCTGTGCCGGCGCACCTCCCGCGGCGGAAGCGCCCGTGCCCGACGTCTCGCCGGTGCAGGTCGTCGTCGACACCGCGCCGCCACTGCCGGCCGACGGCATGAGCGCGGATTTCCACAATCGCTTCGCGCGTAATGATGCGCGGGCACGCGCGATCGTGTACTGGATGCAGTGCACCGCCACCGTGGCCCGCTTGCGCGCCGAGGGACGCTTCGGGCCGGCCGCCCGCGCTCCGCGCGCCATCCACTGCAGTCGCAGCGCCGACGGCGTGCCCATCGGCGGCGTGTTTGACATCGACAGCAGCTTCCGCCGCGTGCAGCGCCTTGCGCTCGTGCGGCTCGATGGTGCCAGACCCGGCTACAGCGAGCCCGTCGACACTGTCGCCATTGCGGCGGCCCATCATCTCGCGCGCGATGTACACGCGCGGGTGAATCGCAGCTGGGCCGCAAGGAAGCGACCGTTCTCCGTGGTGCCCATTGCCGCACCCGCGCTCGAGGCCTGGGTCATACCACGCGCCACCAAAGCGCGCAGCTATGTCGTGGGTGGTGACATGGGCTTTGCGCGAGCGGCGGCGCCCGATTCGCTGCAGCTCATCGACGATCACAGCGCCACCTGGACGCAGCTCAACCTGGCTGCCAGCGGTCCCCTGCGGCTCTTCAGCAGCGTGCGCGATGTGGCTGCCGTGACGGATCTCGTCACGGCGCGCTGGTATGCGGAACTCGGTCGCAGTGTCACGCTCAGCACGCCGGCCGCTGTCAGCACGCTCGAAGCGGGCTTCGATCCGGCCACCGGCGCGCGCCTCGTGTGGCGCCATGCGCCGGTGACCAGATAGCGGGCAGGCCTTAGCGCGCCAGTTTCAGCGCACCGGCTTCAGCGCACCGGCTTCAGCGCACCGGCACCATCAGGTCCGTGCGCCAACGTCCGTGATCTCTGAATGTGTGCTGCGACATTGCGAGGGCATGGCGCGTACCGTATATCCTGCAGACCATTGCCCCAATTCGACAGAGTCCCCGAACACCATGTCTATGCCTCTCAGTCATCGCATTCTGCGGCGCGCGGCACTTGCCTCGACGATTGCACTCCTGCCTGGTGCCGTTTCCGCGCAGGCCCGCTACGAAAGTCCGGACGGTCCCGTGGAAGTCATGGGCCTGCGCACCTGGACCCTGCCCATGCTGCGCGATTCCATCCGGCACTATGTGCCGGGACAGGAGCTGCACGACGCGGCCTGTCAGGTAACGCTGCGCGAAAAGCTCGGCTTTGCCGACGCGCAGGTCATGTACTACTCGGGCATGACGGGCGACGGAAAACGACACCTGCTCATCAAGCTGGTTGAGCCCGCTGCCAGGTCACGCGTGCAGTGGAATCCCGCGATCCTGGATCGCGGGGCATCGCTGCGCCCGGGCAATGCAGAGCTGTTGCTGCCCATCACCGACAGTACAGGCGGCGTGCATATCCGGCGCGTGGCATTCTGGCTGCAGTTTGCGGTGGAGGAGCGCGCGGCCGCCGTGGCCCGAATGCCTGAGGCCATGCGCGCCGAGGCGCGTGCTGACGCCGATCGGCTCTCGGCGTTTCAGCGTGCGCGTGCCACGGAGTCCCATCGCCGCATGGCGCTCGAGGCCCTGTCGGGCGACGCCTTCTGGGGCAACCGCTACGCTGCCGCCACGGTACTCGCCAACTTCGGCGCGCACGACTCGACCTGGCTGGCACTCGTGCACGCACTGCGTGACCCGAATGAGGGGGTGCGCGGTGCGGCGCTGGGCGTGCTGGGCAGCCTGCCGCCGCGCAGCATCGATTGGCGACCGGCCATCGACGATCTGCGGGCCCTGTTGGGTGGCACCAACGTGTCCGGGATTGGTCCCCTCATGCGCGTCCTCGTGAAAACCCGCATCGCACCGGAGCTCGCCGCTCCGCTGCTGCAGGACAATGCGGACTGGGTTCTCGAGCATCTTCGCGTGGCGGCGCCCATGGTGGCCGGGGATGCGCGCGCCCTGCTCAGGCAGCTCAATGGCGGCGCCGATCTTGGGTCCTCGCCTGAGGCCTGGTCGGAATGGGCCAGTCGTTTGTCCCTGCCGCAGCCACGCTAGCGGCGTGGCCGGGGGGGCCTTGGCGGCCCCCGGCAGACGGCAACTGGTTGCCCATTGAGCTTCGGTTCAGATACCTGTTGACAACAAGCGTTGTTTGCACCACATTTGACGTCGTATGTCCATAGAGACCCGAATTCAGCATCGCGGCTTCGCCAGCCAGGCCCAGGAGGCCACCGTCAGTCTGCTGGTGGCAGCCGCCCACGTGCTTCAGCGCATGAATGCCCTTCTGCGCCCGCCCGGGGTCACGCACGATCAGTAC
>JACVCT010000272.1 GCA_016741895.1 Gemmatimonadaceae bacterium | reverse complement strand
GTCATTGCCTACAGCGCCACGGCGCCGGGCAGCGAGCCGGCGCCCCATGCCCGCGATGCGCGACTGGTGGCCGACGCGCTCGTGCTCGATGCCGCGGGCTCGCGCTTCACGGTGCGCTTTGACGGTGAAGCACTTGGCGACGTGCAGCTGGCCGTGCCTGGTGTGCACAACGTGCGCAATGCGCTGGCCGCACTGGGCGCGGGACTCGCGCTTGGAGCCAAAGTCCCCGACATGGCGGTGGGCCTCGCGGCGTTTCGTGGCGTCGAGCGGCGCTTTCAGCGCTTGGGCGCTGCGGCCGGCGTGGAAGTGGTGGACGACTACGCGCACCATCCCACCGAGGTGGCGGCCACCCTGGCGGCGGCGCGGCACAGCTTCCCGGGCCGGCGTCTCGTGCTGGCCTTCCAGCCGCATCTCTACTCGCGCACGCGCGACTTGCAGCGTGAGTTTGCCGAGGCGCTCTCGGCCGCCGATGCGCTGTTCCTCTGCGACATCTACGGCGCGCGCGAAGCGCCGGAGCCTGGGGTGAGTTCCGCGCTCATCGCGCAGCGTGTGACGGGCGACGTGCTGCGCTGGAGTGGTCCGCGCTCCGACGTGGCCGCGGCGCTCGCGGGCTTCGTGCGCGAGGGCGATGTCGTGCTCACGATGGGCGCGGGGGACATCACACGCAGCGGACCGGAGTTGCTGGCCCGTCTTGGTGGTTCGCCCCAGCAGTCGCACTGAGGCAAGGCATCCGTGGCACGCAAGGAGCCGCAGGGCGGCGCTGCATTGGACGCCGCAACCGGAACCAGCGCCGCAAGCGCTGCGCGTCCGCGTTGGCTGCGCTGGCTGCAGGCCACGGCACTGCTGGCGGGTCTGGCCGCAGTCGTGGGCAGTCCGTGGTGGGGACCGCGCGCGCTGTCGCACCTCGATTTCTTCCACGTCCGGCGTGTGGAAATGGAAGGGGTCCGCTATGCGCGCACCAGCGAGCTGCTGGCCCTGCTCGACGTGGACACCCTGCAGTCCGTCTGGCAGCCGCTGCCTCCCCTCGCCCTGCGTCTCGAAGGCCACCCGCTGGTGCTCTCGGCCATTGTCGAGCGCCGCCTGCCGGGGACCCTGCACATTCGTCTGACCGAGCGGGAACCGGTGGCGCTGGTTGAGCAGAAGGGGCAACCCCTCATGCCGGCCGACGCGCGGGGCCGCATGCTGCCCATCGATCCCGTGCGCACGCCGCTGGATGTGCCAATCGCCACCGCTCCCGATAGCGCATTGCTGCATCTTTTGGGAGGGCTCAGAGCGTCGGCGCCCTCCATCTACCGGCGCGTGGCCCGTGCCGCCGCGGTCGGAACGACCGAATTCCGCCTGCAGCTCGATTCCGTGACGGTCCGGACCCCGCGCAACGTGACCGTGGCACGCGTCCGGGACATATTACCCGTGGAAGCAGATCTCGCGCGCAACCGGTTGCGTGTGGTGGAACTCGATCTGCGTTTCCGTGACCAGGTGATTGCCAGACAGCCATGACATCCGAACCCATCGTCGCCGCCCTCGACATCGGCACCGCCTACACCACCGCCCTCGTGGCGGCGGTTCACGGCGACGTGCCGCGCGCCCCGCGCCTCAAGGTGCTGGGTGTGGGGCACACGCGCACCATGGGCCTCCGTCGTGGCATGGTGTCAGACATCGAGGAAGCCACCCGCTCCATTCGCGCGGCCGTGGAGGAGGCCACCCACCTGGCCGGTGTGGCGGCTGACGGGCTCTTTGTGGGCATTGCCGGGGAGCACGTGCGCGCCATGACCTCATCGGGCGTGGTGGCCATCAGTGGCCACGAGATCACGCGGCCCGACGTGGAGCGTGTCAACGAAGTGGCGCGGGCCATGGCCATTCCGCAGGACCGCGAGCTGCTGCACGCCATCCCGCAGGAGTATCGCGTGGACAAGGTCGACGGCATCCGTGACCCCGTGGGCATGATCGGCACGCGTCTCGAGACCGAGATGTATCTGGTCACGATCGGCAGCTCGCCGGCCATGAACCTGCGCAAGGCCATCGAGCGCGCGGGCTATCGCACACGCGAGCTGGTGCTCGAGCCGCTGGCCAGCGCGCTGGCCGTGCTCACCGAGGAGGAAAAGGAGCTGGGTGTCGTGCTCGTGGAGCTGGGCGCCGGCACCACTGATCTCGCCGTGTTCCACGAGGGCAAGATCCGTCACCTCGGCACCATCCCCTTCGGTGGCAACACGGTCACCAGTGATCTCGTGCAGGGGCTGGGCATCACGCAGCATGACGCCGAGCAGATCAAGGACGCCTACGGCTGCGCGTACGAGCCGCTCATCGACCCGCAGCAGGTCATTGCCATGCCGGCGTCGGGCGCGCACGGCGAGCGGCACATCTCGCGCGAGCTCATGACGCACATCATTCACCAGCGCATGGACGAGATCTTCGAGAAGGCCCAGCGCGAGGTGCATCAGGCGGGTTTCACGGGCCGCTTGAACGGGGGCGTGGTGCTCACCGGCGGCGGCGCGTCACTCGAGGGCATTCGCGAACTCGCGGCCGATGTGTTCGGTCTCGGTGTGCGCATTGGCGTGCCCGGTGCCAAGCTTGATGGCCTGGTGGAGAACGTCACGCAACCGCAGTTCGCGACGGCCGTGGGGCTCGCGCTCTACGGGGCGCATCGCGAGGCGCTCGGCGGTGTGGTGGCGCGCAAGGGCGGCCGGCCCGGCGCGAGTGTCGACAAGCTGGCGTCGCGTGTGAAGACCTGGCTGCAGGATTTCTTCTAGGCGAAGTGCGTTGACACAATGAACGCGACTGAGGCCCGAGCCGGCATGGCTTGGGCCTCTCGCGTTTCGCTTCAACGCTTTGTGGTTGGTTCAATCGGTCGCAATATGAAGCCGGACCGATCGCCACCGTCGGGCGTATGCGCAACGAGCTCTGCATCACTCGCGAATCGCCAGTTGAACTGTGACAGGATTTGCTCGCGGATGACACGGCCGGTGGTCAGGTCCACCAGCACGAGCACCGTTTCCGCCCATGGCCCACTGCCGCGTGGGATGGGTGCGGCCGACCTGCCCGGGAACGTCTCGAACTTCGCCTTCCTGTACGCGCGGATCACCAGCATGGCCGCACGGGTGTCGGAAATGAAACGCACACCAGTCACACGCGGCTGCATGGGCTTCGTGAAGGCCGGCATCGGGTCGGCCTTGTCCCACGGCACAAACCACGGGAGGCGCACTGGAATCGTGCGAAACCTGACGCAACCGCTGTCCGACACCACCAGCTCGGCACGGTTCGGAACGCCAACGATCAGCCGATCGCCTCGAGCAGCCAGCATATCGGTACTCCCAAAGAAGGCCCGCAGGGCCGAGCCACGCCTGGTGGAATACAGGAGGCGCACGCGCCTGGCCGTGTCCACCTCGAAGACACCCTCGCTGGTGCCGTTGGTGCCATCACCAAAATGCAAGCCACTGAGCAGCACACGCCCACGGCACATCGCCACGCCGTCGGGAACCATGATGGCTCGCGTCGTCAATTCCACCTTGCCGGAGGGTCCAAGCACGGTGGTGCGATCGAGTTGATTCGCCACCACGATCGTTCTCCCGCCGGGCGCCGCAGCGATCACCAGCCATCCCGTCTGTTCCGCTGGGCCCGCACCGTGCCTGGCCAAGGGGCGAACTTGCCGCAAGTCCGGCGAGATCTGCGCGACGATGTGTTTGCCCGTGAGTGGGCCGACCAGAATACTCCCTCTCTCCGTCCTTCGCAGTTGCGTCGACGGCGTCACCTCGTACGAGAGCAGTGAGTCATCGACGAACGTCACCTTCGGCTGGGCGGATACCGAGGTCGCGACGATGTGCACCGCGAGCGCCGAAAGCAGAACGTTGACAAGTGATTGCATGGACCGGACCAGTTCACAAGAGGCCAAGCGCTCACAACACCGGGCGCTTGTGCCAAGCTAGGAACTGGTCCAGTCGCCAGCAACTACTTCCGCGCCTCGAGCACCAGATTGAACGGGGACTCGTGCGCCCGGCGGAAGCGCGTGAAGCCCGCCTTCCGGAACACATCGGCCAGGCGTGCCTCCCCGGCCTGCGCGCCGAGCACCAACGCTCCGCCATCGCTGATGGCGTGCGCGCAGCAGAGAGACACCGACGCCGAGTAGTACAGACGGGCAACCGGCGAGATGTTGTCCTCCGTGCGATCATTCGCGAAGGGTTCCACCAGCATCACCGTGCCGTCCGGCGCCAGCACGGAGTGCGCGTGACGAACGGCGGCGAGTGGATCGCCCATGTCGTGCAGGGCGTCGAAGTAGCACACCAGGCCGTAGTTCCCTCCCGAAAAGCTCGAAGCCGCCCCCACACTGAAGGTGACACGATCGGCGAGCCCCGCTTCGGCCGCGAGCCGTGTGGCTTCAGCCACCGAGGGCGCATGCCCGTCGATGCCGTGAAAGCGTGAGTTCGGGAAGGCCTGCGCCATCAGCAGCGTGCTGTGGCCGTAGCCGCAACCGACGTCAGCCACGAGAATGCCACGCTCAAGCTGTGCGACCATGCCGTCCAGGGCCGGCAGCCACACGGGAATCAGGTTGGCCCGATACGCGTTGCGATAGAATGAGGCCACGCCGCAGTACAGCGCGTCATCATGGTCGCCCCACGAGACTCCGGCCCCGGTGCGAAAGGCCTGCAGCGTCTTGGCCTCATCACGCCACATGCTGGCGGTCACCTGCCAGGCGGGCGTCATGTACGCCGGACTCTCCGGGTCGGCCATGACCAGCGTCTGCTCCGGCGACATCTCGTAGGTGCCGCTGATGGCATGGTAGTTCACGTAGCCGCCCGCCACCTGCGAGTTGAGCCATTCGCGCACATAGCGCTCGGCGCAACCGGCGCGTGTGGCCACCTCGGCGGAGGTCAGGGGACCGGCGCCGGCCATGACCTTGTAGAGTCCGAGCTTGAAGCCTATGCTCACCATGACGCCGCCATGGGCGGCGGACAGGTCGCTGACGGCGCGCCCGATGAGGGCGTCGAGTGTGTTGGGATCGAAGACAGGAGCGTGCATGAATCACCTGGTATGTGCGGGACGCTGTGTGGTACGACGTGTTGTGCGACGTGTTGTACTGCTCGTGCACGATCGCCCGCCGGTGGCACGGCTTTCAGGGGCAACATGACCCGGAACCGGTCCATTCGTGCCACCATCCCCGGCACCAGCACGCGCCACGTCAGCCTGCTGGCCATCCCGGACGCCGTGTTGTCCACGCTGAGCGGCGTCTTCGACGTCATGAACGCCTTTGCGTTCATGACACCGGCTCCTGGAGCGGCGCCCGCCCCCCCGCCGTTCCAGGTGGACATCGTGGGCGAGTCGCGAGGCCCTCTGATGCTGGCCAGCGGAGTGCCAACCATGGTGCAGCGTGCCGTGGACGACGTGCACAGCACCGACATCGTCATCGTGCCGTCCATTCTGCTCGGGCCGGATGGATGGCAGAACGGCCGATATCCCGCGCTGGTCGCGTGGCTGCGCGCCATGCACGCGCAGGGAGCGATCCTCTGCTCGGCCTGCTCGGGCATCTTTCTCCTGGGGGAAACCGGCCTCTTCGACGCGCAGCACGCCACGGTGCATTTCGGCTACGCTGAGGCCTTCCATCGCGCGCACCCGCAGGTGCAGGTGCATCCGGAACGCGTGCTGGT
>JACVCT010000014.1 GCA_016741895.1 Gemmatimonadaceae bacterium | reverse complement strand
CTTCTAACGTTGACATGTCGCGTGTGGTGCGTCGTGACAGTGAGATCCAGTCCCGGACTGCCGGGCCCCTTCGATCCACCGCTCATTGTCGCACATGACACAGGTCCGCCCGTTCTCCGCCTCCGACCGTTCGCGCCAGCGACGCCTCGGCTTCACCATGCTCGAGCTCATGCTCGTGGTGGCGACGCTCGCGGTGGTGTTCACGATGGTGGTGCCGCGCATGACCATCATGCGTGACGGCACAGCCCTGCGCGCGGGTCGTCAGCAGCTCAGCGCCGCCTTTGCCGCCGCGCGCGCCGCCGCCCTGCAGAAGGGCAAGCCCTCAACGCTCACGCTCACCGGCAACAAGGCCAGCGTGACCGTGCTGAGTGGACTGTCCAGCACCAGCGTCAAGGTGATGGGCCCGATCGATCTGCTCAACTCGGTTGGCGTGACACTTACGCCGATCGGCGGCGCGCCCACGACCGTGTCCTATAATGCACGCGGTCTGCTGACGCCCATGCCGGCCGCGGTCCTCAAGTATCGGCTCTCCGCCGGCGGACGTGCGGACACGCTCTGCATCACGCCCGCCGGCATCATTCTCAAGAAGGGGTGTACGCTGTGACGCCCAACTTCCCGGCCCGGGCTCGCCGCCGTTCTGCCCGACGCATGACTCGCCCACGCCCGCGCCACGGCATCACGCTGGTCGAGATTCTGATTGCCATCACCATCCTGCTCGTGGGCGTCGGCGGTTTGCTCGGCACCTCGGGTTCGGTGGGCAAGCAGATGGCCGGCGGCAACATGCAGACGGTGGCCGCCGGCGTGGCGCAGGCACGCCTTGATTCGCTGACCAGCCTGTCCTGCGCCACGCTCGATGCCGGCGCCAAGACCGGCACCACCGCCCTGCGCGGCGTCAAGGAAAGCTGGACGGTGACCGATGGCCGCAACATCAAGACCATCGACGTGCGCATCACCATTCCCCGTCGCACCACCCAACTGCGCTACCAGATGGTGATCCCATGCCGCGACTGATTCGCCCCCGACGGGGCATGACGATCGCCGAGTTGCTGGTGACCCTCGGCATCATCTCCGTGCTCGGTGTCGTCGTCTCCCAGCTCATGATGGGCCAGCAGCGCTTCTATCAGCGCACGAACGAGCAGATGGGCATGCGACGCGAACTGCGCTCGGCCATGAGTCTGGTGCCCGCCGACCTGCGCTCCATTTCCTCCTCGGGCGGCGACCTGACGGGCATGGGCAACACGGCCATCACGTTCCGCGCCGTGCTCGGTGCCTCCATCATCTGTCAGCGCGTGAGCAACACGGTCATTGACCTGCCGCCCACGAACATGGCCCGCAACACGCTCACCGCCTGGTACGCGGAGCCGGCGGTGGGTGATACGCTGTGGGCCTTCAATGACAGCCTCTCGCGCGGCGCCGAGGACGACGTCTGGACCCCGCTGCGCATCACCGGGGTGGCCAACTCCAACGGCTGTACCCCGAGCCCCTATCTCGACGTGCTGCTCGATGCCGCCAAGCCGCGCTGGCGGCTGACGTTGTCGGGCACCCTGCCCGACTCGGTGCGGGCCGGTTCCGCAGTGCGCATCACGCGCAGCACGCGCTATCAGCTCGAGCCCCAGGGCAGTGGCAACTACTACCTGACGCGCTCGGAATATCAGAGTGGCGGCTGGACGGCATCCACGCCGGTGTCCGGTCCCTACGCGCCGCCGGTGAGCGGTGAAGGCGGCATCCGCTTCGCGTACTTCGACAGCCTGGGTGTCGCGGTCAACAGTGTGGCCGAAAGCCGACGCGTGGCGCGCATCGATCTGCTGCTGCGCGCCAAGGGTGACAACAGTTCCGGCACCTTCGGCAGCAAGAGTACGACGAACACCGACTCGCTCGCCTTTCGCATTGCCCTGAGGAACCGGCAATGAGCGCCTGTCCCCCGTTCCCCGCACCCGAGGCCGATTCCATGGCTCCGACACCGATCGAAGGCGATGTTCCGGCGCCGCCGTCTGCGGCCGTCACGCGCCGCGCGCGTCGCGGCATGGCCCTGCTGATCTCGCTCATTGTGGTGGTCATGCTGGCGCTGCTGTCCACGGGCGCCGTGATGAGCTCCATGCAGGACTTCCGCGCCGGCCGCAACGCGCTGGTGGAGCAGCGGGCGTTTGCGGTGGCCGAGTTCGGTCTCAACTCGGAGATTTCCAACTGGGACCGCGGGCGCAATCTGCCGCCGCCGCGTGGCATGGCCATCGGCGCCATCGATTCGTCCAACGTGTTCGTGGCGCAGGGCGACACGGCCAAGGTGTACATCCAGCGCCTCACCGAGAACACGCTCTGGGTGCGTTCGCTGGGCCGCGCGAGCATCGGCAACTCGCAGCTCGAGGCGCAGCGGCAGACGCACATGGTGGTGCGCATTGCCTACCCGAGCATCAACCCGGGCGGCGCCATCGTGACGGCCGGCAACATCAGCGTGAAGGGCTCGGCGGAAATCACCGGCAGGAATACCGATCCGACGGGATGGACGCAGTGTCCCAGCATCGCGGGCCGCGACACCTTCGCCATCACCTATGCGCCGGGAAAGACGGCTGACATTCAGAAGCCGGAGCTGGTGACCGGCGGAACCAATCCGGATCCGGCGGCCGCGGATTCCAACACCTACGTGCGCTACGGCACGGAAACATGGAATTCGCTGGTAGCGAACGCCGACATCAAGCTGGTGGGGCCCAACTACAAGCCGCAGCCGGTGGGGTCGGCCACAACCTGCACACCTGGCGATGAGAACTGGGGAGAGCCCCTGCGAAGCGGCACAGGTCACGTGAAGGGCTGCGAAGACTACTTCCCCATCATCTACATCGATGGCAGCGTCGGCTTGTCACACGGCCGAGGCCAGGGCATCCTGCTCGTCAACGGCGACGTGCGCTTGAACGGCAACTTCCAGTGGTACGGCCTCATCATCGCCCGCGACGACATCGTGAAGGGCAACGGCACCTTCGACATGTGGGGCAGCGCCATGTCGCGCAACGCCAGCGTGAACGACGACAACTCCATCACGGGCAACTCGTTCTTCCGCTGGTCCAAGTGTGCCGTGGAATCGGCCCTGCGTGGCTCGGCCATCCTGACGCGCACGAAGGAACGGAGCTGGTCGCAGCTCTACTGAGCAGTGCCGACCCCATGCATCACGAACCCGCGCATCTCACGGTGCGCGGGTTTCGTGTATGTGCACCGCATCCCCCACCTGCAGCGTGCCGGCTGCGACATGGGTGGCGTTGACGCCAAACGCCACGCCGTCGGGAACGCGGCGATAGGCGGCGAACTCACGCAACGGCTCGGCGCCATTCTCCTGCGTGTCCGGGTCCACCGTGGTGAGCACACAGCGCAGACAGAGTGAGCCGACTCCCAGCTCGACGCGGCCAATGGTGATGCGCCGCCACTGATCCTCCTCATGGGGCGCCGTGTGCGACAGCCAGACGTTGGCGCGAAAGCGGCGGCGATCCATGGGCAGTGCCTGTCCGCCTGCCTTTAGGCGCTCCTCGAGATGGGCAATACTGGCGAGGCCGAGCAGCATGAGCGGCGCACCGTCGGTGAAGGCCACACGCCGGCCGGCATTGGGCAGGGGCCCCGCGTACTTGGGCTTGAGCGGACGCGCGGCGCCGTCATCGAGCCGCACCAGCCGGGCGGCCCGACCGATGGCCTCACTGCACCACGCGGCCACGTCGTCTCCGGCATCGAGCGCCGACACGGCATCGCCCCATATCGTGACCTGTCGCAACGGCGCCGCCGCGTCGGGCACTGGCACCACGCAGGGCGGCAGGTCGGGCGCATGCAGGGCAAGCGCGCCGTCCCGGTCGTTCGTGGCAAACTGCGGTCGCAGGGTCAGGAGCCGCGGTGTCTCGCGGGCCGTGATTGCTTCACCCGCCGGATCCACCAACAGCCAGCGCCGATCCCCCACGGCACCCCGGTCGTCGAGGCTGAGGGTATCCACTTCGATGCCCGCTGTGGACTTGAGCGGATAGAGTGTCAGCGCGGCCACACGAGCCGTCGTGTGGGCCGGGGAATCTGCGGTCACGCCCCCTCCTGCGGCGCACGTCGGCGCCAGTGGACATAGACGGGCAGTCCCGCCACGAGCAGCAGCGCCCCTCGCAGCGCGTTGCCCGGGTTGGACCAGATGGAGCCCAGCACCACATACAGCGCGGCGAGCACGAACAGTGCCGTGCCCCAGGGGTGCAGCGGCGACCGGAACCCCGTGTGCCGGGGCGCGTGGCCACGTTGCTCGCGGGCGCGGAAAACGAACAATGCGGCGGCCGTGGAGCCGAAGAAGATCCAGTCGGCAAACACCACGTAGTCGAGCAACTCGCCGTAGGTGCCGGTGAGCAGCAGGAGCAGCGCCACCGCCCCCTGCGCGATCAGCGCCCGCACCGGGGTGCGGGTGCGCGGATGCAGCCGCGCCATGCCGCCGAAGAACAGGCCGTCGGCGGCCATGGCCTGATACACGCGGGCCGACATCAGAATGACCATGGTGAGAAAGCCCACCGTACTGGTCACGATGCCGGCGGTGATGAGCGTGCGCCCGGCGGGTCCGAGAAAGACCTGCATGGTTTCGGCCGCCGGCGCGCGACTGGCTGCAAGTCCGGAAACACCAAGCGCGCGCAGGTACGCCAGATTGACCAGCAGATAGGTGGCGGCAACGATCAGCACCCCCAGCACCAGCGCGCGTGGCAGGGTGCGCTGTGGGTCCACCAGTTCTTCGGCCACGGCATTGGTCTGTTGCCAGCCACCAAAGGAGAAGAGCACCGGCACCAGTGCCGCCCCCATGGCCAGCACCACCGCCACGGGTGTGGCAGGCGCATCTGGGAGTGGTGCCGAGGCAGCACTCATACCCGCACCCGCACCCGCACCCGCACCCGCACCCGCACTCGCACTCGCCGCGTCGGCCCGTGGGTCCAGCAGCAGCGCCGCCAGCACCAGCGCCGCAATGGCGGCGAGCTTGAGGACCGTGAGCACGTTGCCGGTCCCCGCGCCCACCTGCACGCCGGCCACGTTGAGCGCCGTCAGGAGCACAATGAGTCCAATGGCCAGCGGCCGGGCGGCATCGGGCGCCCAGCCCAGCAACTCGGTGAGGTAGTTCGCCCCCGTCATGGCCACGGCCGCAATGGCGCCCGTGGCCATGATGAGAAACAGGGCCCAGCCATAGAGGAACCCCGGCAGAGGGCCGTAGGCCTCCCGCAGATAGACGTAGGTTCCACCGGCGCGGGGGAGCCGCGCCCCCAGTTCACCGTACACAAAACCACCGATGACGGCGATGACCGCCCCGATTCCCCAGGCCGCCAGGGTGAGTGGCGCACTGCCCACGCGCTGCGCCACCACGGCCGGGGACAGAAAAATGCCGGCACCGATGATGCCCCCCACGACGAGCATCGTGCCGGAAAACGTGCCCAGACGGGCCGCATAGCGGACTTGAACCATTTCGCCAACTTGCGCCGTATAACTTTCGATCGCCACTGGCGCCTGTCCACGGCTCCATGACATCACGCATCATCCCGCTGGATTGGCCCCTTCCCCCTTCCCGGCCATGGTTCTGCCAACACTTCGTTCTGTCCCCACAGGTGTGCGGTTGCGTACCGCCCTCGCCGCCGCGGCGTTTGGCGCTGCAGCGCTGCTTTCCTCGCCACTGAAGGCGCAGGCCACCCCGTCCATCCCGCACGAGAAGTACACGCTGCCCAACGGGCTCGAGGTCATTCTCCACGTCGATCGTTCCGTGCCCATCGTGGCAGTGGAGAATTTCTACAAGGTTGGCTCGGGCGACGAAAAGCGCGGTCGCACCGGCTTCGCGCATCTCTTCGAGCACGTGATGTTCATGGGCTCACAGAACGTGCCCGTGGGCAAGTTCGACGAGTGGCTGGAGGCGGCCGGCGCCAGCAACAACGGCTCCACCAACTTCGACCGCACCAACTACTACGAAACCGGTCCGTCCAACGCGCTGCCCCTCATGCTCTGGCTGGATGCCGATCGCATGGGCTGGCTGCTGCCCACCATGGACCAGTCCAAGCTGGACATCCAGCGCGACGTGGTGAAGAACGAGCGACGGCAGAGCTATGACAACGCGCCCTACGGTCGCGCGTTCGAAACCATTCTTCCGGTGCTCTTTCCGGCCGACCATCCGTACTCCTGGCCGGTGATCGGTTCGCTGGCCGATCTCAGTGCGGCGGCGCTTGACGATGTGAAGGACTTCTTCCGCACCTATTACGCGCCCAACAACGCGACCATCACCATTGCCGGCGATTTCGACCCGGACTCGGCCAAGGCCTGGGTGAACAAGTACTTCGGGCACATCCCGCGCGGCAGCACGGCCATCACGCGCCCCACGGCGCCGGCAGTGCGTCTGACGCGGGATACGCTCATGCACATGGAAGACCGGGTGCAGCTGCCGCGCGTGTACTACACCTGGCCTGGTGTGAAGACGTACAGCGAGGATGATGCCGCGCTCGATGCGCTGGCGGACATCCTCGCCAACGGCAAGAGCTCGCGGCTCTACCGCACGCTCGTTTACGACAAGCAGATCGCGCAGGACGTGGGCATGGGCAACAATTCCAACAAGCTCGACGGCATGCTCATGCTCACCACGACCGCAAAGCCCGGCGTGCATCCACGCGAACTCGACGCCGAGGTGGCCAAGGCCATTTCGGAGATCGCCGAGCGTGGTGTGACCGAGCGCGAACTCACGCGCGTGAAGAATGGCATGCGGGCCTCCACACTCGACCGCCTGGCGTCGGTGCTCGGCAAGGCCACGCAGCTCAGCACCTACAACTACTTCACGGGCAATCCGGACTACATGGCGCAGGACCTCGCGCGCTACGAGCGGCTCACCGTGGCCGACGTGCAGCGTGTGGCCCGCCAGTACCTGGTATCCCGCCCCAAGATCGTGCTGACCGTGGTGCCGGATGGCAAGAAGGATCTGGCCCTCACCAGCACGGCCACCGCTTCATCCTCCGCCGGGAGCAATCGCTGATGCGCGTCTCCAATGTTTCGCTCACCGGCGCGCGTCGCGTGCTGGGTGTCGCGACCGGTCTGGCCACGCTGACCTTCGCGCAGAGCCTCATGCAGAGCCTCGGCGCGCAGCCGGTCGCGGCAAGCCCCACGCCGCCGCAACTGGCCGCCCCCAAGGCGCTCACGCTGCCTCGCATGGTGGAGCGCACACTGCCCAACGGCCTGCGCCTCGTGGTGGTGGAGCATCACGAACTCCCGGTAGTGGACGCGCAGCTGGTGGTGCGCACAGGCAGCGAGGCCGATCCGGCGGCCAAGGCCGGACTGGCCACCCTGGTGGCCAACATGCTCGACGAAGGGGCGGGCTCGCGTGACGCCCTGGGCCTGGCCGAACAGATCGGTTTCCTGGCCATTCGGCTCGGCACGTTTGCGGGGCTCGAGCAAAGCGTCGTGTCGCTGCACAGCACGCGGGCCACGCTCGACAGCGCCATGGCGCTCATGGCGGACGTGGTCCTGCGTCCCACCTTTCCCGAAAAGGAGTTCACCCGTTTGCGTGGTGAGCGCCTGACGGCGCTGCTGCAGGAACAGGATCGCGGTCCGTCCATGGCCGATCGTGCATTCTCGGCGCTGGTCTTCGGTGAACAGCATCCGTATGGCCGGAGCACCAGCGGGGCCAAGGAAACCGTGGAGTCCATCGTCCTCGACGACGTACGGAACTTCTGGCAGTCGTGGTACCGCCCCAACAACGCCACGCTGGTGCTGGTGGGCGATCTGTCGGTGGCCGACGCCGAAGCCCTGGCCACGCGCAACTTCGGCGAGTGGAAGCAGGCGGCACTCCCCGCCGCGCCGGTGTATGCGTCGAACCGCATGGCGCCGCGGCCCACCACCATTCACATCGTGGACAAGCCCAAGGCCGCGCAGTCGAGCTTCCGTCTCGGTGGCGTGGGCGTGGCGCGCAGCACGGCCGACTACTACCCGCTGATGGTCATGAACACCGCACTGGGCGGCTCGTTCACCTCGCGCCTCAACAACACGCTGCGCGAAGTGAAGGGCTACACCTATGGCGCCGGTTCGGGATTCAGCATGCGCCGCGAGCGGGGCCCGTTCACCGCACGCGCGGAGGTGGTGTCGGCCAAGACCGACTCGGCGCTCATCGAGTTCATGAACGAACTGCGCAACATTCGCAAGCCGCTGCCCGCGGTGGAGCTGGCCAAGGTCAAGCGTTATCTGCAGCTCGGTTACGCCGACGGTTTCGAGAGCACCGGCGACATTGCGGCGCAGGTGGCGAGCCTGGTGCCGTACAACCTGCCGCTCACCACGCTCGGCGCCTTCAACGCCGGCATCGGCAAGGTGACCGCCGCCGATGTGCAGCGTGTGGCCACGCGCTATCTCGACCCGGCGCGACTCACCATTGTCATTGCCGGTGATCGTGCGAGCATCGAGGAGCCGCTCAAGAAGACGGGCATCGCGCCCGTCACCGTGGTGGACATGCGCGGCCGTCCGGTGATCGTGCCATGAACATTCGCACCCTGACCATGTACGGCGTGGTGTGCGGCGTGGTGTGCGCCGTGACCATCAGCAGTGCCGTATCGGCGCAGACCGCGGGCGGAGCCGGCAGCGCGCAGGCGCCACTTACGGTGAGCACCGCGTGGCTGGCCGAGCACGTCAACGATCGCAACCTCGTGGTGCTGCATGTGGGCGGAAAGGCCGCATACGACAGCGGGCATGTGGCCGGCAGCCGTCATGTCACGCTCGACGATGTGGCGCAGCCCAGCCGCCCCGGTGGGTTGACCCTGCAGATGGCCGACGAAGCCCAGCTCGATGCCTGGGCCGAACGCAACGGCATTGGCGATGACACCCGCATTGTCGTGGTGCCGCACGACACGGTGCTGCAGTCGGCCACGCGCGTGTTCTTCACGCTCGCGTATCTGGGGGCGATGGACCGCACTTCATTGCTGGACGGCAGCTTCCAGGCCTGGAAGCGTGAGGGCCGCCCGATTTCCACCGAGGCTCCCGCCGCAGCAAGCGGCGTGCGGTTCACGCCGCGTCTCCGGCCGGAGTTGATCGCCACGCTGGCGCAGGTGGAGGCCATCACGAAGGATGGCAGTACGCATCTCATTGACGCGCGCCTGCCCCGCTTCTACCAGGGCAATGGTGGTGGCTATCCGCGCCCCGGTCACATCCCGACGGCCGTCAACGTGCCCCTCTCCACGGTGAGCAGCAACGGCTATCTCAAGCCCGCGGCGGAACTGCGGCAGTTGTTCGTGGCCCAGGGGGTGGACGGGTCCAAACCCGTCGTCACCTACTGTCACATTGGTCAGCAGGCCACGCTGCTGTGGTTCGTGGCCAGGCTGCTTGGCCACGAGGTGCGCATGTTCGACGGCTCCTTCCAGGAGTGGAGTGGCGCCACCCACCTGCCCGTGGTGGCACCGCCCGGCGCCCGCTAGGGGCTCCGGTTCTGCGCGAAGGTCGGCCATGGTGCCGACCTTCGTTGTTTGTGGCATCACCAGAGCCGCCGGCTGCCTGGTCCCCGGTGCCCGCGCACTTGGCGCCCGGGGCTCAAGGGCGCAGGCGCGAACACAACGGCCACCGGAGACTCCCGGGCCAGGTTCCTGAGACCGGCCGCGCATGCGCTAGATTGCGAGGATCCTTTTCCCGGAGCTTTCGTGAACGCAGTCCCGGGCAGCGAACTGCCTGACGGCACGACGCCCCTCGTTGGTGTGGTCATGGGAAGCGCGAGTGACTACGAGACGCTCGCGCCGGCCTGCGAAATGCTGGCCGAACTTGGCGTCCCCTATGAAGCCAAGGTGGTGTCCGCCCATCGCACACCGGACTGGCTCTTCGCCTATGCCGAGGCGGCATCCGCGCGTGGTCTGCGGGCCATCATTGCCGGTGCGGGCGGCGCCGCCCATCTGCCCGGCATGCTGGCGGCCAAGACCCTCGTGCCGGTGCTGGGTGTGCCAGTGGTGGCAACCCCGCTGCAGGGCATGGACGCCCTGCTGAGCATCGTGCAGATGCCGGCGGGTGTGCCGGTGGCCACCTTTGCCGTGGGCAAGCCCGGCGCCGCCAATGCCGCACTCTTTGCGGCGCAGCTACTGGCCCTGCACGACGAGGCCCTGGCGTCGCGTCTCGCCAGCCGTCGGCAGTCCAAGGCCGACGAGGCCCTTTCCCGTCCGTTGCCGGCGCCCCACGCCATCGCCACAGCCTTCGCCCCCGCTCCGCGTTCTCTGTGACTACTGCGCCTCGTTCTTCCGCGTCACCCCTGCCCCCCGGCTCGGTCATCGGTTTCCTGGGTGGCGGTCAGTTGGGCCGCATGACGGCACTGGCCGCACGCTCGATGGGTTACGACATTCACGTCCTCGACCCCGAAGCACAGTGCGCCACGCGACCGGTGGCCTCACGCTGCATCACGGCGCCGTTCAGCGACGTGGCCGCCGCCGAGGACCTGGCCTCCCAGTGCGACGTGGTGACGCTCGAAATCGAGCAGATTCACCCGGACGTGCTCGACGCCGTGGCGGCGCGCGTGCCCCTGCGTCCGGGCCGTGCCCCCGTGTACATCATCCAGGATCGCATCCGCCAGAAGGAGTGGCTGCGTGCGCAGCAGTTCCCGCTTGGCGCGTTCGTGGCCGCGCAGTCGGCGGACGATGTGGCGGACATGGTGCGCACACACGGCGCCTGCATCGCCAAGTCCACGCACGGCGGCTACGACGGCCGTGGGCAGGTGCGCCTGCGCGAGCCGGAGCAGGCGGCCGAAGCCTGGCAGGCCCTTGGTGCGCGGCCCTGTCTTGTGGAAGCCATGGTGGACATTCACTACGAAGTGTCCGTGCTCGTGGCGCGTTCACCGTCGGGACAGACGGTGGTGTATCCGCCCAGTCGCAATCACCACACCAGTGGCATTCTCACCTGGGCCGTGGTGCCGGCCATCATCAGCGATGACATGACCACACGCGCGCAATCGCTGGCGCGCGCCGTGACCGAGCGGCTGGATATCGTGGGCCTGCTGGCCGTGGAGTGCTTTGTGACGCGCAGCGGCGAGTTGCTGGTGAACGAACTCGCGCCAC
Organism: Gemmatimonadaceae bacterium; assembly: GCA_016741895.1. Classification (GTDB taxonomy): domain Bacteria; phylum Gemmatimonadota; class Gemmatimonadetes; order Gemmatimonadales; family Gemmatimonadaceae; genus Gemmatimonas. Next base: position 20,931 of record JACVCT010000014.1, on the reverse strand, counting down.
GTCCGCACAACACGTATCACCACAGTGAGCGGGGCCTCGCCACGAGTCAGTTTGAGCAGTTGGTGCGGGCGGTGTGCGACCTGCCGCTGGGCGAGCCCACTGTGTTCGCGCCCTCGGCCATCGTGAACCTGCTCGGTGATGTGTGGCTGCAGGGCAACGAGCCGGCGGTGCGCGAGGCGCTGCTGGTGCCCGGCACGCGCTTGCATCTGTACGGCAAGGCCGGCGCCCGCGCCGGCCGCAAGATGGGGCATTTGTCAGCCATCGGCGCCGACAGTCAGGAGGCCCTTGGCCGCGTGCTCGAGAGTTATCGACGACTCTCCCCCGCCACGGTGGACAGTTTTGATGTGGAGGAGCCGGTGCTCGCGCGCATCAGCTCGTAGCCCATATCCAGGCCGTTCCGGTCACAGATCCCAGATCTCAGATCTCAGATCTCAGGTCTGAGGTCAGACGTCTGACGTCTGAGGTCTGAGATCCCTTCCCTCCCCGCAGTTCCCCTTACGTCGTTCCACCTTACGCAGTCCCACCTTACGCCCCTATTTGGTTCATCATGTTTCCAAGAGACTTTTACGAGATCCTGCACATCCTCGGTATCGCCCTGCTGTTTGCGGCGGTGGGTGGCGCAGCCGTACACGCCGCGAACGGCGGACAGAAGGCCACCAGCGGCACGCGCGGCATTCTGTCGTCGGTGCACGGCCTGGGCGCCCTGCTCATCCTCGTGGGTGGCTTCGGCATGCTTGCCCGCATCGGCTTTCAGCATGGCACCAACTTCCCGGGCTGGCTCTGGGGCAAGATCATCATCTGGCTGGTGCTGAGCGGCATTGCCCTGCTGCCGTATCGCAAGCCGGAGCTGGCCAAGCCGTTTCTGTTCATCCTGCCCGCCCTTGCCGGCGCGGCCGCATGGATGGCCCTCTACAAGCCGTTCTGAGACAGGGTGACGTCACCGATGCGCCGCTGACCGGTCGCGGGCGATGAACGTTCTGGTGCTCAATGCCGGCTCGGCCACCGTGAAATTCCAGGTGGTCGTCACCGATGCGGATCGCATTGCCGCTGACCAGGACGCCAAGCTGCTGCGCGGACAGATCGAGCGCATCGGTGGCGAGGCGGTCATCACGGTGCGCGGTGCGGATGGCGTGAACCGCAAGCGCACCGCGCAGCTGCGGGACATGCGCAGCGCCGTGGAGTGGCTGGTGGGATTCATCACCGACCCGGAAAGCGGCACGGGCCTCAGCTCACGCGCCGAGCTGCAGGCGGTGGGCCATCGCGTGGTGCATGGTGGCGAGCAGTTCCGCCGCAGCAGTCTCATTGACGAGGCAGTGCTGCGTGGCATCGAAGAGAATGTGGAACTCGCCCCGCTGCACAATCCGCACAACCTGCGCGGCATCGACGCGGCACGCGCCGCGTTGGGCAGTGGCGTGCCGCAGGTGGCGGTGTTCGACACCGCGTTTCATCAGACGCTGCCGGAACACGCGTATCTCTACGCCATTCCGTATCCGCTGTACCGGCGCCACAAGATCCGGCGCTACGGATTCCACGGCACCTCCCATCGCTCGATCGCCTATCGCTTCCGCAAGCTCACCGGACGTGAGCGTGCCGATGTGCGCATCGTGACCCTGCATCTCGGCAACGGCTGCTCGGCCTGCGCCATCCGGGCCGGTGAGTCCATCGACACCAGCATGGGCTTCACGCCGCTCGAAGGTCTGGTCATGGGCACACGCGCTGGCGACATCGACGCGGCCCTGCTCGACTACATCGCCGCCAAGGAGGGCCTGTCGCTCACGCAGGTCGAGGCCCTGCTCAACACACAGAGCGGCCTGCTCGGGCTCTCGGGGCTGACCAACGACATGCGCGACCTGCTGCTCGAGGCGCGTGAGATGCAGGACCGACGCGCGCGTCTGGCCATCGAGATCTTCTGCTATCGTGTGCGCAAGTACGTGGGCAGTTATCTCGCGGTACTCGGTGGCGCCGACGCCGTGGTGTTCGCCGGCGGCATCGGCGAGAACGCTCCGGAGGTGCGTGCGCGCATTGCCGAGGGGCTGGCCTGGGCCGGCTTGCATCTCGACGAGGCCGCCAACGCCCGGATGGTGGGAGGTCACGAGGGCTGCATCTCCACGCCGGCGTCCACGCTGCAAGCCTGGGTGGTGCCCACGGACGAGGAGCTGCTCATCGCCCGCGACACCTACCGGGTGGTGACCGGCATCACGGCGCCGGGCTGATGGTCGAGTTGCAGCGGACGGACATGGACGGGGCTGCCACAAGTCGCCCTTGCGTTTTTTGCCGGACCGACCGATACTCGTGATGTGCACGGCGGTTTCCCCGATTTGACGGGCCGTGTACACAGCGCCAGCGGCGCTGTCCATCCGTCTAAGTCGAGGTCCCGACGGCCCGCGACGACATAATCGGCGCGGGCCGTCGGCTTTTTTGTGTCCGGCAGGCCCGTGGACAGGTGCAGGACGACAACCGAAGACCGCAGCGCGGCCTCACCGCCGTGCCGCCGTGGTGATTTGCCGCCGATTGCCGCCACGCAAAACAAGGAGCTAAACCGCGAGCGCGCCCGGCGGCCCTCTGTTGCCGGGCGCGTGTTGTCGTGGGGCGGCACTCACCCACTCTGGAGAGTGCCCCGATGTCCGATGCAACGCCGCACAACGAACACAGCGCAACACCGTCCCGCAGCACGCGCCCCCTGGCCGTCGATACGGTGGCCCTGCACGCCGGTCAGGAGACCGCCGACCCGAGCACCAAGTCGCGCGCCGTGCCCATCTACGCCACCACGTCCTACGTGTTCGACAGCCCCGAACACGCCGCCGACCTGTTCGGCCTGCGCGCCTTCGGCAACATCTACACGCGCATCATGAACCCCACCACCGATGCGTTCGAGCAGCGCATCGCTGCACTCGAAGGCGGTGTGGCGGCGGTGGGCGTGGCGAGTGGCCAGGCCGCGCAGACGCTCGCGATTCTCAATCTGGCGCAGGCCGGTGAGAACATCGTGGCCTCGCGCTCACTCTACGGCGGGACGGTGTCCCTGTTCACACACACCCTGCCGCGACTCGGCATCCGGGTGCGCTTTGTGGACATCCATGATCTCAAGGCGGTGGCGGCCGCCATCGATGATCAGACGCGCGCGGTGTACGTGGAAACCGTGGGCAATCCGGCGCTCGATGTGCCGGACCTCGAGGCTCTCTCACATCTCGCGCACGAATTCAATCTGCCGCTGGTGGTGGACAACACCTTTGCGCCGGTGCTGGTCAAACCCCTCGCACACGGCGCCGACATTGTCCTGCACAGCGCCACCAAGTGGATCGGTGGACACGGCACCAGCATCGGTGGCGTGATTGTCGACGGCGGACGCTTCGACTGGGGCGCGACCGAGCGCTTCCGGGCCTTCTATCGCGATCCCGAGCCGGCCTACCACGGCCTCAAGTTCGCCGAGGCGTTTGGCAACGTGAACGGCGCCAACATTGCCTATGCCATTCGGCTGCGCGTGCTGCTTCTGCGTGACATCGGCGCCGCGCTCTCGCCCTTCAACTCCTTCCTCTTCCTGCAGGGTCTCGAAACACTGCCGCTGCGCATCCGGCAGCACAGCGCCAACGCGCTGCGTGTGGCGCAGTTCCTCGCCTCGCATCCGGCCGTGTCGTGGGTGAGCTACCCGGGCCTCTCCACACACCCCACGCATCGACACGCCGTGCGCTATCTGCGTGGAGGATTTGGCGGCGTGCTGACCTTTGGCGTGCGGGGCGGCGAGGCGGCGGCGCGGCGCTTCATCAGCGAACTCTCGCTCTTCTCCCTGCTGGCCAACGTGGGTGATGCCAAGAGTCTCGTGATTCACCCGTGGACCACCACGCACGAACAACTCAGCGACACCGAACGTCGGGCAGCCGGTGTCACTCCCGACCTCGTGCGATTGTCCATCGGGCTCGAAGACGCCGACGACCTGCTGGCCGATCTCGAGCAGGCCCTCGCCAAGGCGGTCACCACCGAGGCTGCACGACAGCTCAGCGCCGCGTCGGCGGCAACCACCGGCGAGTCGGCGGCATGAGTGTCGGAACCCAAACCCGTCGACCGGTCAGTCGCGTGAACAGTCCAGTCCGAACGACCGCGGCAGGCAGCGTGGCAGCGCCGGCCGTCGTCACGCCCGAATGGCCGGTGGTGGACACCGTCGTCACGCTTCCGGGTCTCACGCTCGAGGGAGGTGAGACACTCGATGAGATTCGTGTGCACTATCGCCTCGAAGGCCGCGTGGCCGCGGCACGGGACAACGTGGTGCTGGTCGTGCACGCACTCACCGGCACGGCGGAGGCGAGCGCCTGGTGGAAGGGCGTGATTGGCGCGGGCCACAGCATCGACCCCACGCGGCATGCGGTGCTGTCGGCCGCGCTGCTGGGTGGATGCGATGGCACCACCGGGCCGAGTGATGCGGAGCCCGACGCCTTACCGCCCATCACCACGCGTGATCAGGCGCGCGTGCTCGCGCTGCTGCTCGACCATCTGCACATCCCCGCCCCGCTGCTGGTGTGCGGCGGTTCGCTGGGCGGCATGGTGACATTGGAATTTGCGGCCAGCTTTCCCGAACGCACGCGTGGTGCCGTGGTGCTGGCGGCGCCGGCCGTGCAGACGGCGCAGGGTATCGCGTGGAATGCCATCATGAAGCGCGCCATTGCACTGGGCGGTGCGCGTGAAGGCTTTGCGCTCGCACGCATGGTGGGCATGCTGAGCTACCGCACACCGCAGGCGCTCGAACAGCGGTTCGGGCGCCGGCGCACGGCGGCAGGTCACTTCGACGTTGCGGACTGGCTCGATGCCCATGGGGAGCGGCTCGTGGCCCGTTTTGATGCGACGAGCTACGGCGCGCTGCTCGAGGCCATGGACAGCCATGACGTGGGACGCGGACGGGGCGGCGTGAGCGCCGCGCTGGCGCCGGTTGCCGATCGCCTCACGGCCGTGGGGATCCCCGGCGACCTGCTCTACCCGGACGATGCCGTGCGCGAGTGGGCCGACGCCGCGCACGCCACGTATCGGGAGTTGCCGTCGGTGCACGGACACGATGCCTTTCTGCTCGAAACGACGAAGGTGTCGCGCATCCTCGCGGAAGCGCTCGACGCCGCCTCGCGCACACCGCTCTCCGCGCCAGCGCCGCGTGCGATCAACACGTCGCGCAACGTGCCGCGCAACGAATCACGCAACGCGTACCGAAACGCCGCGCGCCCGCGGCTGCGTCGGGTGGCACTGGCCGGTTGCGGCTTCGTGGGCGGCAGCCTGCTGGAACTGCTCACCGCGCGCCACCGCGATCTGCCCGGACAGGTCGTGGTGCCACGTGTGCTCGTGCGTGACGCAGAGCGCGAGCGACCGGCCCTGCAGCAGGCCATTCGCAGCGGACTCGCGCCGGCCAACGCCTGTATCACAGATCCGCTGGCGCTGCTGGACGACGACATCGACGTGCTGGTGGAAGCCATCGGTGGCACCGACGTGGCCGCCGAACTGGTGGAGGCCGCGTTGGCCCGCGGCATTCACGTGGTCACCGCCAACAAGGCTCTGCTCGGCCTGCGGGGCGAAACACTCCGGGCCAGCGCGGAGTGGCAGCGCAGCAGTCTCTCCTTTGAAGGCGCGGTGTGCGGCGCCATTCCCATCGTGCGCTGCCTGCAAAGCGGTGCGGCCGGCGTGGACATCACCGGCATCACCGGCATTCTGAACGGCACCAGCAACTTCGTGCTGCAGCAGCTTGCCGAGGGTCACAGCCTCAGCGAAGCCGTGCAGACCGCCCAGCGGCTTGGCTATGCCGAAGCCGACCCCACGCGAGATCTGAATGGACAGGACGCCGAAGACAAGCTGCGCATTCTCGCGTGGCTGGCATTTGGAGTGGCACCCCACGCGCTCGAAGTCCGCCGTCGCGGTCTCGACGAGGAAACGGCGCAGTGGGCGCGGGACGTGGCGGCCTCCGGGGACCGCGTGAAGCTGCTGGCGGAGGTGCAGCGCGTGGGCGAGCAGCTCATCGCGCGCATCGAACCCAGGCGGGTCGCGGCCGACGATGCCTGGGCGCGGGTTGATGGACCGTTCAATCGCATCGTGGTGGAGTCACGCTCCGCCGGCTCCCTGGTGTTTCAGGGGCCGGGGGCCGGTGGTCTGGCCACGGCGGGTGCGGTGCTGTCCGACCTCTTGCCTCTCCTTTCGTGATGTCTGCGCCCTCAATTCTTCTGCTGCGTGGGCTGACATCGTGAACAGCCCACGCAGAGGAAAGGAGGGCGCAAAGGCCGCAGAGGGGTAATGGAGTCCTTCGACCTTCTTGTTGACTGCTGTCCAATCCGTGCTGTTTCCGCCGCATCATTGAAATCCGCGACAGGGCAGTTCAACCCCGACCGCCTCTCTCACGGTTTGATACCTCGGGCCTCGAGCAGGCGACGCACCGAATCCACGGGAAGCGGCCGCACCGTCCCGGCGCGGCTGCTCACCGGCGTGGCCATGAGCAGCGCGTTGTACAGGGCCTCCTCGGTGGCTTCGGTGACGGCCTGAAAGAGCGCCGACATGGCATCGTTACCCAGTTCGTCGTTGGTGTTGACCGACGCGTCGGGTGAGCGGCGCACGCGCGGGTTGGTGCTGAAGGCCAGCACGTAGTCGCCCGAACCGTTCGACGCACTCGAGCCGGTGCGCGCGAGGCCCATGATGGCCCGCGCGCCCAACCGCTCGAGATTGCGCGCCAGCAGCGGCGCATCGGTGGCAATGACAATCATGCAGGAGCCGTCGCCCTTCTCGGCGCCGGCATCCCCAGGCGGGCGACCGGTATCACGTCCGGCATCACGCCCGGCATCGCGTTCGACATCGCGTTCGACATCGCGTTCGACATCGCGCTGGAAGGCGTAGCGTCCGAGCAGCGGCCCCACCGGGACGCCGGCCATCTGCAGTACCCCGCCATAGTTGCCCTGTACGAGCACGCCCACGGTGTGGCCACCGAGTGAGGCCGGCAGACGACGCGACGCGGTACCGATGCCTCCCTTCCAGCCGAACATCACGGTGCCATGACCGGCACCGACACTGCCTTCGGCCACCGGCCCCGTGGATGCCGCGGCGAGTGCCTGCTGCACCGCGGCCGCCATGCCGGGCCTGGCGCGTGTGGCGTTGAGCGCTCCGTCGTTGGTTTCGCCCACCACGGGATTGATGGAACGCACCGACGCGTTCTCCGGCCGCGCCATCATGTACTGCGCCACGGCATCCCCCACCTGCCAGATGCAGAGCGTGCAGGTCAGCAGCAGCGGCGTCTCCAGTTCTCCCAGTTCACGCAGCTGCGTGACCCCTAGCAGCTTGCCGAAGCCGTTGCCCACGTGCAGTGCGGCGGGAACCCGCTCGCGGAACAGATCGCCGCCGTGCGGGACAATGGCCGTGACGCCGGTGCGAATGGAGTCCCCCAGCGACACGGTGGCCTGCCCCACCGCCACGCCGGCCACGTCGGTGATGGCATTGAGCGGCCCGGGCCGGAAGACCCCGGGCTTGAGGCCGAGGGCGCGCGCCCTGACCTGCGCGGTGAGCGGAAGCGGGAGCATGCAAAAAGCGAGCAGCAGGACGCGGCGCATGGCAGACAGGCTGGGAGGCGGAAGGGGCAACACGAGACCACAGGCAGGGGGCGATCGGGACCGCCGATGTAGATTGCAGCATGTCGCTGCGTCCCGTCTATGGCCATCAGGCCATACGTCATCGTCTTGCCGTCGCGGCCGCCGAGGGGCGGCTGCCGGCCAGTCTGCTGCTGCAGGGCCCGCGGGGGGTCGGCAAGCAGCGGCTGGCCCTCTGGCTGGGTCAGTTGCTGATCTGCGATCAGGCCCTCTCGGAACGGGCCACCGAGCCCTGCGGGAAGTGCCCCCAGTGCCGCTATGCGGAGCGCGGCATGCATCCCGACCTGCATTGGGTGTTTCCGCGCGCACGACTCAAGGACAGCGATCCCGACGCGCAGGACGCCAAGGAGGACCTGGGTGAGGCCATTGCCGAACGCATGGCGGCCGATGGACTTTGGGGACCGAGCAACGGCACCGAGGCCATCTACAAGTACATGATGCAGCTCGTGGTGCAGCACGCGGCCCGTCGCCCGGCCATGGCACGGCGCGCGGTGTTCGTGCTGGGCGACGCCGAGCGCATGGTGCCGCAGGAGTCGAGTCCCGAGTCGGCCAACATGCTGCTCAAGCTGCTCGAGGAGCCGCCGCCGGGCACGACGCTCATTCTCACCTCGAGCGAGCCGGGCACACTGCTGCCGACCATTCGCTCGCGGGTGGTATCGGTGCGGGTGCCGGCGCTTGGCCGTGCCGACGTGGAGGCATTTCTCGATGACCCGGCGGTGGCGCGCGCCCTGTCGCGTGTGCCGCGCGAGGAGCAGTTGGCCCGTGCGGCCGGCACGCCCGGTGCGCTGTTTGGCGGTGAACCGATGCAGGGGGCCTTTGTGGCGGCGCGCGCACTGCTGGAAGCGGCTCTCGCTCCATCCACGCCCGATGGTCAGGCGCAGCGACTCAAGGTGGCGGCCAAACAGGGAGTGGCCGGAGCCCGCGGCGCATTCAGCGACATGCTCGACGCACTCACACACCTGCTGCATGCACGCACGCAACACCTCGTGGCGCAGGGTGCGGAGCGCGAAGCGCGGCGCACCACGATGGCCATTCCGGTGGTGGAGCGCGCGAAGGAACTCACGCAACGCAATGCGATGCCCAACCTGCAAACGGCGGCGCTGCTGGCCGATTTGCATCGACTGCTGAGGTCATGAGTACGCCACATTCTGGTCCGCCAACCCCCCCGGATTCGGCCCGCGCGGAGCCCGCGCGTGACCTGACGCACACTGATGGGGCAGGAAATTTTCGGATGGTGGACGTCGGTGACAAACCGATTTCCGTGCGGTCCGCGTTTGCCTCCGGTTCTATCCGAATGGAGGTGGACACGTACAAAGCCATACGGGACAATACTTTAAAGAAAGGCGATGTCATTCCGGTGGCCCGACTGGCCGGAATTCAGGCAGCCAAACGTACGGCTGAGCTCGTTCCCCTCTGTCACCCGCTGGCGTTGTCCGGGGTAGAAGTCCGGGTTAGTCTCGATGAATCCCTTCCCGGTTGCCGGGTCGAGGGATTCGTCAGAACCACCGCCCAAACCGGGGTGGAGATGGAAGCGTTGACAGCCGTGTCCGTGGCGTTGCTCACGATTTACGACATGGCCAAGGCTGTCGACCGGACGATGGTGATTTCCGACATCGTGTTGCGCGAAAAGCGCGGCGGCACGAGGGGGGACTTCATCAGCGGTCCGTGACCGACCAGCTGACCGAGAGGGTTCATGCATACTGTTGACGATAGCAGGACGAAGTACGATGCCGAGTGGCGTCGCCGCCGCATGCAGCGCCGGCGCAACATGCGGCAGGCCAAGCGCAGTTCGGTGGCCGTGGTGTTGCTGGCGCTGGTGCTTGTACTGACGAAGGACCGTGGCGCACGCCAGGAAGGCGCCGAGACACCACTGCCTTCCGGGGGTGAGGTGCTGGGCCTGAACGGGCCCACGCAGCAGACGGTGGCCGCCGCGCCCCGCGTGCTGCGCCAGGAGCCGCTGGCAGCCATCGCCGATCAACCCATGTGGCGTCGGGCCGGTGACGTGCTCAAGCGCGGCAAGACCAGCCCGTCAGCAACACAGGTGGCCGGCCAGAAGCCCAGCCAGCACGAGTACCTGAATCGCTGGCAGGCCATTCAGAGCTACAGCACGCGCTACCGCATCAAGACCGATCTGGCGCGCCGCATCTACGATGCCTCCATCGCCGCCGGCATCGAGCCGGAACTCGGCTTCCGCGTGGTGCGTGTGGAAAGCGTGTTCGACCCGCGCGCGGTGAGTTCAGCGGGCGCCCTCGGCCTCACGCAGCTCATGCTGGGCACGGCGCGTGCCTTCGAGCCCAACGTCACACGTGAGGATCTGCTCGATCCCGATGTGAACCTGCGTATCGGCTTCCGCTACCTGCGCGGTCTCATCAAGCAGTACAAGGGCGACCTGATGCTGGCGCTGGTGGCCTACAACCGTGGGCCGGTGGCCGTGCAGCGTTCGCTGGCCATGGGAGTGAGCCCGGCCAACGGATACGAGAAGCTGATTACCCGTGGGTATCGCGGGAACGGCATCCTGGATTAACAGCAAACAGCGGTAGCCGAAGCCCGGAAGGCGGGGTCGGAAGCCTTACAGCAGAAGCCAATCAAACGGCACGGCGCGTAGCCGGGCATTTGGCTCCTGTGTTGAGGCTTCCGACCCCGGCTTCCGTTTTGCGCTACCGCTTTTTGCTGTCGCTTCGCACAACCAGCGTCTGTCCCGCCAGAATGCGATCGCCGCGAATGCGGTTGAGTGAACGCAGGCGGGACTCCGTGATGCCATAGCGGCGTGCGATTCCGCCAATGGTCTCCCCTCGACGCACCACGTGCAGCCCGCGCCCCTTGGCCGTGGCCACCGTCGTCCCGTACTTCTCGATGCCCGGGTCGGGCACGTTGCGGGCAAAGGCCAGCGCCGACTTCATGGGCACCCGCAGGGTCTGCCCGGTCACCACATTGCCCTTCTTTGTCGTGCGCAGGCCCGGGTTGAACCAGCGCAGCTGCGCCGAAGTCACGCCGTGCTGCTTTGCCAGGGCCGTGACCGACTTGCTCGTCTTCACCTTGACGGCGCTGTAGCCACGACGGTCAGCCTCGGGCAGCGAATCGAGCGCCGCCCGCACCCGTGCCCCGCTGCCCACCGGCACCCGGATCCAGACGGCGGCGTCCGGAGGCGTCACGCCGCGCAGGATGGCCGGATTGAGATCGCGCAGTGTGTCCACCGGAACCGCACCAGCTGACGCCACCACGCTCATGTTGCTGCCGGGCTCCGCCAGCACCGAGTCGTAGGCGTAGGGCGGCAGCGAGTCCACCTGCAGGCCATATCGCTCCGGGACCTTGGCCACCAGCGCCGCGGCAATCAGCTGCGGCACATAGTTCTTGGTCTCCGCGCGCAGATAGTCCTGTTCGGCCAGCGCAAAGAAGCGATCGTCGCCCTCGCTGCCCTCGAGCGCATCGGCATAGCGCGAGAGCCCGCGCGCCACGCGCCCCGGACCGCCGTTGTAGGCGGCGGCCGCCAGATAGAACGACCCGAACTGCTTCTGCAGATAGCCGAGAAAACGAATGGCCGCGTCGGTGGAACGGGCGGGGTCGCGTCGCTCATCCATCCACCAGTCCACGCGCAGCCCCACCTCGCGGGCCGTGCTGCTCATGAACTGCCACATGCCTACCGCCGCCGCTCGCGAATAGGCATGCGGGTCGTATCCGCTTTCGATGAAGGCCAGATAGGTGAGGTCCTCGGGCATGCCGGCCTCACGCAGCTTGGCGCGGATCATGGGCTGGTAGCGGGTGCCCCGGGAGAGACGGGACACGGTGCGCTCCCGCGCCGTGGTGCTGAAGAGCGAGACGTAGTGCGCGACGCGCTCGTGCGTCTCGTAGCTGCGCACATCGATGTCCCAGGACGGCTCTTCGCCCGTCGAATCGGCCATGGCCACTGCGGTGGAGTCGCCGAACACGCCAACCGCGGCATCCACCACTTCATCCCGGGGAGCCGCCTTGGCCGCCGGGCCGGGCGTCACCCGCGCAGGCGAGGGCGCCTGTGCGGGAAGGGGTTGGGGCTCAGCACCGGGCCCGAGCGCGGGGCGCAGGCCGGGCTGACAGGCGGTGCTGACGGCGACTCCGAGAGCCAACACCAGCGCAGGTCCGCGTCTGGCGAGGGAAGTCGTCCACAGCCCCGCGCGCAGGAAGGAGGCGGCAGGGTTCACGCCAACAACCTACCCCGATCTCGGTGCGGAGGACACCGTGCCGGGCCCCGGAAACCGAGACCGGCGTCACAGTCACGGCCCTGGCGTCAGGCCAGGTGACAGGACGGGCCGGCGGGCAGATGGGGCGCCACCAGACGGTTCACGGCCTGCAGGGCCGCGCGGGCGGCGGTGGTGATGGCATCGCCCTCGTCCACGGCGGCGCCAATGACCTTGGTGCCCTTGCCCTCATGACGCACGACGGCCGCCACCATGATCACGGTGGCATCAAAGGCCCGCACGGGTTTGACGCCGATCAGCTCAAAGGTGAGGGTCTGACCGGTGGCCTGGGCCAGCGCATCGAAGGTGGCCAGCGCCGCCAGACGCAGGTCACCACCGGGGCAGGTGCTGCCCTCGTGGGTGGCGGTGAACTCGCGTCCTTCCGCCTGGCCATTTCCAACCGGCTCTGCGGGGCGAACAAAACTCACCCGCACCCGTGAGCGCGCGCCGGCCAGCAGCTCCAGCTGGCAGCCTTCCAGCCGCAGCCGCGCCGCATCCGCCACCACCGTCTGGGAAGTACTGGGCGAAGTGAGCATGCGCAGGACGACGATTGACGGCCCGTACTGGCAACGGCCGCGGGCGTGCAACCATGCCGACGGCCCGTCTAGGTGTCGGCCACCACACCCGCTTCAAGGGCAAAGCGCGTGAGCCCCGCCACCGAGTGGATCTGCAGCTTGCGCATGAGGCTTTCGCGGTGCGCCTCCACCGTGCGGCGACTGATGCCCAGCTCCGCCGCGATGGCCTTGTTGGTCAGACCGCGGGCCACCCCGCCCAGCACGTCCTTCTCCCGCGGCGTCAGCTGCTCGAGCTGCGAGGCCGGGCTGTTGTCCATCACGGCGTCGGCCGACGAAAGACGGCGCACCACCGCCGGACTGAAGAAGGTCCCGCCGGCATGCACGGCGCGAATGGCCGCGCGCAGCTCTTCGCCGGCAGAGTCCTTGAGCAGATAGCCATGCGTCCCGATACGCATGCCCTCCCGCACGTACTCGCTCTGGTCGTGCATGCTGAGCAGCAGCACGCGCGTCCCTGGCAGGGCCTCCAGAATGCGCCCGGCGGCCTTGAGCCCCGTTTCCTCCGGCATGGTGATGTCGAGCACCACCACATCGGGCCTGAGCTGGACGGCGAGATCGACCGCGAGGCGACCGTTCGACGCCTCGGCCACCACTTCGATGAGCGGATCGGCGTCGAGCACGTAGCGCAGGCCTTCACGCACGAGGGCGTGATCATCGGCCAGCAGCACGCGAATGGGAGAAGCGTCGGTCACGTCAGAGAGTCAGGTCGCGCGGGAACGGGGACGCGGATGAGCAGCTCCGCGCCGGGATCACGATTGGAAATCTGCAGTGCACCACCGGCGCTGTGCAGGCGTTCGCGCATGCCGGTCAGGCCCATGCGCTGGTCGGTGTCGAGCAGGCGTCCACCGGGCGCCGTGGGGAATCCGCGCCCATCGTCGCGGACCCGCAGCCGCAGTTCATCCGCCTCGACGCGGAGTTCCACCTCCACCGACGAGGCCTCGGCATGCCGCAGCACGTTCGACAGCGCCTCCTGCAACGCACGGAACACGGCCAGCTCGGCCTCCCCCTCGAGCGCGGGCAGGCTCGTCGGCGCCACCAGGCGCACCTGAACGCCGGTGCGCTCGGTGAACTCGGTGACCAGCGAGTGCAGCGCCGGCCGCAGACCGAGATCATCCAGCAGCGTGGGACGCAGCGCACTGGTGACCTCGCGGATGCTGGCGATGCCGGTATCCACCAGGGACAGCAGCCGATCGAGCCGCGGTGCCGCCTCCGGCACCAGTGACCCGCGCAGCGCCTCGAGCTGCATCTTCACCGCCGAGAACACCTGCGCGGTTTCGTCATGCAACTCACGCGAGAGGCGGCGGCGCTCCTCCTCATGCTGACGCAGCATGCGAGACGAGAGACGCTCAAGCGCGCGCGTGCGGGTGGCCAGCTGCCGATCGAGCGACCACTGGTCGAGCGCGGCTCCCACCTGCTGCCCGAGAGCCAGCAGGAAATCGTCGTCGAGCGCGGTGAACGGATTGCGCACGTCACCGGCCATGATGAGGGCGCCAACCAGCTGCGCGCCCGATCCCACCGGCAAGGCCGCAATGAAGGGTTGCTGATCGGTGGAAGCGACCACCTGCGGCCGGCGGGTGATGCGCATGCGCGCCAGGGCATCGCGCACCGCCGGCAGCGGCAGTTGTTCCGCCCAGCTGGCGCACACCCCTGTTCCGCGCACAAAGCGGCCGCGTGGCGGCGTGCCCTCATTGCCCGAGGACGTGGCGCGTGTGCGCGCGGCCTCGAGCACCCGATCGAGAATCTCGATGGCCGACTCGTGGCTCTCGCCACCATTGCCCGCCTGCCCCGCCGAGTCCGCGCGCGGTGGCGGTTCGAAGAGATACATGGCCGAGCCGCGCACACCGGGCAGCGCGAGCGGCCGCGACAGCAGCACGTCCAGCGGATCGGTGTCGTTGGTGCGCCGCTGCAGGTCACCCGAGAGCGTGGACAGCGCGCGCACTCCACGCCCCAGATCATCAAGCACCAGCAGCACGAGCCCCGACGCCACCAGCAGCACCATGGCGATGTCGAGATAGTAGCCCCACGGCGTCCACGCGCCCTGCGCGCGCAGGAAGGGATAGTCGAGGTGATGCAGCCCCCAGAGCAGGAAGGCGATGGCCAACAGCCGCGCGCCCGGACTGCCCACCACCCGGTGGTGTCGCCAGAACACCCAGCCGGTCCACACGGTGGCACCACTCAGGAACAGCACCGCCGGCAGCGCGGCGGAGAGAAAGCTGTCGAGTTGATAGATGGCCAGATACGACCAGAGCGGCGGGAACAGCGCCACCAGCAGATAGCCTGGCCGTGCCCTGGGCTGACGCAGGAAGACCAGCGAGGCCCAGAGCAGCACGAGCGCCGTCCAACCCGTCGTGACCTGATGCCAGTACAGCCACACACGTTGCCCACTGAGCAGAAAGCTCAGAATGCAAAGCAGCCGGGCCACATACACGCCCCAGGCCACGGCGAACCAGCCAAACCAGGGCCGACGATAGCGTGCATACAGATGCGCGCAGAGCGCCGCCACACCGGTGGTGACGACGCCCTGCAGCAGAATGGCGGCGAGCTCGGTGGCCACGATGGCCGGCGGCTCGACGGGAAGATCCACCTGAAGCCGCGCCACGATCCACGGCAGCGACAGCACGGCGAGGACGGTGGACGTCACGCGCTCAATCGACCGGAACCGGGGATGTGGAGCCGCCGCTCCCCACGTGATACACCGTGCGCGACGGGAACGCGAAGCCGCTGCCATGCCGCTGCACGATGCGCATGAATTCCAGCATCATGTCGTGGCGGTACTTCACGAACTCGTTGATGTCGGTGGTCTGGAACCAGCAGGTCACGTTCATGCGGATGGCCGACTCGGCGAAGGTGGTGAGGTACACGCGCACCCGATCGGGCCAGATGGCCGGATGTGCGCGCAACGCCGCTTCCACATCGTTGCGAATGGCCTCGAACTGCTCCGGGGTCGTGTCGTAGGTGAGATCGAGATCGGTGCGGAACGCCATGCGATCGCGCTCACCAAAGGTTTCGATGCGATCATCGGCCAGACGTCCGTTGGGCACGCGCACCACCGTGCGCTCGACCGTCCGGATGCTCGTGGAGCGAAGCCCAATGCGCTCCACTTCGCCCTCCGTGGTGCCAACCCGCACCCAGTCTCCCACGCGAAACGCGCGATCGGCGGCGAGACTCACGCTGCCGAAGAGATGCTCCACGGTCTTTTGCGCCGCAAGCGCCACGGCAATACCACCGATACCGAGACCGGCCAGCAGCGTGGTGACCGGATAGCCGAACTGCGCGAGTGCCACCAGCAGTGCGACGATGGCCACCGTGACCCGCAGGATGTTGGACAGCAGCGGCACCAGCGTGCGCGCCTGACTCTGCCCCGTGGCTACGGCCGATTGCACCAGCCGCTGCTGCACCAGACCGATGATGCGCAGCAGCGCCCAGAACAGGGCAATGAGTGCGAGACCACGCACCAGCGCCGCGACAAACCCGTCCACACGCGGATTGAGCTGCAGGAGGCCCAATACCGGCAGCGCCACAATGGCCCCGGCCCAGAGGCGAAACGGGCCACGCAGTGACTCCAGCAGCAGATCATCCCAATCAGTCACGGTGCGCCGTGCAACGCGTCCAAGCACCGCCCGCAAGGCGGCACCCAACAGCCACGACACCACGATCAGCAGGGGCAGCGCGATGGCCAGCGCCACCCACTGCCAGTAGAACACGTTGAACGGCCCCTCCCGCATCATGGAAGCCGGCAGGCGGTCACGCAGGAACGGGGCGCCGAGTTCAGCGTACCACGCGTCCACCTGCTGCACCGTGCCCGCCGCAAACTGCCATCGCGCGGCCCCGGCGTTTCGCGCCCCCGTCTGACGGGGAGTGCGCACCAGCCGTATGGCGGCGTCCCCACTGCGTGTGGCGATGGTCCCGACGATGTCGCCGCTGGCGTCACCGTCGGTGGTGTCACCCGCGGCCAGCGGAGAGAGCGTCGCCGCATCGAGTGCGAGCCGCTGGTCGAGCACGACCTTGAGTCGGCGGGCCAGCTGCGGCCCGCGACTGGATGTGGTGGGCGAAAGAGCGAGATAGGCGGCGGCGGCGTCGAAGTCGCCCATATCCGCGAGGCGCAGAAACTCCTCCACGGCGGCGCGTGGGGAAGCCGACGATACCACCGCAGGCTCGGCACTGTCCGCGGCAGGCTTTGGCGCGTCTCCGAGGCCGAGCTGCGCGACCGCCGGCGTTGGCAGCAGGGCGAAGGCGGCCAGCACGGCCAGGCCAATCATCGCCCCGTGGGCCAGTCGGCCCCGATGGTGGCGCGTCTGGCGCGCCACGGGTCTCAGGAAGCGAAGCATCTCGCAAGATAGCCAATGACACGGGCTTACCGAACCCGTCACGCGAAGATCCGCCCCCATTTCTCAATTGCGTCGCGTGGAAGTGACCGGGGTGGGGATCGAACCCACGACCTACGGATTAAAAGTCCGCTGCTCTACCGGCTGAGCTACCCGGTCCGACTCCCAGATGCGACGAGGCAATACCGGGGAAGAATAACGGGGCGACCACCATCGCTGGTAGCCGCCCCGCTCAGACCTTCAGCCATCTCGCCGGCAATCCCGAGGGATTGCCAGCTGGGCCGCTTATTCGTTGCCCGACATGGCGGCCACAGTGGCCGTGCCCATGCCAGCCGGCGTCTCCACCACGAAGACCACACGACGGTTGAGTTCCGCACCGGCCTCGTCACCCTTGGCGCCGGGCTTCACGAGACGCGTCTTGCCGTATCCCACCGTGCGCAGCGTGGCGCCATCGAGCCCCTTGCTGACGAGGAAGTCGCGCACCGCATCCGCCCGCTCGCGCGAGAGGCGCAGGTTGTAGGCCGCGCTGCCCGCCGGATCGGCAAAGCCCTCGATGGTGATGTTGGCACCCTTGTAGTAGTTGGACGCCACCTGCGCGAAGCGCTCGAGCGCCGCTTCATCCTGCTGACGCACCGCCGCATCGTCGAAACCGAAATGCACCGGCATGGCGAACTTCACCTGATTCTCCATGGCCGTGATGCGCGCGCCGAACTCGTTGCGAAGGGCGCCCAGGTCGTTGCGCAGGGCATTGAGGTCGGTGCGCAGCGCGCCCACCTCGGTGTCGATCTTCGTGCGCAGCGAATCATCGCCGGCCATGCGCTGGCTGCGCTCCGTGGACAACGCCATGCGCTGCTCATCGAGTCCCTTCCGCACGAAACCCTTCGTGGCACAGGCGCTCAGCGTGCTCACCGCCAGCACCGTCATCGCCGCAAACCGGATCTTCTGCATCGCTGTTTCCTCCCATGGATTGAACGCTCTTGGCGTTGGCGGCGCGTCGTCACAGTGTGCGCCAACGCGCCGACCACGGAAGGAAAGTCGTGCGCCACGACGGGTGGCGCCGTGCGCCTCATCACCAAAAACCCGCGAATTTGTGCGAAAGGTGACAGCAGTCACGCGAATCGCATGAAGAAAACATTACGGCGCAGGCTTGGCCAACCACTCGCCACCGTCCACCACGAAGATGGCTCCGGTGATCCAGTCACCGGCGGGTGAGGCGAGAAAGGCCACCATGTTGGCAATGTCCTGCGGCGTGCCCCAGCGTCCCAGCGGAATGCCGGTGCGCGCATACTCGGCCATGCGCTCTTCGGCCGCCGCGAAGAGGTCGGGCACCCCACTGTCGGCCGGCGGCGCGAAGGCCTTGCGCACGCCCTCGGTGGGAATGGGGCCGGGCGCGATGGCGTTCACGCGAATGCGATCGGGCGCCCACTCCACGGCCAGCGTGCGGGTGAGCGCATCGACACCGGCCTTGGCTGCGGTGGCATGCGCCATGAGTGGCCAACCGCGATAGTGCAGCGTCATGGACGTGCTGATGATGCGTCCGCCTCCCTGCTGCTTCATGACCGGATGCACGGCCTGCGAACAGTAGAAGGTGCCGTAGAGATCGATCTCCACCACCGATTTCCAGGCGTTGGGCGAGAGCGTGGCGCTGGGCGCATAGAAGTTGCCCGCCGCGTTGTTGACCAGCACATCGAGACGACCATGCGTGGCGGCCACCTCCTGCACCACCGCGTGCACGGCGGCATGGTCGCGCACATCCAGCGCCACGCTGCTGGCCGCATGGCCACGCGCACGAATGGCCGACACAGCGGCCTCATGATGGGCGGGCCGACGACTCGCCACGACCACATGGGCGCCAAGCGCCGCCAGCAATTCGGAGATGCCGAGGCCGATGCCGGTGCCTCCACCGGTCACGAGCGCGACCTGCCCCTTGAGCAGGTCTTCACGAAAGACGGAGCGGAGATCGGAAACGGACGCGCTCATGGGCTGCCTCAACGGGACCACATTGGCCCGGCCGGAGTGATGCCCCGATGTGTTGCGGACGAACGCCCGTCGTCCGTCAGAACAGCGAGGGCTGTTCGTCGAGGCAGAAGCTGCGTCGATGATGGGCCGTGAGCCCGTGTTGCGCCAGCGCTTCGCGGTGCACGGCCGTGCCATAGCCCGCATTGCGTTCCCAGGCATACACCGGATAGCGCAGCGCCAGCGTGTGCATGAGCCGGTCACGCGTGACCTTGGCCACGATGGAGGCACAGGCGATGCCGTAGCACTTGCTGTCGCCCTTCACGACGGCGGTGTGCACGTGGCCAAGCGTGCGCAGCGACTTGCCGTCGACCAGCACATGATGGGGCGTCTGCCCCAGTCGCCGCTCCAACTGCCGGAGGGCACGCTGCATGGCCAGCACGGTGGCGTGATAGATGTTGAGCTGATCGATCTCGCGCACGCTGGCGGCGCCGAGGCCAATGGCAGTGGCCCGCTCGCGGATGCGCAGCGCGAGTGCGCGCCTGACTTCCGGCGTCAGTTGCTTGGAATCATTCACCCCGGCAATGGCCCGTTGATCGGCGGGCATGACCAGGGCACATGCGACAACGGGGCCCGCAAGCGGGCCCCGTCCGACTTCGTCCACCCCGGCCAACACCGGGCCGTGGATGGCGCGCAGGTTGCGCTCGATGGGGCTCCAGCGCGCCATCGATGCCGCCGCCCGGCCGTGCCTTACTTGGCGGCCTGCGGCTTGTTGATGACCTTGCGCTCCTTGATGCGGGCGGCCTTGCCCGTCACGTCGCGCAGGTAGTACAGCTTGGCGCGGCGCACCGCACCACGACGCACCACAACGATGTCCGCCAGCATGGGGCTGTGCACCGGGAAGATGCGCTCCACGCCGACGCCGTTCGACACCTTGCGGACAGTGAACGTCTCGCTGACGCCAGCGCCGCGGCGGGCGATCACCACCCCTTCGAAGGCCTGGATGCGCTCCTTGTCGCCTTCCTTCACTCGCACATTCACGCGCACCGTGTCGCCGGCGCGGAACGGAGTGACGGTCTTCATCCACTCCTTCTGGGTTTCGATAAACGGATGCATCGTGAGACTCCAGGACCCTCGCAAGGGTCCGATTCGAAGGGCTGCGGATCCGCTGACTGCTCCCGCGCGGTGCCACGCTGTGTGGCGGAGCGCGATCGAACAGACAACGGTGCGAGAGGCCTCGACGCGCCCACCGGAAGCGAAGTCTTCCGGGTCGATACCGACGAGGCATCGCCGCTGTCGCCTCGAGGCCGATACGGCCCCCCAAAGGGGATCCCCGGACGAACCGGAGAATCGGGCGGACAGGACTGTTGCCCCCCGTTTCCGGGGGAGCTTTGAAACATAGCCTCGTCCCCGGCTTTCGTGCCAGTGGCCCCTCCCCGCGCCCGTCGCCATGTTCCGGGGGCTGAAGTCCCGACCCCCTGGAGCCCACGTCATGTCCGCCGAGCGTCCCCTGCCATACCCCGTCACCCGCCGCGTCGATCAGATCGACCTGTACCACGGCACACCTGTCGCCGATCCATTCCGATGGCTGGAAGACGACCGCTCGCCGGAGACCGCCGAGTGGGTGACCGCCCAGAACGCCGTCACCAACCAGTGGCTGGCTGGCGTTCCATGGCGTGACCGCCTGCGCGACCGCCTGGCCACCCTGGTCAACTATCCGCGCAGCTCAGCCCCCGAACAGAAGGGCCCCTGGCTGCTCTACGCCCGCAACGACGGTCTGCAGAACCAGCCGGTGTACTACATCCGCCGAGGTGAGGAGGGGCCGGAAGAGCTGCTGCTCGATCCCAATGCCCTGTCGCCGGACGGCACGACGCGGGTGGCCGGTCTCACCTTCGATCGGCAGGCGCGCTACATCGCCTACATGGTGAGCCACGCCGGCTCCGACTGGCAGCAGATTCGCGTGCTCGACCTCAGTACGCGTGAGAACCTGCCGGATGTGATTGATCGGGTGAAGGTCTCGGGCATCGCCTGGCACGGTGACGGCTTCTACTACAGCCGCTATCCGGAGCCTCCGGCCGATGCCGGCGAGTACTCGGCGCGCAACGAAGATCATCAGGTGTACTTCCACGCGCTCGGCACCACGCAGGACGCGGACACGCTGGTCTATCACGACCCCGAGCATCCGCAGCGCTTTCACCTGCTGGGCACGACGGAAGACGAACGTTTTGCCGTGCTTTCGGTGAGCGACCGCGGCCAGGCCAAGGAGGGCAATGCG
>JACVCT010000271.1:4439-5719 GCA_016741895.1 Gemmatimonadaceae bacterium | reverse complement strand
ACGCTGAAGTGGGCGTTGGTCGCTGTGCTAGCTCCGTTGGGGGGTTCCACTCCACCGACGTCACGGATGGGGCTGGCTATTTCCGCGCGGTGGGCACGCTGCCGCCCGTCGGCGTCCTGCCGCCCGGCATAGCCGATACGCTGCGCGTCCACTGCTACGTGTTCTATGACCGCAGTGGCATCGTGCGCGACAGCGTGGTCGTGCGGTTTGGTCGGACGCTCGAGTCAGCGCCGACACAGGTAGTGAACCTGACATGGCGCTGAAGTCGCGTGGGTTGTCGTTCGGTCTCACCCGTGGCCATGTTCCTCGACGGCTCAGGGCAATGCTGGACTGCGAGCCATGTAGTGAGCACTTGCACATAGACTACCCGTGGAGCACGCATGGCCGACACAAGCCACCACGATGACAAGATCGCGAAGATGCGTTTCGCAAGCGTGTACCCGCACTACCTCGTCAAGGTCGAAAAGAAGGGCCGCACGCGAGACGAACTGCTGCAGGTGATTGAGTGGCTGACCGGCTATGACGAGGCGGCCATCGAATCGCTGATTGCAAGGCAGGTGACTTTCGAGGAGTTCTTTCGTGACGCCACACTCAACCCGGCGGCCCATCGCATCACCGGCATGATCTGTGGCTATCGTGTCGAAGACCTGGACAATCCGTTGACCCGTCGGGTGCGCTATCTGGACAAGCTCGTCGATGAGCTGGCCAGGGGACGGTCCATGGAAAAGATTCTGCGGGCGCCGTAGCGAGGGCGGCCGCGTCGGACCTATTCGAGCAGCTGCCGCAGCTGCTCCCGATAGCTGCGGCTCGAGGTGAGACGGGTGCCGTCGGTGAGTGTCAGCTCGTACTCCCCGTGTCCGCAGGGGGTGAGTCGGCGAATGCGATCAATGCGCACCAGGTGCGAGCGGTGCACACGCACGAACTCCGCCGGATCGAGGCGAGATGCGAGCAGCTGCAGGGATTCACGCACGAGGTGCCGTCGTCCCCCGGCAATCACTGCCACGTAGTTGCCATCCGCCTCAACGCGGTCCACATCGGCCACCGCCACGAAGTACAGGCCCTGCGCGTCACGCACCACGAGACGCTTCGGATAGGCCCCCTCCGCAGTGATCTCCCGCGGGGGCTGGGCGCTCATGCGATCGGCGGCGGTGTCGGCGGTCGTGGCCAGCGTGTCCAGGACCCGCTTCATGGCCCGGTCAAACCGGTCGATGTCCACCGGCTTCACGAGGTAGTCCACCACATCGAGGTCGAAAGCCCGGATGGCGTGTTCTTCGCTGGCG
>JACVCT010000271.1:0-4429 GCA_016741895.1 Gemmatimonadaceae bacterium | reverse complement strand
CCAGCAGCCGGACGGGCGGCGCCTCCCCCGGCACAGGTGACCGCGGAACGGAGGCCGGGATGGGTGGCGCGCCCTCCGGGCCGGGCATGGTGATACCGAGCAACAACACATCGGCCGGCCCCTCGCGAAGCGCTGCCAGCACGGCCGTGCCGCTGCCGCATTCGGCGGTGAGTGCAAACTCGGGATGCCGGGCCAGCAAGGTGCGCAGGCGGGCTCGCGCCAACGGTTCGTCGTCGGCGATGAGCACGTTCCAACGGGGTCTGACCGTCGAGGTCACGTCATCACCCGGCGCTTGCATGGGCTGTTCATGTAGGTGACGCTGCAGATTCCGTCCGCGCTTCACGATACGGCAAGATCAGGCGTGCGCGTGTGCCGCCCTCGGGCGGCTGCTCAAGTACCAGCGAGGACTGGGTCGCATAGAGCTGCGTCAGACGATCCCTGGTGATGCGCAGCCCCATGCCGTGGTTCGCTTCAGTCTCGGCAGGTCGGGTGCTCGCGTCGGTGCGCGCACCGATCCCCACACCATCGTCCTCGACCAGCAGCTGGAGCTGATCGCCAATCCGTGACGCGGCAATGCATATTCGTCCGCCCGCCTCCCGGCTCGCCAGCCCATGCTCATAGGCGTTTTCGACCAGAGGCTGCAGGACCAGATACGGTACCGTGGCGCCGAGCACCGCGTCATCCACCCGCCACTCCACGCTGATGCGATCACCAAACCGGAGTTGCATCAGTTCGACATAGCGGGCCAGCAGGTCCAGCTCGTGTTCGAGTGCATGCACCTCCACCTGCTCGTGCAGGATCACACGCAGCAACTCGGCGAAGCGGGTGAGCATGCGGTCTGCCGCCATGGGATCGGCATGCAGGAGCGTGGTCACCGCGTTGAGCACATTGAACACGAAGTGTGGCTGCAGCTGGGTGCGCAGCGCTGCAAGCCGTGCTTCGGCCAGGCCTCGCGCCAGCGCGGCTTCACGGCGCTCACCGGGTGCGTTCCGCGCGATAGTAGTGCACGGCATGCAGCAGCGCGACCATCACGAGAAAGACCGTGAAGTAGGTGAGGATGCGCGCGAAGGCGCTGGCCTCACCGTCTGGCACGCCGCTCAGGGCCACCACGACCGGACTGAACACGACCTGGCGCAGCCAGGCGGCTGTCATCGTGCCAAGCAGCAGCAGGCCGGCGTTGCGCCAGGCGTGCGGGCGGCCGACCGGAAAGCGACGAACCAGTGCCGCGAGTGGCGGCAGCAGGGGCAGGCAGGTCCACCACATGGCGAGCGACCAGCCCAGCTGCTGTGACCACTGCGGGTCCTCGCCACGGTCGATGGCTGCAATGCTGCCGCGCAACGCAAACAGGATGGCGAAGAACGTCGTCAGGACGACGGCCCCCACCGGCACGATGTATCGCTCAATCGCGGAGTCTGCAGGAGACTCCGCGGCCTCGACCGATGTGGGTTCCTGTCCGGAAGTGGTCACACTGGAGTATCGAGGCCGGTGCGTGCTGCGATCAAGGGGACGGTCTGGACGCATTCCCGCTACGCGCACGACAGCATGCCTGCATTGCCGACTCAGCGCGGAGCGGCAGGCTGGCTGCGGCGTGTGGCTATCATCGGCAGACGCGCCCCACCATGATACTCCACGATGCCTTCCATGCTGCGTCCGCCGTCAGTCAGGCGTGCGAGGAAGCGCACGTCGCCCTCGCGTGAGGCCACGACCATACGCAGCGAATCCCCGGTCACTGTAAACGGCCTGACGGCCAGCGTGTTGGTCAGGTACATCGTGATGGAGCCCGCCCAGCCGCGGTCGACAGGACCGAGCGCAAAGAATCCCGGGGAGGAGCGCTCGCCCACGCGCATGGTGAAGTCCCAGATGCCCTGCAGGTCCGGGCCGTCTGCCGTCGCGGGCGCCTGCGCCGTGAGTGTTGTGGCCGGTGGCCGTGCCGACTGCGCGCCGGCGTTCGGGGCGGTCAGCGACGTGGCGACCAGCAGCGCCGCGAGCATGGCGCAGCGGCTGAGCGCGCGGGCGGCGTGTGACGAGTGATTGCCAGGGGGCTGGCGGTGCCGTGTGTCGGCAATGGGCATGGGGCGGCGCTCCGATGTGCGGTGGGTGATGCCCGCAGCTTAGGGGCGCCCGGCACCCGGAATCGCCGCGAAGACGCGAAGTGGACGCCACGTGGGCCCAGGCGGTCGCCGGGTGCCGTGAGCTGACACCGTCCCAGGCGTCTGGGCTTCACACGACGCTATGCTTCTGGCTTGGCGCGTTCCGTGGACGCATGATTGTGCACATCCTTCTGTCTCGCTTGAACTACCGCCATGGGCATCCTGACCTTTTGCCTCAATCTCACCCTGGATGGTTGTGTCGACCACCAGGAAGGCATCGCCGATGACGAGACACACGCCTTCTTCACCGAACTCATGAACGAGAGTGGTGCGATGCTGTGGGGGCGCGTCACGTACGAGATGATGGAGAGTTACTGGCCGGCAGTGGCCCGCGGTGACGTGGAGGCACCGGCTGCGATACGCGAGTGGGCGGTGCAGCTGGAGTCCAAACCCAAGTTCGTGGTGTCGTCCACGCGCCGCGACTATCCGTGGACCAACAGTCAGCATATCGCCGGCGAGCTGCGCGCGGGCGTGCAAGCGCTCAAGGACGCGACACCCGCCGGGGTGCTGGTGGGCAGTGGCCAACTGGCCTGCGCGCTCGACCGGCTGGACCTGATTGACGAGTACCGGTTTCTGATTCATCCCCGCATCGCCGGTCACGGTCCAACCCTCTATCAGCAGGGGCTGCCGAGTACGCGCCGCCTCACGCTGGTCTCGGCCACCCCGCTGCGAAACGGCGCAGTGGCCATGCACTACCGGCGCGCAGGCTGAAGTAGGGCTCTGGTCCCGGAGCGGCGCAGGACGCACGAAACCCTGCCGCGCGACCGGCGTACGGATGGCGGTCTTCGGTCACTCAGATTCGATCCCGCCCCGTATGCAATCCATCGATCCACCACCCTCCGGTGTGTGGCTGCTCCTTTTCGCCGGCCCGCTGCTCTTTCTGCTGGGTATCGTCGCCGCATCCGTGCTGCTCGGTGCGCGTGGTATGGCGACCGCTGCCATTGCCGAGCGCGTGCCGCTGCTGATGCCCCAGATTCTGCTGGGCGTGCTCAGTGTCCTCGGACTGCTCCTTGTACTGGTCGCGGGTGCCGACCTGCCGGGAATCTGGGCCTGGCCCGGCGCTCACACCGTGAAGCATGCGCTCGTTGGGGCCGGCGCTGGTGCGCTGCTTGCCCTGGCTTATGTCGGCTGGCTCGGGGACGCGATCGTGCAATGGCAGCAGCGGTTTGGCGACTATGTGCCACCGGGCTCCGTCCTGCCAACGTTGTCGGGCAGCATCGGCGTCTTCTTTCTTGCCAACGTACTGCTCGCCCCCCTCGTGGAGGAAACTCTTTATCGCGGTTACGCGCTGCCACTGCTTTCGGATCGCTTCGGCACAGCGGCCGGCGTTGTGCTGTCCTCTGTGTGCTTTGGTCTGCTGCACTGGGCCGGTGGCATCTGGTATGTGCTGGTCACGGCCATCATTGCCGGCGGGCTGTTCGCTGCCCTCCATGCATGGAGCGGGAGCGTCTGGGCCCCGTATGCAGCGCATCTCATGCTGAACGTCATCGAGTTCCACCACGCCTGGCGTTCCGGTGCGACAGCCATGAATGGTGGCGCTGGCGGATGAGGCGTGCGCACCACGATGGTCTCCCGATGGCGGAGCGCTGACGCATGGCGCAGCAGAAGGATGCACGAACGCTCGACGAGTTGCTGTCGGTTGCTGCCTCGGTGCTTTTCCCGGCCGGCAACCCGCCCGCCGAGCGCTCGGTGCACATGACCGGCAGCGATGGCGATACGGCGTTGCATGTCTATCTTTGGCGGAACGACCCTTGGGCCGTTCGGCAGTTGCTTCAGCAGGGTGCCAATCCCAACGCCGTGGGTGACATGGGCGAAACACCGTTGCATGTCGCGGCGCGTGCGGCCACAGCGGAAACGATCGCGGTGCTGCTCAACGCCGGAGCGAAGGAGACGGTGATTTCTGAGTTTGCACAGACGCCGGCGCAACTCGCCGAGGCCAGAGGGCGTCTGGCTGTCTATCGCGATGCGCAGCGCATCGCAAAAACTGGTCTGCGCAGGCGGCCTGTACGGTGAGTCGTTGTACCAACCAATCGAGGATGACGGATGCGTGGCGTGATCAGTGTACTGGCCCTGCTGCTCGGGCCACATGTGGCGATGGCGCAGGAGCGGGCCAGCGATCCGGTGTCGGCAGCAATGGCGGCGCTGAATGTGGTGCTGCCGCGGGAGGCCGAGCAGGAACTGGCACTCTCCGCCGCACCGGCGCATCTGCGTGCCGGCGCCGCCGTGTACGTGTATGGCACCAGGGGCTTTGAACGCGTGCGCACCGGCAGCAACGGTTT
>JACVCT010000270.1 GCA_016741895.1 Gemmatimonadaceae bacterium | reverse complement strand
GGGGGGGGGGGGGGGGGGGGGGGGGGGGGGGGGGGGGGGGGGGGGGGGGGGGGGGGGGGGGGGGGGGGGGAGGGGGCGGGGGGGGGGCGGGGGGGGGCGCGGTGGCCGCATGGGCACCCTCATCGAACAGGCCAGCGGTCCGCCGGCCGCGACCGTCAGCGACAGTGCAGCCTCCGCCGGCAGCGCGTCGGGCAGCCGGACCACTGCGGGCGCCCCGTCGGCAGTACGCATGGGGGCTGACACCGCGGCCGACACCGCCCTCGCCGAGACGCCCACGGATCGCATCAAGCGCCGTCTGAGCGAAGGGATCGGCACGGCCTCCAAGTACCTGTTCTCGTTTGTTTCCAACACGCTGGCCGCGCTCACGGCCTTCGTGCTGCTGGTGTTCCTCGCCATGTACATCGGCGCCGAGCCCAAGGTGTACCGCGAATGGCTGATTGCCGTGGTGCCGGCCACCTCGCGCGCCTACGTGCGGGAGGTGCTGGCGGAAATCGCCACCGTGCTGCGCAAATGGCTCGTCACCCAGCTCATCGCCATGGTGGTGATCGGTGTGGTGAGCATGATCGTGCTGCTGGTGCTCGACGTGAAGGCGGCGTTTGCGCTGGCCTTCATTGCCGGACTGATGGAGTTCATTCCCACCGTGGGCCCCATCCTGAGCGCGGTCCCGGCCGTGCTCATGGCCTTCGTGGATTCCCCCGAGAAAGCCCTGTTTGTTGTCATCGCGTACTGGGGCATTCAGTTTCTCGAGAACAACCTGCTCATTCCCTTCCTCATGCGTGGGGAAATGGATCTGCCGCCCGCCATCACGCTGGTCGCGCAGACGCTCATGACACTGGTGTTCGGTTTCCTGGGACTCATGGTGGCCGTGCCGATGACCGCCGCCGTGCTGGTGCCGCTGCGCATGCGCGCCGAGCGCGAACGCGCGGTGGAGCGGGCCATGCTCAGGGCCGAGGCCGCGCACGAACGTGAAGCCGAGGGCAGCGCATGATTGCACAGCTGGGCGACTTCCGCATGGGCTACGACGACAGTGGCGAAGGGTTGCCGGTCGTCTTCCTGCACGGCTTTCCGCACGACCGGAACCTGTGGAACGCACAGCGGCTCGCGCTGTCATCACAGGCGCGCTGCATCGTGCCCGACCTGCGCGGCTTCGGGCACTCGTCCACGCATGGTCCCTTTTCGGTGGACCAGTACGCCGACGATGTGATAGCCCTGCTCGATGCCCTGCAGGTTGAGCGGGCGGTGGTATGTGGTCTGTCGATGGGCGGCTATGTGGCCATGGCCCTTTGGCGGCGGCACCCGGATCGCGTGAAGGCCTTCGTGTTCTGTGACACCAAGGCCGGAGCCGACAGCGACGAAGCCCGCGCCAAACGCGATGAATTGGCCGCGCTCGTGCGAAAGGATGGCGCGCGGGCCATTGCCGAGGCCCAGATCCAGGGCATGGTGGGGGCGACCACGCGTGAGCGTCGCCCGGAGGTGGTGGCCGGCATGCGGGCCATGATGGCGCGCCAGCCGGTGGCGGGCATCGTGGGCGCCCTGCAGGCCCTGCGCGACCGGCCGGACTCACGCGAGACGCTGCGGACGATTAGCGTTCCCGTGCTGGTGGTGGTCGGCGAGGACGATGTGCTCACGCCGATCAAGGAGGCGCGAGCCATCGCCGAAGCGTTGCCGACGTCGGCGCGCGTGCGCCTCGAAATCATCGCCGGCGCGGGCCACGTCCCCTGCCTCGAACGGCCCGCGGCCACCACGCACGCCATCTCCGACTTTCTTTCCACGCTGGCATGACAACAAACGCCGCCGCTCCCGTCATTTCCGAGGCCGAGCGCTCCACCGCCGCGCGCATCGGGCGGGTGCTGTTCAAGAACCGCGGCTGGCTGCCGGTGCCGTTTCTGGCCGTGCCGCTGCTCGTGCCCGGCGCGCAGACCGTCACTTCGTGGTCCGTGGGACTCGGACTCGTGGCGCTCGGCGAGGCCATTCGCACAGCGGGCGTGGCCGCAGCGGGCACGGTCACGCGACGGCGTTCGCGCGACGTGCAGCGCCTCGTGACCTACGGCGCGTTTGCCTGGTGCCGCAACCCGCTCTACGTGGGCAACTTCCTGGCCTGGATGGGCTTCACGGTAGTGAGCGGCGTGTACTGGTTCCTGCCGGTGGCGCTCATCATCTTCGCGGTGGAGTACACCTTTATCGTGCGCTACGAAGAGGGCGTGCTCGAGTCCATCTTCGGGCAGGAGTATCTCGACTACAAGAAGCGCACACCGCGCTGGTTCGGTCGCCCGCCCTCGGGATCCACCAGCGGCCCGCACGACTGGGCCGAGGCCATGTGGAGCGAGCGCTCCACCATCCTGCAGTACATCGCGCTGATCGCGGCTTTCCTGCTCAAGGCCAGGTATCTGGACTGAGTGGCAGCAGCTGACTGAACGCAAAACGGCGACCACGATGGTCGCCGTTTCTGCTTGCTGCA
Source organism: Gemmatimonadaceae bacterium (assembly GCA_016741895.1). GTDB lineage: Bacteria > Gemmatimonadota > Gemmatimonadetes > Gemmatimonadales > Gemmatimonadaceae > Gemmatimonas. The sequence continues at coordinate 3,263 of JACVCT010000270.1, read as the reverse complement.
CCGGATTGATGCGCGATCAATCCGCAGCGTCCTTCAGCGCGTCGGACGGCCCGGGGGCGTGGCGCTCGTGAACACGTCCTTGTTCTTGGCGATGAAGCTCTTGAGCTGGACGGGCACGTCTTCCTCGGGGAAGATGGCCGTGACCGGGCACTCGGGCTCGCAGGCGCCGCAGTCGATGCACTCGTCGGGATGGATGAACAGCTGATCCGGCCCTTCGTAAATGCAGTCGACGGGGCAGACGTCCACGCACGACTTGTCCTTGACGTTGATGCAGGCTTCGGTAATGACGTAGGGCATGGGAGCGAGGCTCGGGTCAGACGCGACCGGAAAAGAGTTGGGTCCGCTTGCTGCTCAAGATACTGAGACCAGGAGCCGTCACAAGCGCTGACGGGAATGCGAGGGGTCCGGAGGCGCTCAGCGCCGCCAGGGAGGCAGTTCTCCCCGCTTGAGGTCCGGATTGTGGCGATAGATGGTGAAGGTGCGGCCGATGACCTGCACGACCTCGGCGCCAAGGCGTTCGGCCACCTCGTTTGCGGCGTCCTTGGCGGACAGTTCGCCACCCTTGGCCACCTGCACCTTCACCAGTTCATGGGTGCGCAGCACGTCGCCAAGACTGGTCAGCAGCGCATCGGTCACGCCGGCGTGGCCGACGTGAACCTGCACGCTGAGGTGATGTGCTTCGGCGCGCAGTTCCGCGCGCGCCTTGCCGGTCATGCTCATGTCCCGTCCGGGATCGAATGCTGCGTCAAACGCTGAAAAAGACTCACGGCCTCTGGCCGTCGGTCGCGAAGTAGGAGAACGGGTTGATGGGCGGTCCATCCCACCAGGCACGTCCGGCCCCCCGCTTCATGACCTGAAAGTGCAAATGCGGTGTGTCCGGCGGCGCGTTCCCCGTCGTTCCAACGTAGCCGATCACCGAGCCCTTGGCGACACGGTCCCCCACGGCCAGCCCGCGCCGGTAGCGCTCGAGGTGGGCGTAGTAGTACACGAAGCGCCCTTCGGCATCGTGGGCATAGATGAAAATCCCGCCGACTGACCCGCGATCGAGCCGTCCGATGACCTGATCGGTGGGGGCCAGCACGGGCGTGCCCTTGGGCGCGAGAATGTCCAGTGCCCCGTGTATGCGCCCTGCCCCCCGGCCGGCCGTATAGTTGTCGCGCAACTGGGCCCGGGTGACGCCCTCGACCGGGACCATGAGTTGGCGCGCCCAGAGTTCGTCGAGGTCCTCGTCGCTGATGCCCGGGTCACGCGGGCCCGCGTGGGCTGGCGTGGCGGGCAGACGCTCCGCAGAGGGCGCCGGCATGACGGCGGCAGGGGCCTCCTCGGGCCGCGGGAAGGCGTCGGGCCGCGGACCACGGGAACAGGCAGTGGTGGTGAGCATCGCGACCGCGAGCATCGCCGCGCCCGGCAAAGAGCGGAGCGTCTGGTGCCGGTCCAGCGCTCAGCCCTTCACGACTTCGGGACGGAAGTAGGGCTCGAGGTACACCAGCAAGTCCTCCACGCTCTGCACCCGCGTCTTGAGTTCGTCCAGTTCATTGGCCCGCGGCAGACGCGCGCCGGCGCGGTCGGCAATCACCAGCACTGCATCCTCGAGGTCGAGATCGGCCAGGCCGTACACCCGCGCCAGATCATCCTGCGGATTGACGATGTAGTGCGGCTCCACGGCCCCGTGCTGCTCTGCCAGGTAGGTGTACACCTGCGACACGAGATTCTCGGGGTAGCGTCCGCGGAACTGGTCGCGGAAGCGGGAGAGGCCGTCGCGCTCGATGGATTCGCGGGTGAGCCGCCGCGCGCGCACCAGCGCCAGCAGACCAACCAACAACACGCCCACGGCTATGATGACGGTCAGACGCACTGGGGGGAGATCCTCGGCGGCAAGAGTCGAATTGGCAAGTTGAGCGGCAGCAATATGCAGGCTGCACGCCCGGAGCGAAATGCAACAGGGGCCGAAGGTTCGATGAATCGCCGCTCATGTGACGGACGGCATTCCGACCGGCACCAGCCGTTGGTGGTACCCGTGAATTCGTGAACGGTTTCGTTGACCTATTGGTTAAAACCGAGCTATATTGTCGTAATGGAAGACGTGGTTGGGGCGCTGGGAGGCTTTCGCGGGGTTCGGGCCGATCTGCTGGTGGCGCTGCGCAAGGCGCAGCCGCTGACGGCGGGCGAACTGGGGTCACAGTTCGGCCTCACGGCCAACGCCCTGCGCCGGCACCTCAAGGCGCTCGAGGAAGACGGTCTGGTGCGCTACCAGCGGGTGGTGCGCGGGGTGGGGGCGCCGGTGTTTGCCTACTCGCTCACACCGGCCGGTGAGGCGCTGTTCCCCCGCAGTTACGTGCAAATGCTGGCCACGGCGCTCGACCTGCTGCGGACCCACACGGGTGATCGCGCGGTGGAGTCGGTACTGGAAGCCGAATGGCAGCGACTGGCCGACGAGGCCGGTCCGGTGCTGGAGGCCCTGCCCCTCGAGGAGCGGGTGCCGCTGGTGGCGGAGTTGCTCACCTCCAAGGGCTATATGGCGGAGGTGGAACCCGCGAGCCTCACGTTGCGCATTCACAACTGTGCGCTGCGTGAAATCGCCGACCGGTTTCCGGCGGCATGCGAAGTGGAAGCGAAGTTCGTGGAACGCCTGCTGGGCGTCCCGGTCGAGCGCCTGGCGCATCGACTCGGGGGCTGCGGGCGGTGTGAATACCGGATGTCAGGACCCCTCACGGCGGTGCAACAGGAGCAGGCATGAGTTCGACGATCGAGTCACTGGTCAATCGCGAGTACCAGTACGGCTTCACCACGGACATCGAGACGGAAACCCTGCCGCCGGGTCTGACTGAAGACACGGTGCGCTTCATCTCCGCCAAGAAGAACGAGCCGGAGTGGCTGCTGGAGTGGCGCCTCAAGGCCTTCCGTCGCTGGCAGACGATGACGGAGCCGCACTGGGCCAACGTGAGCTACCCGCCCATCGACTACCAGGCCGCGTCGTACTACAGCGCGCCCAAGTCGGTGAAACCGCTCGCGTCGCTCGACGAGGTGGACCCCAAGCTGCTCGAGACCTACAACAAGCTCGGCATCTCGCTCACGGAGCAGAAGCGTCTGGCCGGTGTGGCCGTGGACGCGGTGTTCGACTCCGTGTCCGTGGGCACGACGTACAAGGAGGAACTCGCCAAGTACGGCGTGATCTTCATGTCGTTTGGCGAGGCGGTTCGCGAGTACCCCGACCTGGGGCGCAAGGATCTGGGCTCGGGTGTGCCCTACAGCGCCAACTTCTT
>JACVCT010000269.1 GCA_016741895.1 Gemmatimonadaceae bacterium | reverse complement strand
GGCCAGAGCAGGCCGCCGGATGCCCCGATGTGGACCGGGGACCTAGGGTTACGATGGGGCCCGCGGGGGCGTTGGGGAAGCGTGGCGCGGCGCTCCGGCCGAATCTCATCCGCACCGGCTGGATCCCCGTCGCCCGGTCCGGGTCCAATTGGCTACGTTTCTGTCATCCTGATGGACATTTCACTCCCCGGAGTTGCCATGACCCGTATCAGCACCCGTCGCCTGGCCCTCGCGGCCGCGACGCTCACCTGTGGTGTCGCATTCACGGCCGGCGCGCAGGCGACGCAGCCGCCCGCCAAGAAGGACGACCACGCCGCCATGCATGCCGAGCACATGAAGAACATGCAGCATGGGAAGGCCGAGGCCTGGAAGGAGCTCGATGCCTACCACATGCTCATGATGGCCACCTGGCACCCGGCCAAGGACAAGAACGATCTCGCGCCCGCGCGCGCCAAGATGGGCGAGATGGTGGCGGCCGCGAAGGCGGTCGCGTCGTCCAAGGCGCCCGCCTCCTGTCAGAAGCCCGAGTTGCTCAAGGCGCAGGCCGGCCTGGCCGGGGAAACCGAGAAGGTGGCGGCCATGGTGAAGAAGGCCGATGACGCCGCGCTCAAGGCGGCACTCAAGACCCTGCACGACAAGTTCGAGGTGCTGGAAGAGGGCTGCAATACGGGGATGAAGCACTAAGCGCAGCCAACTCAAGACCAAAAACTCAAACGCACAACTCGAAACTGATCAGTTCCGGGTTGTGCGTTTGAGTTTCGGGTCTTGTGTTGCTACGCCTTCACCAGCTGTTGCGTCAGACGATCTCGCAGGCTCCGCCCGCGCAGGCCACGGTGTCACCGAGCGTCGTCATGTCCGTGCCTTCCCAGAGGGCCGTGTAGTCCACCGCCCGGTACTGGAGCGCGTTCCACTTCGCCATGTCGGTGTCGGTGGTGACCTCTTCACGCGGCGCCTGGGCGTACACCTTGTCGCCCGTCTCACGCAGCAGCGAAATGCCGGTGAAGTAGTTGCGATTGGCCCAGATGAACTGCTGCACCGCATCCCACTCGTCGTCACGCACGGTGACGGTGTTGGACACGTTGTGGTGCAGGCCGGGGTTGTACTGCTCGTGGCGACGGCCGGCCACCACCCAGTGCTGCTGCACGAGGCGCACGTACTCGAGGAACTGCACCGCACCCACATCGGCCCGCAGAATCGCATCGGCCGGCGCCGTGACCGGGAAAGTGATCACGTCGGTGGTATCCGGATCCCAGGCCGACGACTCGGTCATGTGCGGATTGTTGAGCTTGAACCACTGATACAGCGGCTCGGTGCGCGCCGCCTGCACGCGGCGGAAGTAATGCCGCGCGTGATGCGGATGAATACCCGAGCCCGCACCCAGCACGAGGCTGGCGGTGCCCTCCGGCTTCACGCAGGTGATGCGCGCCGCCGACGGAATGCCGATGTGTTCGGCGATGGCGGCGTTGGTGTCGAGACATTCCTGCGCGCCACGCTCGAGCACCGACGGATTGAGCAGCAGCGACGGCCGATCGAGAATGCCGCAGATGCTCACGCCCAGCAGTGACTCGCGCTCGTTGATATAGCGTGTGGCGGCGCCGAGATACGGGATGTGCGTGTAGGCGGCCTGCAGCGTGCCCAGCAGCGCCGCTGCGCGGCAGCAGGCCAGGAAGCCCGCCTCGTCGTCGCAGGCGTTGGCATTGATGGTGGTGAGGTTGCACATCTGCCAGCCGCTCACCGTGCTGCCCAGCGGCACATCCGGACGGCCGTACTCGGCCAGCTTGGCCTGCGCGGCTTCGTCCACCACGGCAAACGGCGCGAGACCGATTTCCACGCAGGGGTTGGCGCCGTACTCCACGTCGTCCACGAAGTAGAAGCCGGGCTCGCCGAATTCCTTCTGCAGCTCGAAGAGCTTCTGGAAATCCGCCTCGCTGTGCTGGTCGCGCACGAGCACGGCCGAGTTGTTGGACTTGCCACGCTGCGGGTTGGTCTCGAACCAGTTGCCGGTCTTGGCGGCCGCCATTTCGTCGTCGTCGGCCGAGAAGAGGCAGATGGTGGCCGAGCGACGGATGCCGCCCGAGAGCACGGCCACGGCGACGTGCATGAGGATGTCGTACACCTCGATGGGGCGCAGCGCGCGGCCCGAGACCTGGTCGAGCATGCGCTCGACGGCGGAGAGGGCCTTCTTGAGCGGCAGGTGACCCGGGGCGCGACCGCCCGAGGTGCGCAGCGGCACACCACGCGAGCGGATCTGCGAGTAGTTGAACTCGATCTTCTTGTGATCGAGGTAGCTGTGCATGAGCGCGTCGAGCGCATCCGCCCAACCCTCGAGCGTGTCTTCGACGGTGAAGTGCACAACGGGCAGCTCATTCTCGGCGCCACGCACCGGGAAGGCCGGCAACTGCGCCACATGATGCTTCTGTACGCTGAAGCCCACGCCGGTGCCCGACATGAGCAGGAAGAAGGCTTCCTTGAACGCGTCCACGCGGTTCATGTGCGTGAAGGCGCAGTTGAACATGCGCGCGTTGTTGGCCTCGATGGCGCGGCCACCGAACTGCAGCGAGCGCATGCTGGGCAGAATGGCCTTGCGCTGCAGCGCCTGCTCGGTCTCGTCCATGAGCGCGCGCAGCGTGCGTCCGCCGAAACCGGCCACCGGCAGGTCGAGCTTGTCGGCGAAGTGCGCGCGGTGCATGTCCATGACGCGTGTGAAGGCTTCGGCCGGCGTCTCGCGGCGGCCCAGATCTTCGCGGTAGCGCGAGTAGCGCGAAAGGAAGATGTAGTCCTGAAGGCCGTTGTCCTTGTGCGCGGCCAGGCGGATCTGCGCGCGCTGCGCACGATAGATGACGTAGCGCTTGGCCACGTCCCAATGGCCACGCGCCGCGATCATCATTTCGACCACGTCCTGGATTTCTTCAACCGAGGGGTCGTGGCCATCCTGGGCCTTGCGCTCCACGGTGTTGACGACGAGCTGCGTGATTTCGCAGACGTCGGCAAAGTCGGTGAAGCCGAGTCCGAAGCGATGGGCGGCGTCGTCGGCGTGCGGGTTCTGCGCTTCGTCGTGGCGCGCGGCGTAGAAGGCCAGCGCGATGGCGCGGGTGATGCGTTCCGGGTCCCAGGGCGCGCGGCGGCCGTCGCGCTTGATGACTTCGGTGATGACCCGCACGCCGGTGGCATCGTAGCTGCCGAACGGTGAGCGCGGGGCGGTGGAGCGTGGTGCGACGGACGTGGCCATTGGCAGTCTCCTGGGACGGGTGACCTGCGGTGATGCACACCCCCCCGGGGACGGCCGTCGTGCGTGTCAGGGGGACGAGGCCACCTGACATGCAAAAGCTCCCGTGATGAAGCTGAACGGGAGCCCGAACGGGGCCACACGCCGACACTCGAGCAGAGTGAGGCGACGCGTAGCAATCCCCGGCGAACCCTCCCTCGAGGGGGCGCGCGGACTCGGCATCAGGCAGGTCTTCTGGCTTGGGCGTTTACCGAGAGCCACGCCTTCCCGCGCCAGACGCGGCGCAGTGGCAGAACGGAGGCTTTCGTCTTCCCTTACAGCGGCGGGGCCGCCCCGGCATTGCACCGGAGTTCCCTTTTCACGGACAAGTTGTTGTTGCGAAACGACTTGGCCGACCTGATGGATGTGAGAAGCGGTTGTGATTCCCGTTTGCCTGGTCGCACACGTGAGGGCGAGCAAGCATCAGGGACGGGCAGTATCCGGTTTTTGGGGGCGGGAGTCAAGAGACAGTTTGACCGGGACGGCGGGAGCGGGGACGGCGGGAAGGAATGGGCGGGGAGGCCGTCCACCGATATGGGCCGTGAGCCGTGCGTTTTGGGTGTTGCGTGGAGCGGGCGGCGATATCGCGTGGTCCCGGGGGGGATTCGGAACTACGGGCGCTTCTGCGGCGCCACTCGCACCTTTTCCCGAAAGCCGCCAATGAGGTGCAGTTCAGAGTTCGGATACTCCGCCACAAACGGTCCGTTTGTGCGCAGAACTTCGCCAGAGTTCTGACTGACCAGCCACGTTTCGTCATTGACGCCGTTCTCCACGATCAGTCTCCAAACGGGAAATCGACCGGAAAACGTCTGCAGCGTATCGGTGCCATCGACGCGCAGATTACGGAAGTCCGGTTTGCCGATCGCGAACATTCGGTTGTCACCGTCAAGCACGCCGATGCTGCCCGTCCATGTGCGATTCAGCGGAAGCGCCTGCAGCAGTACCAGCATCATGCTTTCGCTAATGACGAAGGGACGCTGGCGACCAAATACCTTGGTCGTCCGCATGCGAAAGGGAACACGGGATTTGCGCAGGGAGTCGGGAATGACTTCAGGATTGATGGAGTCTACCTCGACAAAGGAGCTGTCCGTGAACTCCTGGTGAATCAGCAGGGCACCTGCAGCGTAGAACCGCTTTATGGGGCGCAGGGTTGTCGCATTCAGCCAGAGTGTATCGACCAGCGGCACGCGCACGCTGCGGTTTAATGGATGAGGAGCGAGTCGCGACGTGACCAGCCGGAATGCCCGTGTCGAGCCGAGGCGCACGGTGTCCACGAGCAGCGTGAACGCCTCATGGGGCAGGGTCTCGTGATACGCACTCGCGGAGAGCCGCACGTAGCTGCGCTGGCCCAGCTGCACCCGTTGCGGCTCAAGTCCGCTCATTGGCGCGTACGCCGCTGGACGCGAACCCGGCGCAGGCTGCGCATAGGCCACACGCGGCCACGGCGAGAAGAGGTCGGACACCTGTGACACATTCGCCGAAGCGCGCGTGCCGGACGTGGACGCTTCCGGTGCACCACCCAATGCGGCGGCGGTGGAGTCACGACGACCACGGACGACCTGATCGCCGGAGGGCAGGGTCAGGTAGACGAGCAGCCCCGCCGCACACCCGGCGAGCAGCACCCAGGGCCAGCGGCGCGCGCGAGTGCGCGTGTCGGCTGACGGCGAATCCGGCACGAGCACACGCAGTCCGCTGACGCGGCTCTCGGCGATGCGTCGGTGCAGGGACTCCGGCGCCTCGGGTGTGGGCAGCGCATGGAGATCGCGGACCAGCGCCGCCACGTCGGGCGGCAGGGCGTCGTGGTGCTGGGTGGTCATACGGGCAGCTCCAGGGTCCGGCGCAGGGCTTTCACCGCGCGGTGGAATCGCACTTCCGACGCATTGGCCGAGATGCCAAGCAGGGAGCCGATGTCGGCGTGGGTCAGGTCATGCACCGTGCGCAGCACGAACACGTGGCGCAGTGGTGCCGACAACGCAGCAAGGGCCGCATGCACACGCGGCGGCACGATGTGTTCGGGCGCGGCCACCGCAACACTCGGCTCATTGGCCGCTTCAAGGGCAGTGAAGCGTGACTCACGACGCTGGCGCATGAGCGCAAGCCGCAGCGTGAGCGTCGACAGCCAAGCCGCGAACTGACCGCGTTCTTCATAGCGTGCAATTGCTTCGGGCAGCGCGACAAAAGCGTCATGCACCACGTCTTCGGCATCGGCCCAACTGGCCGTAATCCGATAGGCCACCAGCAGCAGGCGGCCGGCATGCGCGTGGTAGCAGGCAGCGAGCGCCTCCGCGTCGCCGGCGCGCAATCGCGCGAGATCGAACGAACGGGGCGGGGCGGGAGACGGCACAGGCAATGTCATACCCAAGCAATGTACGGGCGGAACGAATCCTTACATCAGCGGGCGGATGGCGTGGTGCCGACGAATGCACCACGCATACCCACAACGCAGAGCGCACGTCCCACGGC
>JACVCT010000013.1:16359-32592 GCA_016741895.1 Gemmatimonadaceae bacterium | reverse complement strand
GTCTAGCTTTGTGGGCATGATCGCACCCCTGCTTGACCTGCCGGCGGCTCTGGCCGACGCGGTGAATGCCTACGAGGCATCCGGAAACGTTGGCGCCCTCATGGAGCGCCTCCACCACCTGCGCGACGGCGCCATGCCCGACGCCATCGTCGCGGCGGCAGAATCCTGGCTGCACATGCCGGAAGTCACGGGTCCGCTGTACGAAAAGGTGGTGGCCGAACAGCCCACCAACACCCGGGCCCTGGTCATTCTCGCCAATGCCTACTGGCTGTCAGGGCGCGGGCCCGACGTCGTGGGCGAACTGGCCAATCGCGCGCTGGCGCTCGACCCGGAGAACCGTGCCGCCTGGCACCTCTGGGCCCTGACCGAGGCCAATCAGCGCGACCGTACCGTGCGCTGGTTGCAGGTCACGCAGCGCTTTCCCGATGACCTGCTCGCCAAGGCCGCGCTGGCGGACAACGCCGCCTCCCTGGCTGCCGCCGAGCATGACAAGGAGGCGCTGGCGCTGGCCATCGCCAGCTACGAAGACCTCTGGAATCACTCGCCCACCGAACAGCAGCGGGCCGCGCTGGAGACTGCGCTCGCCACGCTGCGCAAGTACGAATTCTGACCATCGGCCCACGTTCTTCTGTATGAGCGACTCCGTCATCGACACCGCCAGCGGCCCGCCGCACGATCACGCCACGCCGGGCGAAAGTGCAGCCCTCGCCGAGTTCCGGCAGTTCCGTGAGCGCATGAACACGCGCATCCTCGGCGAGAACAATCTCGTCATCAATCGCTTCTTCAATCTCGATGGTCGCGCCTACGAAGGCGGCGCACTCGATGTGAAGACGAAGGAACTGCTGGGCCTCGTGGCCTCGCTGGTGCTGCGCTGCGATGACTGCATCACCTACCACATCGTGCGCTGCGCCGAAGAAGGCGTGACGCGTGACGAGGTCTTCGAAACGATGAGCATCGGCCTTATCGTCGGCGGCAGCATCGTCATTCCGCATCTGCGCCGCGCCGTCGATCGCTGGGACGACTGCGAGCGCATGCGCGGCGCGCCCGGCGCCTGATCTCAGGGTTTGGCGACGGTGTTCGGGTTGCCATCGGAGACGTAGCGCGCCCACTTGCTGCCGGGCTTGTCCATCTCGTTGAGCGTGGTGGTCAGGTTCGTCCCACCCTGCAGCGGCACGCGCGGCAGCTTGCCCGCATCGAACAGCGGATCATGCGGGCTGCGCGCGGGGCCTCCGGCCACCTCGAACACCGCCTCGTGCCGGTAGCGCACGACCTTCTTGCTCTTGGGGTCCGTCCATGAGCCGCTGCGGGTGAGCGCGCGATTCTTCGGCCACAACCCATAGGGCAGAGCCAGGCCACGCACCTGATACCCCGGCACGGCCGAATCGATGGCCATCACGCCGCGTGCCAGCTGCTCCTGCACCACCGCATCGGAGTACTTGCTGAGCTTGGCGTGCCAGAGCGTGTGGTTGCACAGCTCGAAGCCCATCTCGTGCAGCTGCCGCACCTTTTTGAGGCGCCACTCGGTCTTCTGCCCGTCAATGCCCTTGTTGCCGAAGAAGGCATGACCGGCGTCAGCGGCCGGCAGCATGCAGAACACGCCCCGCGGCTGCCAGTCGGGATGGGTCTTGATGAAGTCGAGCAGGATACCCAGCGCACTGGTGGGGTCGATGACCAGCTGGCCGTTGCGCTCGAGGTAGCGGAACTGGCTGGGCGAGGCGTCGTCGAAGGTGAACAGCACCGGCGACTTGCCGGCGGGAATGTCGATCCGCTTGTCGAGATAGGCCGCCAGGGAAATGGGCACGTAGCCGCGCCGATGCAGCTCCTCCAGCTCGGCGCGGAAGCGCTCCCGCGAGACCTTGTACGTGCCGTCGCGATCCACCACCTGGTGCCATTCCACGATGGGGATTCGTCCCAGCTCGTTCGGGGTACGTACGGCGGTGACGGCAGGTTTGGCACTTTCGCGTCCCTGCGCCCGTAGGACCCAAGGCGTAGCACCTGACAGAGCGCCAACGACCCCACCCATCAGCGCGAGCACGCCCAGTTTCGAACCGCTCCATCTCCAACTGACCGTGCGTACAACCGTCGGCCCTCCAGCTGCTGTCTCACGCACCATGTGGCGTGACAGCACGCCCGGCGCTCCGGCGGTGGACAGGTGGAGGTGGTGACACGCGAGCGTTCGAGAGACCAGCGACAGCAGACGATGCATGGGGTGGGGCACCCAACCGGAAATCGTGATGGCGGAGCAGCGGTGACTCCCGAGCAAGCTAACAAGGCACCGGCCGAACCGACGGCGGGTGCAACCACCGAACGCGTGCTGGATCACGGTGCCGCCCCCGGCCCCTCATGGGTGGCGCGGACGCTGGCTCGATGGAAGACGGGCCGTCGGGCGGTGCTGTTGCGCGGCCTGCGTCGCGCCGCACCCGGTCTTGGCATTGCGGCGGCGCTCATGGCCGTCACCTCCGCTTCCTGGTGGTACAGCTGCGGCTGGCACGGCTGCCCCTCGCCGTCGCAACTGCAGGCCTGGCGGCCCAGTGAGGGCGGCGCGCTGCTCGCGCGCGACAGTGGCTTCGTCAGTTCGCTGACCATGATCAAGCGGCACAACGTGTCGCTCGACAAGGTGCCGCTGCATGTGCAGCAGGCCTTCATTGCCGTGGAGGATCGACGCTTCCGCGAGCATGAGGGCATCGACTGGCGCGGCGTGGCGCGCGCGGCCGTCGCCAATCTGCGCGCCGGTGGCGTGCGCGAAGGGGCCAGCACGATCACCATGCAGCTGGCGCGCAACGTCTTCCTCGGCACGCGCGCCGCCGAACGCAGTTGGGGACGCAAGCTGCTCGAAGTGCGCTACGCCGGACTGCTCGAACGTGCGCTCAGCAAGGACGACATTCTCGAGCGCTACCTGAACGCCATCTACCTCGGCAACGGCGTGTACGGCGTCGAGGCGGCGTCGCGTGATCTGTTCGGAAAGGGCGTGCGTGACATCACACTGGGCGAGGCGGCGCTGCTGGCCGGTCTGCCCAAGGCGCCGTCCACCTACTCGCCGCGCAACAGTCGTGCGCGGGCGCTGGCACGTCGCGAGGTGGTCTTCGCCGTGCTCGAGGAAACCGGCGTGGTTTCGTCGTCTGCGCTCGCGCGCGCGCGCCGCACCCCACTCAAGTTTGCCCGACGCGAGTACATGCCATCGCGCACCATGGACTCCTGGGCCGTGGAGGCGGCGCGTGGCACCATCGACTCGCTGCGCCGCATTGGGGTGTTGCCACGTGGCATTGCCGACGCGGAATTGCGTGTCTGGACCACCATCGACCGCCGGGCCCAGGTGGCGGCCGAGCGCGCGGTGGCGGCACAGGCGCAGCGCATTGATGAGGAGCGGCAGTGGGGTGGACAGTCCACGCGTGGCGCACGCCGCACACAGGGCGCGCTGGTGGCCATCGATCCGGTCAATGGCGCCGTGCGCGCCATCGTTGGCGGGCGCGCGATCGAGCGCAAAGGGTTCAATCGTGCGCTCAAGGCCAAGCGCCAACCCGGTTCGACCTTCAAGCCTTTTGTGTATGCGGCCGCGCTGCAGCAGGGCTTCACCACGGCCACGCTCGTGGAGGATGAGCCCGTGGCCGTGAACGCCGGCCGCGATGTCTGGCGGCCGGCCAACTACGGCGATGAGTACGCCGGTCGCATCACGCTGCGCGAGGCCCTGGCCCGGTCGGCCAACGCCGCCACCGTGCGCGTGAGCCGCGATGTCGGGGTGGAGCGCATTGCGGGGCTCGCGCAGTCGCAGGGCATCAGCAGCACACTGCCGCTGGTGCCCGCGCTCGCCCTGGGAGCAGCCAGCGTCACGCCGCTCGAGCTCACCGCCAGCTACGCGCCGTTTGCGAATGGCGGCGAACGGGTCACACCGATGCTCGTGACGCGCATCGAGAATCCGTTTGGTGATGTGCTCTGGTCTGCGCCAGCTGCCACCCGTCGTCGGGTGATTGCCGCCGAGGATGCGTTCCTGGTGACGTCCATGCTGCAATCCGTCGTGGACGCCGGCACGGGCCGCGCGGTGCGGGACGCGGGCATTCGCGGTCCGGTGGCGGGCAAGACCGGCACCACCAACGACGGGACTGACGTCTGGTTCGTCGGCTATACGCCGTCGCTTGTGGCGGGTGTGTGGTTTGGCGCCGACGAACCGCAGCCGCTTGGTTGGAATGCCAGCGGTGGCCGTCTGGCTGCGCCGGCCTGGGCGCGTTTCCTCCGCGAAAGCGGCTTTTCGCCGGAGCAGGAGGCGCCCTGGCGCGTACCGGCCGGCATCGAATCTCGGCAGGTGGACATCACCACGGGCGCACTCGCGAGCGACTGGTGCGGTCCTGCGCGACGCGAGTACTTCAAGCGCGGCACGGCGCCCACCAAGTCCTGTGAACAATCGGACTACTTCGCCATGCGCGATATGGACGACTGGGATGATCGCGACGATGAGGACCGTCGTGACGAGGACCGCAGCCACCGTCGGGAGCTCGACGTCGAAGGTCTGACACGCGAAGCCATCGAGGACGCGCTCGAGGGCATCCTCGATGCCTCACAGGCCAACGACAAGGCCCGTCGCGCGGCACGCAGCATGATCCGCGAAATCCAGCGTGCAGCCGAGCGTTCCGCAGAGCGAGCCTCACAGCAGGCGGAGCGTGAACGACAGCGCGCACGCGCTGCCGCCCGCGACCGCATTCGCTAGATCGCTACCCGCGCAGGACGCCGAGCCAGTCGCGCGAGGTGCCCGCATACCCCGGGAACATCGCGCTCAAGTCGGCGGCGCCCAGATGTCGCGACGCCACCTCGGCAAACACCGCGCGGAAGTCGGTGGTGAGCGCCAGATCGCGGCCTTCGTACAGCTGCTCCGGCGCCAGACCGGGCCAGCGACCGTGCACCTTCTTTGTTGTCCCCAGCGCACCACCGATCACGAACATCGCCCCGGCGTGCCCGTGGTCCGTGCCCCCGGTGCCGTTCTGTCGCACCGTGCGGCCGAACTCCGAGCAGGTGAGGATGACCACGTCCTCCATGCGGTCGCCAAGGTCGGCAACCAGTGCGGCAATGCTGTCGCCGAAGTCGCTGAGCCGGTTGGCCAGCTGACCCTGCGCGGCGCCCTGGTTCACGTGCGTGTCCCAGCCGCCGATGTCGGCAAAGGCCACCTCGAGACCCACGCCGGCCTTGATGAGCTGCGCGATCTGCAGCAGACGCTGACCGAACTGCGAGCGCGGATACTGCGCTCCGTTGGCCGGCCGGTACTGCTGCGGATTCGCGGCGCGCAGCACCTTGAGCGCTTCGAACATGTCGCTGCCGCTGCCGTGCACAAGATCGGCCGACCCCGTGCGGTACAGGGCCTCGAGACGCCGCTCCGCGTCGCCGCCGTTGGTGCGGATGCTGAACTCCTCGATGGAGTTCATGGCCACCACCGGTGCCTTGCCCTCGAGAATGCGCGGGGTCTGCGCACTCATGGCCACGGCACGAAATGCCTTGGACGTTTCCGGCGTGCAGGCCTCGCAGGTGCCCTGCACGGCGAGATAGCGGTTGAGCCACCCGTCCGTCGTGCCTTTGCGGTCCGGTGTGCCGGTCTCCATGTAGTCCTGCGCGTCGAAGTGCGAGCGCGTGGCGCTGGGACTGCCAACCGCATGGATGGGCGCCAGCAGACCACGGTCCCACAGCGGCTTGAGCGGCGCGAGTGAAGGATGCAGACCGTAGAAGCCGTCGAGGTCGATCGCACCGAGCGCACCATTGCTGCGCGCCGGCGAACCGATGGCCAGTTGCGGACGTGCCTTGTAGTACTGCGCATCACCGAAGGGCACGAGCACGTTCAGCGCATCGGCGGCGCCGCGCTGAAAGAGCACGATGAGGGTCTTGCCGCGGGCAGCACGCGGCAGGTCCATGGCCAGGGCGGTGCGGCGCAGAAAGCTGGGGCTCAGGCCCAGCGTCATCAGCGACAGGGCACCACCCTTGAGAAAGACGCGGCGATTCATGATGTCGTCCGGCAAAGGTTGAGGCGCGGAACTCAGCGCCGCTGAAATTCGGGAGAGCCGAGCGCGAGGCCGATGATTTGCGTCAGACCACGCGGCGCGTCCTGCTGGCCTGCCTGTCGCGCCGCCTGCCGCACGCGCGGCCGTGCCGTCATCGGCGGAGTGGGTGGCATGCTGTCGTCGTCGAACACCAGCGAGTCGGCCTTGCTGGCGTTGGCCTGCAGGAAGGGATTGGTACCGGTGAGCAGCACCTGACGCGTGTCGGGCGAGACGGCGCCGCCGAGCAGTTCGCGGATCACGCCATCGACCTGTTGTTCGCGCGGCAGCGGCTGCAGGGTGGCAGCGGCCGGCCATTGCTGGAGCCGGACCCCGGGCACGCGACCACTGGCCACGGCGAGCCCGAAGTTGATGCGGTTCAGGATGGCGCCGGTATTCATCCAGGCGTCGCCGGTTTCGGGCCAGCCATTGGGCGCCTGATGGCCGTAGATGGGTTGTCCAAGTCGTGCGACCAGCTGCGCCAGCACCGGCGCGGTGGTGGGCGTGGCCTGCATGGCGCGCAGCGTGCTCACCACCACTTCGAACGGCGACTTTACCTTGGCGCGATAGGCGGCCGTGCTGAAGAACTCGGGGCTCGTGACAATCGTGCGCACCACTTCGCGAATGTCCCCGTTGCTGCGCGTGAAGGTGGCCGCCGCGCGCTGCACCAGCGCCGGTGGCGGTGTATCGCTCACCAGGCGACGCGCCAGCTTGGTGGCGATGTACTCGGCCGTCTTGGGGTGACGGGCCAGCAGATCGAGCACGGCTTCGCCCTCCTCCACGCCGCGGCCCGCAGGGAAGTGCTGGCCGAGAATCGTCTTGGCGCCCGCGTCGTGCACCTGCGGACGAAACACGAAGCCGCCGCCCTGTGCGCCGCGCTCGAGCGTCCACCCCGTGAGTGCCCGCGCCACCTCGATCACATCCTGCTGCGTGTAGCCGCCGTCCACGCCAAGCGTGTGCAGCTCCATGAGCTCACGGGCGTAATTCTCGTTGAGACCACGCCGGCGCTGCTGCAGTTGCGCCAGACGCTGCATCTGTTCGTCATCGGCCCCGCGCTGCTGGGCGGCGCGGCGCACAGCCTGCGCACGGCGCTGCGCGAATCGTGGCGGAATCGGTTGCAGGACCGGCCGGCCGCTGTCGGCCACACTCTGCCAGTTGTCGAGGTAGTAGAGCATGGCCGGGCTCTTGGCCACCGCGCCCAGCAGTTCGCGGAAGGAGCCCAAAGCATGCGGGCGGATGGCCTCCCGCTCGTAGTCATTCAGGAAGTAGCGCGTGCGATCCTTGCCCACGAACACACTGAAGTGATTGAGCCAGAAATCCACCATCACTTCTTCGAGCTGACGCTCGGTGAGCACAGCGCGCGCCACACGATGCGACGTGAGCTCGCCCACGTACTGACGGTTCAACTGCGCGGCCTGTCGCACGCGCTGACTGTCAGCTGCGGTGGCCGACGCCCCCTTGCGCGCCAACTGCGCCTGCAGCACGCCACCCGGCGGACTCTCCGCAAAGAGCTGGTCCGCACTCTTGCTCAGGGTCGTGTAGCGCGAAGCAAAGCTGGTGGCGGCGTCATCGTCGATGCGCTCGGGCTGCAGCTGCTGCGCGATCCACGCATCCACACCCATGCGCCGCACCCGTTCGCTGTCACCGGGGCGTGGGCCAAAGGCCAGACGGTTCAGCACGTGCTGCACCTGCTGGTCCGCCGTCTGTTCGCGCGCTGCCAGCTGACTGGCCTGGGCGGACGAGGTGCCCGCAGAGCGACCGCCGACCGGCGTCACACCCGGCGCCGCGCTGCGGCAGGAGGCCAGCAGGGCAAAACCGAGGAACAGCGCCCCGGCCTGGCGTGCGGGCGGGCGATGAAGGACGGGGAAAGCGGGGTGATAACGCATGGCGGTGCTGCTCCGTTGAAGTCGTCGTACTGCCCCCGCTTGGACGGCGCAAATCGTGCCGCGTTAAGACGACGCGATCATCGTGACGCGCGGACCGCCGGTCCAACACGTTGCCTCTCGGGAGAATCGGGTACGGGTCGTCACCCTGCCGGCATCCTCCCGTATATCTTACGACATGGCCGAGACGGATTCTCCCAGCCCATTGGAGCGCGCACTCGACGCGGCGCTTGCCACCGGCACGTTGACGACCATTGCAACTGGCGGCGCATTGCTTGGCCTCGGATGGCGCGAGGGTGAAGCGGGCCGCGCGTTTCGATTGGCGGGACGTGGCCTGCTCGAACGTTTTGGGGTTGCGTCGCAGGCCGCGCCACTCACCTCCGTGGCGCTGGGCTATCTGCATCATCTCGTTGTGGCGACGGCGTGGGGATTCCTGCTGGCCGTCCTGGTGCAGCCCTTTCGCGGCATCTGGCGCATTCTGGTGACCGGCGCGATGGTCGCCGGGTATGTGTTGGTGTCACTCAGCGTCCTGCCGGCACCGTTGCGTATAGGCTACGGTGTGACGGGAAATACCCCCGGCGCGGTTCCCATGGCAGCGGCGCTGCTGGTCGCGTTGCTCAGCGGCATTTGGCTCGACGCCGGACATCGCGAGCCCTGAACCACGCGGTGCGCCGTCCGGTGATCACATCGTGGCGCACGGGTGACAGGGTTGGTGATCCACATCACAGCGGACACCATCCGCCGTCGGTGATCGTTGGGTAGTGACCAGTAGCGGTCGTGGCGGTCCACGGCGCCCCACCAGGGGCGACGCGAGGATTGCACGGAGCGGGCAGCGTCGGCGTTGCCCATTCCGGGATGACCCGTCTTAAGGACACGTGGACGGCGCACGTGACGAGGCGGGCCATACCGGACGCAGAAACCCTCAACCTGCAGGAGGTATCAGATGGACGTCCTCGTACGACTCGAGGCGCGTCCGAGCGATTCGCCGGTACTTGCGCACGTGAACTCGATTCCCGTGCTTCCCTTCGGCACTCGCTCGCGGCGTGAAGTGGTGACGCTGTACGGCCAGGCAGACGCGCAGTCGCTCGCGCTTGCCCTCGCGGCCACCGTGGAGAGTGAACGACTGGAAGCCGTGCAGTCGGGCGTCGTGCGGCATCTTGGCGTGTGGCCGGACCGCGGTGCGGTCGGTGACTCGGCCTGGCGTGACAACGCCACCGGCCGATTGGTGACGCAGGATCTCGACATTCCCTTGCCCACCCTCGAAGCGCGGGCGTCGGAGCTGCTGGGCAGCTGCGGCACCACGTTGCGGCGGGTTGCGGCCGGACTGGCCATGCCGGACTGGCCCGAGGGCACTGAGCGCGCACTCAGCTTCTCCTTCCTCGCCGCAGTCGGCGCGAGCGGTGGAGCGGGCGCATCACTGGAGGACGAGGCCGGAGTGGAACGCTGGCTCGACTCCATCCGACAGGCGGACGCCTACGGATTCGAATTGGAGGGCGACTGAACGGACTCTCGTTTGTCAGATCGCAGGTCGTGAGCGGGTGGTGATCCTTCGGGGTTGCCACCCGCTCGGTATTTCGGGGGGCGTAGCAACGAGAGGCAGACTCAGAACCCGAAACTTCAACTCACAACTCAAAACTGATCGGTTTCGAGTTCTGGGTTCGAGTTCCGAGTCGTGGGTTTGACCTGCCAGGCCCCCATCCCCGCCACCAGCATTCCCCCTGCCCCCCGTCCGGCCCAGTCCGCTTGCCGCCCCCCTCCCTCGGCCGCATGGTCAACACGGCGACCGGGACCAGCTCCCCGTCGCCCACGACCCCCACCTCCGGGGGCCGCGACGTCCGAACCATGCGGGGCAACGCACCGGGCCCAGCCTACCGCGACCTCGCGCAACCCGCTCGCCGGCCCTCCGGCGACGCGCGGAGGGACGATGCGGGATTACGACAGCGCCGGCATCAGAAACATTGCCGTGGTCGGCCACGGCGGCAGCGGCAAGACCAGTCTCGTCGATGCCCTGTGCTTCGCCGCCGGCTCCGGCAAGCGACACGGCACCATCCGCGAGGGCACCGCCCTCACCGACCATCTCCCCGAGGAAATCGAACGCGGCTACTCCATCGCACTGGGCTGCGCCTACGCCGAGTGGATGGAGAGCAAGATCAACTTCGTCGACACGCCCGGCTCGCTCGATTTTCAGGGCGACGCGCTCGCGGGCCTCGCCGCCACCGACGGCGCCCTCTGCGTGGTGAGTGCCGTGAGCGGCGTGGAAGTCGGCACCGAGCGCATGTTCCGCGCCGCCATGCAGCGCCAGGACCCGGTGCTCTTTGCCGTCACCATGATGGACAAGGAGCACGCCGATTTCGATCGCATCTATCTCGAAATCAAGTCGCGCCTCACCGCCAAGGTCATTCCCGTTGAGATCCCCTGCGGCGAGGGCCACGAGTTTGCCGGCGTGATCAATCTCTTCACGCAACGCGCCTACATGTACACGAGCGGCGCGAAGGGTGAGTTCGTCGAAACCGACATCCCCGAACACTGCCAGGCGCGCTTCGCCGCCTACCGCCAGGAACTCATCGAGGCCATCAGTGCCACCGATGACGCCCTGCTCGAGCGCTACCTCGAGGGGCAGGACATCGATCGCGACGACGCCATTCACGGCATGAAGGACGCCATGGCGCGCCTCGATCTCTTCCCGCTCTTCTGCGTGTCGGCGGAGAACATGATCGGCGTGCGCGCCATGCTCACCGAGCTCGTGCAGCTCATGCCGAACGCCTGGGAAATGGAGGAAATCCACGCCCTCACCGGATCGGAGGGCCATCAGACCATCCCGCTGCATGCCAAGGATGACGGCCCGTTTGCCGCCCTCGTCTTCAAGACCCTGTCGGAACCGCACGTGGGCGACGTGAGCTACTTCCGCGTGCTCTCGGGGTCCGTGCACAACGGGCAGGAGGTGTACAACGCCACGCGTGACGTGGTCGAGAAGCTTGGGCATCTCAGCGTGCCGTTGGGCAAGGAACGGGTGGAGGTGCAGACCCTGCATGCCGGCGACATCGGCTGCGTGGCCAAGCTGCGCAACACCCACACCAACGACACCCTGTCCACCCGCGAGCATCCCATCCGGCTGCCCGCCATCACCTTCCCCGAATCGGTGGTGCACTTTGCCGTCTCGGCGGCCGCGCGTGGCGAAGAGGAAAAGCTGCAGCAGGGCCTGCATCGTCTGCACGATGAGGACCCCACGCTCACGGTGACCTACAACCCGGAAACGCACGAGACCATCGTCGGCGGCATGGGTGAGCGGCATCTCGACGTGGCCATGGCGGTGCTCAAACGCAAGTTCGGGGTGCAGGCCGAGCTGGCGCCGCCGCGCATTGCGTATCGCGAAACCATCACCGCCAAAGCGGAAGGGCAGGGGCGGCACAAGAAACAGACCGGTGGGCGCGGGCAGTTTGGCGACTGCTGGATCCGCATGTCGCCCATGCCACGCGGCGAGGGCTATCTCTTCGACGATCGCATCGTGGGTGGCGTGATCCCGTCCAAGTACATCCCGGCGGTGGACCGCGGCATTCAGGAGGCCGCACAGCGCGGCGTGCTGGCCGGCTTCCCGCTTGTGGACTTCCGCGCCGAGCTCTACGACGGCTCCACGCATTCGGTGGACTCGAACGAAATGTCGTTCAAGATGGCCGGCATCCTCGCCTTCAAGACGGTGGCCAGCAAGTGCCGACCGGTGCTGCTCGAGCCCATCGATCTGGTGGAGGTCAGTGTGCCGGACCGCTATCTGGGCGATGTGTTGGGCGATCTGTCGGGCCGGCGCGGTCAGATCCTGGGCACCGATACCGACGGGCAGCAGACCAGCGTGCGGGCGCTGGTGCCGCATGCGGAGCTGCATCTCTATGCCACGCAGCTCTTCTCACTCTCGCATGGCCACGGCACCCTCACCCGGCGCTTCAGCGGCTACGAGCAGGTGCCGCATGAGGCGGCGCAGAAGGTGGTGGCCGAGCACGCGCGCGAGATGGAGGAAGCCACGGGCTGAGCAGCCCCGCAACCGAAGCGAGTCGTTTGAGCAGGCGCCGGTGCTGTCACAGTACCGGCGCCTTTGTCACACCGTGGTTTGCCGCGCCCGCCGAGGGCTGGCCGGGGTTGCCGGTTGTCTGAACTGTTCGTCATGAAGCGGTGATCACTTGACCGAGCCATGACGATATCCAGCCCGCGCCCCTCATTTCGCGACACCATGTTCCGACGCCCCGTTCGCCGCAAGGCGGGCTACACGGTGGTCGAACTGCTGATCGTCGTCGCCATCATCGGCGTCCTCGCCGCGCTCGCGCTGCCGCGATTCCGGGTGGAGCGCCTGCAGGTGGACACGGCCGCCCGCACCCTGAACATGGCGCTGATGGCGGCCAAGACCGATGCCGCGGCCCGCGGCCACAATGTGCTGGTGGTGTTCGACACGGCCGCCGGCTCCATTCGCACGGTCTGGGATGCCAACAACAATGAGCGCATCGACGCCGGCGAGCATTCGCGGCCGGCCGTGCTGCCGGAGGCGGTGCGCTTCGCCCGTGGTCAGGCCGTACCGGCCTTCGGGCTCGATGTGGACCAGTTCCCCACCCTGCAGCATGTGAACGCCCAGCCCATGCTGGTGCTGCAGCGCAACGGCGCCTTCGACCGCGCCGCCGTGTTCTACCTCAGTGCCCGCGCCAAGCGTCATGACGACGCCTTTGGCGACACGCGCATGCTGCGTGTGGACCGGGCCACGGGACGTGGACGCGTCTTCCTCTACACGAAAGACGGATGGAAGGCCCAATGACCATCACGCACACACGCCGCCGCTCACGTCGGTGGCCACGCCGGTCGCGCAATCTGCGCCAGGGCTTCACGCTCATCGAGACGGTGCTGGCCATGACCATCCTGTCGGCCATCGTGCTCATGATCGGGCTCGGTACCTCGCAGCTGCAGCGCGCGGTCGGTGATGCCGGCATCCGCAGTCGGGCGCATGCGCGCGCCGACATGCAGATCGGTCTGGCGCGCACCTGGCCCACCTGGAGCACGCTCGAACGTCTCAGTGCCAGCAGCTACAACGGCCTCGAAGACGGGCTGCGCACCACCACCGTCGTCACGGCGGACACCACCGGGCGGCGGCGCATCAAGCGGGTGCGGGTCACTGTGGAAGCCGTGCCGGCCTCGCTCATGCCGTCGCCCGTCACCCGCAACATTTCGATCGCCATCCCATGACCCGTTCCCCGTCTCCGGCGAGGCGCGCTGCGGGCCGGCGCGCCGGTGTCACCCTCATCGAGTTGCTCATTGGCCTCACCATTTTCGGGGCGGTCATGGCGGCCGGCATGGGCTTCATGATGACCCAGTCGCGCGGTCTGCGCGTGCTGTCCGACCGCAGCAACACCCGGCAGAACGGGCGCTTCAGCCGTGATCTGCTCCGTCAGGAACTGCGCGCCGCCGGCACCAACGTCACCGACGTGCAGCCCATTCTGGTGATGGCCAACGACAGCGTCGTGGCCTTCAACGCCGACCTCACCACGCGCAACCGCGACTCGGTGTCGCTCACGGGCGCGGTGTACGTGGACACCTATGCCAGCGAGGCCACGGTCAGCGCCATCACGCTCGATCGTCAGTTCACCATCCCCGGCTCCAGTCCGGTGCTCATGTACCCGCTGCAGAGCTACTCGCAGGTGAACGCCATGTTCATCAACAGCGACGCCGAGCTGCTCATCTATCGCTTCGCGCCGGATACCGCCGGGCCATTGGGCACCTACGCCCTGTTTCGTCAGGTGAATGACCAGAAGCCGGAACTCGTGGCCACCGGACTGCGCCGGGCCGACAACAAGCCGTTCTTCCGCTACTGGTACGATCCCACGCGCTACGGCGCCGACGAGCCGGATCTCGACACGGTGCCGCGCAACTGGCTGCCACTCCGCAAGACGGCGCCGCGCCGTGGCCTCGATGCCGACACCGGTGTGGCCGTCTCGGCCCGCATCGATCAGTTGCGCGCGGTGGAGGTGACCTACGAGGCCAAGGCCACCGGGAGCAACCGGCCCGAGATCGTGCGCTATCTGGTGCCGCTGCCCAACGTGGAGAATGCGCGGCAGTCGCGCGCCTGTGGCCGTCCACCGCTGCAGCCCAACTCCCCGGGCGTGACCTGGCGCAGTGACTCGCAGTTCGTGCAGATCACCATTCCGGCCGCCGTTGATGACGGCGCCGGCGAGCGCGACGCCATTCGCTATGTCATCTGGCGTCAGCGGGTGGGGTTTGGCACCTGGGGTGAGCCCATCAGCACGGTGGCCGCCACGCAGCGCTCCACCTACATCGTGCGCGACAACGGCATGCCGGTGCGCAATGCCTCCTATCGCTACGGCGTGGCGGTGCAGGACTGTACGCCCAACGTCTCGTCCATGTCCACGTCCGCCGACGTGTACGTCCCATGAGGACTCCCATCATGTCATTGCGTCGCCGTCTCCACCGCACCCGCCCCCTCGTCCGTCCTCGCCGCGGCATGGCGCTGCTCACGGTCATCGTGCTGGGCGTCGTGGCCATGACCATTGCGCTTGCCTCGTCCATGCTGGTCATGGCGAGCACCGTGTCCACCAAGGCCAGCGAACGCACCGCGATGGTGGATGACGCCGCGCTCGCCGGACTCGAGGAGGCGCGCAACCGCCTCAATGCCAAACTGGACACCGTGCCGGCAAACGGAATCGTCACGCTCGAAAACGGCGCCACCATTGCCGGCACGCACGGAATCAAGCGCTTCACCTGGGTGAGCCGCATCGGCAACTCCGATTCGCTGGCCAATGCCGGTGAGTTTGGCGTGCAGGCGGAGATCGTGTCGCGGGCCGTGGACAAGAGCGGCACCGTGGCCATCCGTCGCGAAGTCATCTTCCAGGAGTCCTTCGCCAAGTACGCCTACTTCACCGATGTGGGACGTACGGTCTCGAACGGCATTCTGTGGTTCGCCAATGGCTGGACGGCGCACGGGCCGATGCATTCCAACGACTCGCTGTACATCTACGACGGCGCGCCGCCGCAGGCCATCTTCAAGGACGTCGTGACCACGGCCAAGGGGGTGTACAACCCGAACGATGCGCAGTGGGACAAGGGCCGCGCCAAGATCATCAGCCCCATCGCCATGCCGGGCACGGCCGACCTCAACATCGTGCGCGACATTGCCGCCAACGCCGGCTACGTCTTCACGCCCTCGGTGGTGACCGGCGACTCCGCGCTCACCACCATGCGCATCGAGTTCGTGGCCATTGACATCGACGGCAACGGCCAGGCCAACGGGCCCGATGAAGGCTTCTTCCGCATCTATCAGTCGCGCAGCACCAATCCCTGGGGCCATGGCTACACGGCGGCACGCACCCAGGCCGCGCCAGGCGGTGCCTATGCGCCCAATGACAGCGTGATGTACTCGCCCAATTGCGGCGTGACCTCACTGGTCGGCGGCGTGCGCGTGGTGGCTCAGCGTTTCCGGCACATTCCCACGCTGGGCGCGGGCACCTACGCGCAGCGCATGGAGGCCAAACGCCTCGCTTACGAAAACAGCAACGCCCGCTGCTTTCTGGGCGGGGACCCCCGGCTCAACAACGGCGTGTTCGCCGCCAGCGATTCGGCCGGCAACTGGCTGCCACGTACTTCCGGCACGGTGCCACCCGCCGTGGCGGCGCGTCCCGATGGCGCCTATCTCTGGCCGCTCAGCCCGCGCTTCAATCCGGCCTTCCGTGGCACGATCTTCGTCGAGGGGCGCGTGGGTCTGAGTGGTGTGGTGCGCGGCCGCGTTACCATTGCCGCCCGCAACAACATTGTCATTCTCGACGACCTCACGCAGGCCACCGCGCCAGGCAACACCACCTGCACGGCCGACGACGACATTGTCGGCGTCTTTGCCGGTGAACATGTGCTGTGGGCCGACAATCAGATCCAATCGCCGCAGCAGCGCCGCACCAATGACGGCACAGGCTGGGTGCTGCCGCGCAAGGACTTCAGTCCCTCACCGGCACGCCCAGACTTCCAATTGCATGCGGTGGTCATGGCGCTCAGAACCATCGCCTCGGAACGGCCCAATCCGCCGAGTGGACTGAACAGCGACTACTACGTCGATCGTGGTTTTGTGCGTCAGGTGGGCGGACGCATCATGCAGCGCGCCGGTACGGGTGGTACCATCAGCGGCGGCCGCATTCACGGATTCACCTCCGACATTTCGTTCAATCGCTGCTCCCTCTCGTTCCCGCCGCCGTATTTCCCCACCACCGGTCATTGGCGGGTGAGTCAGTATCTCGAGATCGATCCGCGCGGGTTTGACATCAACGAATGGTTCGCGCGGCGCTGACTCCAACACGGCGCATGAA
>JACVCT010000013.1:0-16349 GCA_016741895.1 Gemmatimonadaceae bacterium | reverse complement strand
GCGCATGAACGCGCCACGGGCGACGCTGGCCATGCCGGCGTCGCCCGTGGTGTATCGGACTCGATGAGGCGCGTGCGCCTTACACCCCATTACACCTTGTGGTACTGCAGGCGCGCCGCTTCGCGGCGATCGCTGGCTTCGTAGATCTCGAAGTCGCTGAAGAACGCCGCCGCTTCCTGCTGCAGCACACGCAACACCGCCACCGCGAGGCGGCGGATCTCGAGCTCCGCGCCCTCACTCGAGCGCAGCTCCAGCATGGTGCGCCAGGCGCGGGCGTTGCCGGTGACCACGATCTTGGTTTCGGTGCTGTTGGGCAGCACGCCGCGCGCCGCCTCACGCGCCATCTTGCGGCGGTGCACCTTGTCGTCCACCCAGGCGTAGCGCGTCATCAGCTGCTCCACGAGCGCCACATAGCTGTCGAGGGCCGAGGTGACCTGCGCGCGCCAGGCCTCCTCCAGCGGCGCGTCGCCGATGATGGCCGGCGGCATCACGAACTGCGCGTCGCTCTCGTCCACATAGCGCTGGGAGAGCTGCGAGTAAGCAAAGCCCGCGCGGTGCCGCACCAGCTCGTGCGTGAGCGAGCGGCTCACGCCCTCGAGCAGCAGGGAGTAGTTGGCATGCTCCAGCACACTGCCGTGGCCCTGCTTCTTGATGTTCTCCAGATACTCGCGCGTGCTGCGGCCGGCGGGATTGCGCTGGCTCATGTAGCACAGGCGGCCGGCAAATTCCGCCAGCCGCTCGCCGTCGGTGGCCTCTCCCATCCACTGCACCGGCAGGTGGGCCGGCTCGGCAAACTGGGGGCGGGCGAGCACGGTGACACGGGGCTCACGCAGGATGGCGGCGTCGGAAAGCGGCATCGGAGGAATGAAAAGACGGGTTGAGGAATCTCGCCGCAGAAGGTAACTCGATAGGCACTCCCCCCGCGACGTCGCGCCGGGCCTGGTGCCCACCGCCCAGCCCACTGCTTGCCTGGCCCACCCCCCTCATGTCCGATATCGCTCCCAGCAGGACCTCGCGCGATGTGCGCGAGGAGATACAGCAGACCCGTCCCTTCCGCTCGTCGTCGCAGGAGGCGCTCATCGCCCTCATGCGCACGGCGTCAGTGCTGTCGCGGCGGGTGGCGCGCGTCGTCGAACCGCATTGACTCAACCTGGCCCAGTACAACGTGCTGCGCATCCTGCGCGGCGCCGGCGCTGCGGGCCTGCCCACACTGGCCATCCGGGATCGCATGATCGACGAGGGGTCCACGGTGACCCGCCTGCTCGACAAGCTGGAGAAGGCGGGGCTCGTGGTGCGCGACCGCAGTCGCCCGGACCGCCGTCAGGTGCTCTGCAACATCACGCCGGCCGGCGAAGCGCTGCTGTCGCTGCTTGATCCGCTGATGGACGCGGTCGACGACGACATCATGGCGCCGCTGTCCGAAGATCAGCAGCACACGCTCATCGAGACCCTCGGCGCGCTGCGCACCGGCGGCTGACCCGGGCGCTTGAGCGCTCAGCCCGGCAGCAGATCGAGCCGGAACCGGTCCCGCCGCCGGCTGCGCTCCACCTCCTGCAGCGCCGCCTGTTCCGCGGCGGGCAGGGCGGGGGCGGCCGGGTCGTGCCGCAGCTCGCCAAAGGGCTGCGCCCCGTCGTCCGCCACCTTGCAGCCCGGGTTGAACACCCCGGCCGGGTCGGCGGCGGCCTTGATGTTGGCAAAGGCCGCACGGGCCTCAAGGCTCCAGATCCGGTCCAGCAGTGGCGCGCGCAGCCGGCCGTCGCCGTGCTCCCCGGCGAGCGTCCCGCCAAGCTTTGCCGTCAACTCACATACTTCATCGAGCAGTTGGAAAACAACATCGCGCCAATTAGGCGCCATGGTGTCGACAAGTGGGTTGACGTGCGCATGGCAGTCGCCGGCGTGGCCAAAAATCACGCCCACGGTTCCGGAGCGTTCCAATGCTCGGCGCACCCCCCGCACGTAGTCGGGAAACCGCGGCGGCGGAACGCAGCCATCCTCGATGAACTGCATGGACCGGAGCCGCGGGGCCAGCTGCGCGAGGATCGGACTGGCCGCGTGGCGCAGACTCCATAGCTGTCGCTCGCTCTCCGGCGAGTCGGCGTGTTGAATCTCCAACGCGCCATGCACGCGACACATATCCGACACTTTGGCCAATGCATCGCGGCATGTATCGCGGTCTGCCCCCTCCACCTCCATGAGCAGGACGGACTCCGCCTCGGCCGGAACACCGGTGGCACCGCCACGGGCGGCGACATCCAGAAACGTCCGGTCGAGCAGTTCGCAGGCCGTCACGCCGGCCGCGGCCGCGTCCACCGCACAGGCCGTCGCGGCATCCAGCGAGCCGAAGGTCACCAGCACCGTGGCCGTAGCCGGCGCCACCGGAATCAGCGCCAGTTCCACAGCCACGAAGGCGGCCAAGGTCCCCTCGCTGCCCACGAGCAGGTCCACCAGGTCGCCCGACGCCATGGCCGCAGCCACCCCATAGCCCGAGGACTCCTTGCGCACCCCCTCGTGTCGGAGCAGGGCCATGGGGACACGCGCGGCAATCTGATCGAGGGCCTGCCGCAGTCTGGCCACGGCCGGAATGCCCGTTGGCCAGGCCTCGCCGCGCCGCACCCAGGCCACCGAGCCATCGTCGAATACCGCCTGCACACCCCGCACCCAGGGCCGCATGGCGCCGAAGCGCAGCGACCGGGCACCCGCCGCGTTGGTGGCCGTCATGCCGCCCACCGTGCAGAAGGCGCCACTCGACGGGTCCACCGGAAAGCGCAGACCCACGGCGCGGGCCGCCGCATCCACCGCCTGCCGCGTGGCGCCCACGCCGGCCACGACGCACCGCGCCTCCACGTCCACCGCGTGGACTTCCGTGGCTCGCGAGAGATCCACCACCACGTGCGGCCCCACGGCACCGGCGGCCATGCCGCTGCCGGACCCGCGCGGCATCAGGGCGTGTCCCGTTCGCCTGGCCCAGCGCACCAGCTCACTCAGGGCCTCGGCGTCTGCCGGCACCGCCACGGCCTGCGGCAGGCAGCGCGCAATGCCTGCGCCCTCGGCATACAGCGCGCGCGCCGTGGTGTCGGCGCGAAACACCCCGCGAAACCCCGGTGGCAGATCGAAGGAGGGGTCGGACATCGGCATGTGTGCAACCAATCCCGCGTGGCCAAGGCCAGCAAGTGGGCTCCCGAGCCCCCGCCAAAGCAGGCGGTGCCGGGCAACGGTGACGCCCGCCGAACTCCCATCGTATCTTCCTAGCTACCACCGCTTGCCCCACTCCCCGACATGACCGTACCCGCCGCGGCGCTCGACGCCATCGCGCAGCAGGATGCCGCCCGCTTTTGCGCCGCCATTCTGCCCGCCGTTTCGCGCACCTTTGCCCTGGGCATCAAGGTGCTGCCGGGGGCGCTCGGTCAGGCGGTGCTCGACGCCTATCTGCTGTGCCGCATTGCCGACACCGTCGAAGACGCACCCGGCATCGACCCCGACGTCAAGGCCGCGCTCTTCGACGATTTTCTGGCAGCCTTTGATGACGCGGAGGCGCTGACGCGCTTCACGGCGGGCGTGCAGGAACTGCCCGGCGAAATCGCGCATCTCACGCTCACGCGCAATACGGCGCTGGTATTTGCGCACTTCGGTGCGCTGCCGCCCAACACGCGGGCCGTGGTGCGCAAGTGGGTCGCGGAGATGGCCGTGGGCATGCGCAAGTTCGTGCTGCTCTATCCCAACGGCATCCGCATCCAGACGGTGGCCGAGTACCAGGAGTACTGCTACTACGTCGCCGGCACGGTGGGCTACATGCTCACCGATCTCTGGCATGAGCATTCGCCCAGCATCGGCGCCGAGCGCTACGCGGTGCTGCGCGAGCGCTGCCGTGCCTTCGCTGAAGCGCTGCAGACGGTCAACATTCTCAAGGACGTGGCAGTGGACGCGGAGCAGGAGAACTCGGTGTTCGTGCCCGAGGAACTGCTCCAGGCCCATGGCAGCACGCAGAGCCGCATTCTCGCGCCCGAGCTGCTGGCCAGCAATCGGGAGGCGCTCACCCAGCTCATCAAGCTGGCCTGGCACGACCTCGAAGAGGCGCTCACCTATCTGCTGGACATCCCGCGGCGCGCCGTGTCCATCCGCATGTTCTGCATTCTGCCGTTGCTGCTGGCCTATGCCACACTGCGTGATCTGGTGGAGAGCACGGCCATGCTGCGGCCTGGTGGTTCGGTCAAGATCTCGCGCCGCGAGGTCAAGTCGCTGCTCATGACCGGCAGCGTGCTGGCCATGAGCAATCGCGGCCTGCGCTGGCTGGTGGCACGTGTGCGGCAGCGGAGCTTCGAGCTCGCTTTCGCGGGCTGAGCGACACCGCGAACGCGGCGCGAGAGCACCGCGTTTGCGGCGTGCGCTCAGATCCCCTTGAGCATCTTCTCCAGCAGCGTGGGCGAGGCCTTCAGACGTCCCTGCTCCTCGTCGTCGAGCAGTGACTCGAGGCGGGTCTGCACCCGTCCAATCATGCTGCGAAACTGACTGCGCATGCCGCGCCAGGTGAACCAGCTCACCGCACCGCCCACGAGCACGAGAAACGCCACCAGCCCTGCCGCCACGGCAGGCAGAATGGTCGAGATGAGAAACACCGGCAGCGAACCAAGCAGGACCAGCAGGCCCATCACGCCCGTGACGATCTGACTTGTGGTGCGCGCCGATTTCCGTGAGCCCGCCACCACCGCATCGAAACGCAGCACCGTGCGTTCGGCATCCACCGCCGTCGCCGTCACCACCAGCTGATCGGTGCGCACGAGGTCGAAGGTCCGACCGCCACCGCCAAAGGACCGAAGCAGATTGCCCATGGGGTCACGCCGGGGTTCCCATATCATGCGGTCACCCGTGCGCCGGACCGGCGTGAGATACTCGTTGCGCGGCAGATACTGTTCAATCCGCTGCAACACCTCGGCTGGCGATCCGCGCACGGTGCGCTGTGCGCTCACCACCGCCGGCCCGTAACCGGCGAGAGCCGGTGACTCCTCAGGGGCCGGTACGAGACCACCGGCCACACCGGGCAGCAGCAATTGCGCGCGCTCCTCGGCCAGCGCCTGCCGCACGTGCTGCACGTCGAGCCCGACTTCACGGGCAATCTCGAGCAGACGTTCCTCGCTGATCGTCTCCACGGGGTCGCTGCTGGACTGCGTTTGCAGCTCACTCGCGCGCGCCAGCACGCGCTCGAGCACCTGCCGGGGTACGTCACTCATGGATCAAAGGTCGAAGGCTGCGGGTCATGCGCATCAGATACCGGCGAGGACGATGTCCACTTGCCGCGCGAGCGCCTCGGCAATCACCGCGGGCAGCGGAAAGGCCGCATCGAAGGCCGCGGTCACTGCATCACCGGCCAGATCACCGGCCCTGGCCCGTCCGGCCTGAGCGAGATAGTAGCGCTGATAGCCCGCGAGCAACTCCGGCGCGACGCGCGCGAGCAGCATGGCTCCGGTGCGCACCTGCGCCAAAGACACCAGCCGCGCCGCCTCACCACTGCGCTGCTGAGCTGGTGTCACGTTGTCCGCCACCACCGGCCCCACCAGCGAGCCCGTGATCTCGTGCGCCAGCACATACAGCACTTCCACCGCGTCAGCCGTTTGCTCCGGCCAGGTGACGGCCACCATGGGGCGCCCGGCCGCGCCCGGGCCCGTGCGCCCCTCGCCACCCAGCGACAGGGTGAGCAGCACATCGCCCTGTCGCTGCCCCGTATTGTTCAGAAAACGTTCGAAGCGACTGCGATACACCTGCTGCCAGAGACTGTCGATGGCGGTGATGGTCGCGGCGCGCGCGCGAAGCTGCGCGGCATGCTCCGCACGGAAAAAGCGCACATACTCATCCTGCACGCCGGCCACGAACAGACGCAGCCACTCGCGGTCGGCGGCCGAGGGGAAGAGCCCGTTCAGGCCGGCCATGAGCTGACTCAACTCGCGATCGCCGGCGCGGCGTGGGTCGCCCTCCAACTGCAGGAAACGCTCGAGCACCGCGCGCATGCCATCCCAGGACGTGAAACCGAACGCGAGAAACTGCGCGTCGAGATAGCCACGGCGCGCCAGACCGCGCTGCAGCGCGTCCCGATTGCCGTCGAGCGCCGTGAGAATGTTGCGGCGTTTCTTGATGACCGTGAGCGAGTCCCGGTAGCCGCGGCGATAGATGGGCACCGCCGATGAATCGCTGTCGAGCAGGGCGAACGCATGGAGCCAGAGGTCCACGTGGTCGACGGTGCGCACCGGCCAGCGCAGGGGCGCGGGGGCCTGGGCTGGCGCAGACTGAGCCGGCAGGACCTGAGCCGGCGCAAACAGCACACCGGCCAGCGTTGCCGCTGCAAGAGACAGAACGCGGGAGACAACTCGCATCCCTTCAATACAGCCAGAGAGGGGCAGGGGATTCAACCCCGACCCGGTCACAGCCAGACGCCGATCAGTCGCCGGGGCGTCCGCAGGTCACACAGTATTTCCAATCCACCTCGAGTTCCGTGCTGCAGGCGGCGCAATGTTTCTTGGTCAGATCCATGCCGCAGTGCGGACAGAACGTGACACGCCGCGCCTCCGGCAACCGGCTGTCGCAGTAGCGGCAGCAGGCCACGGGCAGCGCCGTCTTCTGACGCAGGGCCGCCTGCGAATTGCGCGGCGTCGTCAGGCGCGACAGCACGCCGGCACGGCCGCCGAGCGCTGTCGGCGCTGCCGGCGCGCCGCTCTCCGACGCGCGGGGCGGCGGAAATACCTCGCCCAGCGCCGGGGTGTCCTTGCTGGCCGAGGGCACGCCGCTCGGCGGTGTCCCACCGCCACTCACCAGGTTCAGCGTCGTCGACGACCACGACCGGATCATGGCCAGCGTCGGCGACGGGAATCCCAGCGCCTGACGGGCGGCCGTCTGCAGCGCCGGGTCGGTGTCCAGATACTCGCGTTCGCCGGCGATCAGCCGCAGGACGGCCGCTTCGAAGGCATCCGGTCCGCTGTCGGCCATTTCGCGCCGCACCTCACGGTACGGCAGCAGCCGCTCCTCGAGATCGGTGAGCGTGAAGCCCTGGTGCAGCAGCTGCGGATACTGCGTGCGCACCACACGGGACAGACGGAAGGCCAGCCGATCGAGATCGTCCAGCGAACGGGAAACGACGGTCACTTGCCCTCGGCGGAGTACTTTCCGTCGATGTCGTTGCCCATTCGTTCACGGGTTGCACCCCCGACGCCATCCAGCATGCGTTCGGCGATGTGCTTCTCGTTGACCTGTGCGTCCTTCCAGCCGTAGCTGTAACCGAGAGCTACGCCCAGCGCGAGGATGAGGAGATACTTGAACATGGGGGCGTCCGGAGTTGGCCTCCGGTGCCCTGGCACCGGATGGCTTACGATTCCAGACGCGCGCGCGAGGAGGCGGGTAACGCCGGGCTTGGCACAAACCGTTCCGCCACGGGAAAGCCCGAGAGGGGCTGGCTGCGCACCTTGGGCGGCTGTTCCTGCATCCAGGTGTCGAACTGGGAGGGCACAAGGCCGTTCGACGCATCCTGCGTGGCCGCAGCCCGTGTGGCGAGGTGATTGGCGTACTCGTTCTGCGGATGGCCCGCGTGGCCCTTCACCCACAGCCACTGCGTTTCGTGCAGGGCAATGGCCTCCACCGCCTCCTGCCACAGCTCCACGTTCTCCACTGCGCCGTCCTTGCGCCGCCACCCGCGCGCCATCCACCCGCGCACCCAGGACGTCATGCCGTCCACGATGTAGCGCGAATCGGTGGTGAACTGCACCGACAGCCGGTTGCCCTTGCGTGACATCGCGCGATACGTGTCGATCACGCTCCGCAGTGCCATGCGGTTGTTGGTGGTGTCCGGCTCCGAGGCCCAGAGATCGAAGCGCGTGAGCGTGCCATCGGATTTGCGAAACTCCACCAGGGCGCCGAGCCCGCCGGGTGTGGCGCCACTCTTGCCGTTGCCCAGACAGGACTCGTCCGCGTACACGGCCACCAGCGGATAACGCGCGCTCACTTCACGAGCTCCAGTGCGTCCAGTTCGTCGAGTACGAGTTCGATGTGCTGTCCGGTGCTCGGGTGGCGCGCCACAATCACCTCGCGTCCGTTCACCAGGCGCAGTCGCTCGGGGATGACGAGAAATTCCGTGCCGCGTCGCATGATGGCGAGGCGCGTACCATCGGTGATGGCGCGTTCGAGCTGATCGTACTGCGAGGAGGAGAGTTGCACGTCAGATGGGAGCAGTGAGCACGGCATGCAACACCTGTTCGGCGGCGTGCAGCTGATCGAGTTCCACCCATTCGGTGGCGGAATGCGCGCGCGCAATGTCGCCCGGACCAAAACACACGGCGGGAATGCCGGCCGCCGAGAACAGCGCCGCATCGGTCCAGCACCAGAGCCCGTCCACGCTGTCCGGCACGTTGGACGACACGCAGGCGGCGCGCAGTCTGCGCACGATGTCCGCCTCGGCGGCCGTGTCGAGCGGCGGCTGCGCGCACTCGAGGCGGAGCTGCAGGTCCAGTCCTTCACGCCGGAGCCCCGCGCACAGCGTCTCCATTTCCTCGTGCACCTCTGCGCTCACTTCGCCGGGCAGTGTGCGGCGCTCAACCCGCAGCACGCAGTGCTCGGCATACGTGGACCAGCCCGTGCCGCCCGACACCATGGCCACATGCAGCGACGCGCGACCCAGCAGCGGATGTGTGCGCTGACTCAACACGTCGCGTTCGAACGCATCGAGCCCCTGCATGACGCGCGCGCCCTGGCGATTGGCATCGATGCCGACGTCGTAGCGACTGCCGTGGGCGGCGCGCCCCGTCACGCTGAACTCGAACCACGCAAAGCCCTTGTGGGCCGGCACGACGGCCAGTCGCGTGGGTTCGGTGACGATGGCGGCCACGGGGTGGCAGTTGGCGGGCAGGCCGCCGGCCAGCAAGTGCCGCGTGCCGATGGACGCAAACTCTTCGTCGCAGACGGCCGCCACCAGCACCTCGCGCTGCAGACGGCCTTCCTGCGCCGCGCGCGCTGCGGCCACGCACATGGCCGCGATGCCACCCTTCATGTCGGAGCTGCCGCGTGCGTACAGCGAGCCGTCGGCCACGGTGGCGGTGAACGGTGCGTGCGTCATGTCATCCACGCCCACCACATCGAGGTGCCCGTTCAGCACCAGCGGGTGCACGCCGCGCGGGCCGATGCGCGCGAGCACATTGGGGCGACCGGGCGCGACCTCCACCACCTGCACCTCGAAGTCCCAGCCGCTCAGCACCTCGGCCAGAAACGCGGCAACGGCGGCTTCGCCCGGTCCACCGGGCACGAGCGAGGGATTGCGCGAATCGATGGACACGAGGGCGCGGGTCAGCGCCAGGGTGTCGAGGGGAAAGCGGGTCGTCACCCCCGCAGTCTAGCCGTCCGTGTCGTCGCTGACCACCTGCACGCGCACGCCGTCGGTGGCCACCTGCCAGTCCAATACCTCGCCCAATGTTGCTGCCGCAGCGCGCACGGCCGGGGCCTGTTCAATTGACGAACACACCAGCACACAGCCGCCGCCACTGGCACCGAGGGCCTTGAACCCAACGGCACCGGCCGCTCGCACGGTGGCCTCGAGCGCCGCAATGCGCGGCGTCGTGATGCGCGGATGCAGAGACTGCTGATGCACCCAGTGCTCGTCCATGAGTGCCCCCAGGCTGCTGATGTCCCCGCTGCTCAGTGCCTCGGCCATGTCGCGGGCCAGACTGGCCATGCGGTCCAGTGCGGCCACGACGCGTGCCTCGCGGGCGGCATAGGCATCGAGCACGGCCGTGATCGTCTCGGCCGAAATGCGCGATTCGCCGGTGTACACCAGTGTCAGACGGGCTTCGAGGCAGCGGCGCGTGGCCTGGGTGAGCGGCAGCGGCTCGGCATGTCGAGTCTGGCCGAGTGTGAGGCCCAGGGCGCCGCCAAAGGCGGCGGCGTAGTGGTCCTGAAAGCCACCCGCCACCCGCAACTCCTCAACCTCCGTGGCGCGACTGCGTTCGGCCAGGGCGGCCGGGGTCAACTGCTCGCCGCAGGCCACAGCACAGGCCGCGGCCAAGGCCACACCGGCGGCAGACGATCCGCCGAGACCCGCGCCCACCGGGAAGTCGCTCCGGAGTTCGATGGTCGGCGTGGTCGCAACGCGCTCTGCCCACCCGGGGCGCCGCGCCGCGCTGCGGAGCGCGGCCGCAATCAGGGGGTCTGGCCCGCTCTGCTCCGCCCCATGGGATGGTGGCGCTGTGTGCCACACCACCGTGGCCCGCCGTTCGATGGCAAGGTTGCAAACGAAACCGCCTCGATCTTCGGGGTAGGGCGGGACATCTGTCCACCCTCCGCCGAAGTCGAGGCGGGTCGGCGCCGACGCGATGATCACGTCGGCTTACTTCTTCTTGGCTGCCTTCTTGGCCGGAGCCTTTGCCGGCGCCTTGGCGGCGGGCTTGGCGGGAGCCTTGGCCGGTGCCTTGGCCGCCGGCTTCGCGGGAGCCTTGGCCGGGGCCTTGGCGG
The DNA here is from genome assembly GCA_016741895.1 of Gemmatimonadaceae bacterium. Classification (GTDB taxonomy): domain Bacteria; phylum Gemmatimonadota; class Gemmatimonadetes; order Gemmatimonadales; family Gemmatimonadaceae; genus Gemmatimonas. The sequence continues at coordinate 5,873 of JACVCT010000013.1, read as the reverse complement.
CCGGCTTGGCCGGGGCCTTGGCCGGAGCCTTCGCGGCCGGCTTGGCGGCGGCGGGAGCCTTGGCCGGCGCGGTCTTGGCGGCGGGCTTGGCCGGTGCCTTGGCCGGAGCCTTGGCGGCGGGCTTGGCGGCCTCCTTGCTGCTCTCCTTGGCGGCGGGCGCCGGCGCGGCCGGCTTGGCTGCGGGAGCCTTGGGGGCCGGCTTGGCCGGCGGCGGCGCGAAGTGCACCTTATCCGACGGCTTCTGGGGCTCGATACGCATGGCCGCTCGCGCCTCGAGCGCCGCCTCGGCCGCCGCAGCGGGCGCGGTGACGGCCTTGGGCAACTGACCGAGCGGGATGGGCTTGGGTGGCGCCTGCTTGGGCTGCGGCGCCGGCAAGGCACCGTGCTTGGCGATGTAGGCGGCCTCCGCCTGCTGAATCAGGACATCGGCTTCGTCCTGATTCATCTGGCCGCGGCGGACCATGTAGTTGATGAGGTCGCGCGCGCTCTCGATGACAAAATCGCTGAGCCCGGCCGCCGCACCCACGACGTCCCGCATGGCGCCTGCCATGCGGCTGCCCGCCTCGAGGCTGATTTCATGCGCCCGCTGCGCCATCTCCGCGGCCGTGTCGCGGGCATCCGCCGCGCGATGGCCGGGGCCGCGCCGCGGCGCGGGACTGGACGCTGGAGCGTCGCCTTCGGTAAGCGTTTCGTCGTCAGCCTGCATATCGGCCATAGGTGGAGCGCACTCCTTCCGCCATCCAGGGGGGTCGAGGTGGTCGCTCGACGGGCCCGGAACTGGCCGATCAGGCCGCCCCGCGCTCCGCGTCCACCGGAACGCGGGTAACTATATGATTTCCAGTCATCTACGCAAGGCATACGGACGTGATTTCGGAGGTCGGCACACATATAATGCACCGCACCGCGCCCCCTGTCGCACCCCCGCACACTCGGCATCCCCGGAGATATGTTTGACAGTACCGTGCCACTATAAAACGAGTAAGCGCACAGTATGAGGGAAATGAGCCTTTCAGGACTGCGTGTGCTCGATCTGTCCAGGGTGTTGGCCGGGCCCTACGCGGCCATGATGCTGGGCGATATGGGAGCCGATGTCATCAAGGTCGAACGGCCTGAATCGGGCGATGACACCCGTGGCTGGGGCCCTCCCTTCGCCGCCGATGGCCAGTCGGCCTATTTCCTGAGCTGCAATCGCAACAAGGTGTCGCTGACGGCTGATTTCAGGTCGCCGGACGACCAGCTGCTGCTGCACCGGCTCATTGCCCAGGCCGATGTGGTGATTGAGAACTTCCTTCCCGGCTCGCTTGCCCGATACGGGTTTGATGCTGACGCGCTACTGGCGCATAATCCGCGGCTTGTGTGGTGCAGCATCTCGGGCTTCGGCGCCGACGCCACCCGTCCCGGCTACGATTTTGTGGTGCAAGCCGAGTCCGGCTGGATGGCCATGACCGGCGAGCCGACGGGTTCACCGATGAAGGCGGGGGTGGCCATCGTCGACGTACTTACCGGAAAGGATGCGGCGCTGGGCATTCTGGCCGCGCTGGCGGCACGGGACCGCGCGGCCCTGGCCGGACGTCCCGCCCTACCCGTGTCGGCCCGCCGGGTGCAGGTGTCGCTCATTGACAGTGCGCTGGCGTCGCTGGTGAACGTGGCGCAGAACACGCTGGTTACCGGCCAGCCGGCGCGGCGCTGGGGGAACGCGCACGCCAACCTCGTCCCCTATCAGCTCTTCGCCTCGGCCGATCGGCCGCTGGTACTGGCGGTGGGTTCGGATACGCAGTGGTTGGCGGCGGCCAGGGCGCTTGGACTCGACGAACTGGCGGACGATCCCGCCCTGCGCAGCAATGCGGGCCGCCTGGCGCAGCGCGAGCGGGTGGTGGCGGCGCTCAGCCTCTGTCTGCAAACGCGGCCGGCTGCCGAGTGGATGGCCCGGCTCGAAGCGGCGGGCGTGCCCTGCGGTGTGGTCCGCGAGGTGCACGAGGCTTTGGCGGACTCTGCCGTACGCAGCGGTCAGGACGTTTCCGAGCTGGCACAGACTGGCATTTCGCCACTCTGGAACGGCATTGTACGCCTTCGGCCGCCGAAATTGGGCGAGCACAGTGTCACTGTCCGGGAAAAACAGTGGAGTTTGTTCGACAACCTGCCGATACTGAGCGATGGCGACGTGTAACCACTGTGTGACTTCCCCGCGCATTTCTCGTCTTTCCCATGAGACGAGCAGTACGGCCATGGTCGGGCCCGAAAGGGCCGATGGCGTTCAGGGGTGTTCATCCCGTCCGTGTGGCGTTATCCTAGCGCCGTGCATATGACGGAATCACCAATCCCGCCGAACGACGTCGATTCCGATCAGGACGTCATCTCCCGCGTCCTGGGGGGCGACCGCGATGCGTTCGCGGTGCTGATCGGCCGGTACAGTGATCCGCTGTATCGACATGCGCTTGGCATGACGGGCAGTCCCGACGTCGCCGAGGACATTCTTCAGGTGTCGTTCATCAAAGCGTATCACCACCTCGCAGAGGTGCGCGGTCGCTTCGATGCCTGGTTGTTCCGGATCGTGGCCAACGGGTGCAAGGACTGGCTGAAGAACATTCGGCGCACGCACCTGAGCTATGACGAAGACGATCAGCCCTCCGGCTACGCGACACCCGATGAGGACCTCGACCGGACTGAACTCCGGCAGGATCTCGATGCAGCACTCGCGCAGTTGGCCCCATCGCTCCGGGAAGCCTTCATCCTGAAACACGTGGAAGGACGCTCCTACGAAGAGATGGCGGATCTCTTGGGTACAACAGTTGGCGCTCTGAAGATGCGCGTGCATCGGGCACGCGAAGCGCTTCAGGCCCTGCTCGAGGAGAAATACGCGTGATGCGCAACAACGAACCGCAGGACGATCGCAACATGGCGCCCCGCGCCGAGCGTCCGCTGACCGATCGCGAAGTACCCCTGCCTGGCATGGCCGCCGCTGACGCGACCGCCGGCACCGTGCACCAGTGGCTGGATGGCGAAGCCTCCGAGGCCGACGCCCGTCGCGCCGACGAGCGCGCCGTGGAGTTCTGGAATCAGGTGGCCAAGGACGCGCAGGGAATGAAGGCTGTGAAGGCGCCGGCGCACCTCGCCGCCAACATCATGGCTGCCATCCCGGTGCGTGAGCCCGGCCCGCAGGCGGCCCGCACCGCCCGTGTGAACGTCGAACTCCGCCCGGACGCTTAACTGCAGTCTGGAGTGATGAGCTTTGAGGTTTGAGTGCAAAAGGAAAGGCCCGATCTGACTCGTCAGATCGGGCCTTGCTCCTTCCAACTCAAAACACAGAGCTCATCACTCCGAGCTGCAGTTTGCTACATGTGGAGTGCGCGACCAAGTGCCGACAACGCCGCTTCCTTCACTGTCTCGCTGAGCGTCGGGTGCGAGTGCACCGTGATGGCAATGTCCTCCGCGCTGCCGCGGTACTCCATGGCCAGCACCACCTGCGCGAGATTGTCGGCCACATGCGGGCCGATCATGTGGCAGCCGAGAATTTCGTCGGTGTCCTTGTCCACCACGAACTTCACGAAGCCCTGGGTTTCGCCCATCGTGCGCGCGCGGCCGTTGGCGCTGAAAGGGAACTTGCCCACACGATACGCGCGGCCGCTGGCCTTCACTTCCTGTTCCGTGAGGCCGACCGTGGCGATCTCGGGCCAGGTGTACACCACACCCGGCATGGTGCGGTAGTGCATGTGCACCGGCTTGCCGGCAATGACCTCGGCGGCAATCACGCCTTCGTCCTCGGCCTTGTGCGCCAGCAGCTTGCCGCCCACCACGTCGCCGATGGCAAACACGCCCGGCAGGTTGGTGCGCATCTGGTCGTTCACGGCAATCTCGCCGCGCGCGCCCAACGCAAGACCCAGCGCGGCCGCGTCCACGCCTGAGAGCGACGGCTTGCGGCCCACCGACACCAGCACGTAGTCGCCATCAAACGACAGCGCCGCGCCGTCCTTCTCGGCGTGAATGGTCACGCCATCGGCGCGCACATCGGCGCCGGTGACCTTGGTGCCCGTGTGGATGTCGAGGCCCTGCTTGCGAAAGATGCGGTCGGCTTCCTTGATGACATCGTCATCGTTGCCGGGCAGAATGGTGGGCGCAAACTCCACCACCGTGACCTTGGCCCCGAGGCGGCGCCACACCGAGCCCAGCTCGAGACCAATGACGCCGCCGCCGATCACGATGAGATGCTTCGGCACCTCGGGGATCTGCAGCGCGCCCACGTTGGACAGCACGCGCTTCTCGTCGAAGGGCAGGAAGGGCAGCTGCACCGGAACCGAGCCGGTGGCAATGATGACATGCTTGCCCTGCCAGGTGCTCACGCTGCCGTCGGCGGCCCGCACCTCGATGACGTTGCCTGCCTTGAGTGTGCCGAAGCCCTTGGCCCAGGTGATCTTGTTCTTGCGGAACAGGAACTCGATGCCCTTGGTGTTCTGGGCCACGACGTCGGTCTTGCGCGCCATCATGGCGGGCAGATCGATGCTGGCACCGTCCACCTTCACGCCGTGCTCGGCGGCATGCAGACGCAGCCACTCGTAGTGCTCCGAGCTCTGCAGCAGGGCCTTGGACGGAATGCAGCCGACGGTCACGCAGGTGCCGCCGAGGGTCTTGTCGGCTTCCACGCAGGTCACGGAGAAACCGAGTTGCGCGGCGCGAATGGCGGCCACGTAGCCGCCGGGGCCACCGCCGAGGATGAGCACGTCGGCGGTCTGGGGAGTCGGGGAAGTCATGCGCGAAAGCTATTCATCGCGCCGACCTGGGCGGAGGGGTGGCGCTAGACGCGGCCAGCGACCAACTCGCCCTCCCCCTGGACTCGGCCGTCGCCGTCACGCTGCACCCAGTGGCCCACCATGTTGTCGCCGCGCAGCCGCGCCTCGATGAGCAACTGGGCGCGTTCCGCCAGCGCCACCAGCACGCGGGTCGTGCCGTCGAGCAGCTGCAGGGGCTCGGGCTCGCTGTCGTCCACCACCAGGGTGATGCCGCAGTTGCCCAGCGGGCCCGCGCTCAGCGTGCTCTGGGCGCCGCGGGCGGGCTGATACAGAACAAAGTGCCGGGCCTGCTGGCCGTGCGCCGAGTAGAGCGCGCCTTCCCAGGTGCCGGTGATGGTGACGGGCGTACTGTGTGCGATGGTGGTCGAGTGGGGCATGCGGCCTCCGGGCCGTGGGCGAGGTGCATCCCTCGCGCTGTGCGTACCTCTCAGACACCCCCATTGGTCACAGGGTTTGCATGGGCGTCGGGGTGTGATGGCAGATCGATCGCGGCCCTGTATGCCGCCAGCCGCGCCCGCGCATCTCGAAATGGTCACGCCCGCTTGGCAAGCTGGTGCCGGCCGCTACATTAGCGATCAGCAGGGCGCAGCGTGACGCAGCTCACGCAGTCCGCGTCCTTCATGCGGAAGCCGATTCGGTGCGGGGCAGGCCGGTCGGCAATGGAATGCACAACGCGGCAGATGCCGCTTCGACATCGTTGGCCACGGCCCCAACCCTCGCGTTGAAAACGTGCGCTGGCGAAGCCCGACGTCCCGCGCGCAAGCGTCAGGGGCGTCGTGGTGCTTTGGGGATGCAGCGGCGCGCGACAAGGCGCAACCCGCAACTCAAAACTTGAACTCAAAGCTCAGGGCTAACCGAAAGTCCGGTCAGCTTTGAGTTTTGAGTTCAAGTTGTGAGTTATCAGTTCGACTGACCAACGACTCACCACCCAAACACAAAACCCGAAACTGATCAGTTCCGGGTCAGGCGTGTCCGGTCTAGAGTTCGACCGAGTTCGGTAAGTGGAAGTAGTGCGGGCAGTTAGCCGCGCGTTGGGCGTGTATCGATTTCGATTCAATCGGTAAGTTCGAGGCCATCCCAATTCGGCGG
>JACVCT010000268.1 GCA_016741895.1 Gemmatimonadaceae bacterium | reverse complement strand
ACATTCCACCACGCAGCCGCTGAATCGTCGGGCGGCCAGGGCAGGGTATTACCTGTGCTGTAGGCCGACTCACGCGCAGGGAACTGCGCGGAACGCGAGGCGGGAGGCGGCACGATCAATCGCAGCGTGATGTCTGCGGGCAGCGCCTGCACATCTGCCGAGTCGATGGCCCAGAGCGGGAAGCGCGAGTGCACTTCGAGCACGCGTGGCGCAGGTCTCGTGCTCAGCCAGGCCACCGCTGCATGAAGACCGTCGCGAAGCTGCGCCGGGGCCAGCAGGCGCACATCGGTGTGAGTGCCGGTGCTGTCCACGCTGCCGAGCCCACGGCGCTCGTCAACGGTGGCCGACTCCTCGAGAGGCAGGGCGGTGGTGTCGCGCAGCACGATTACGGACGGAGACGCAGCAACTCCCGCTTCGCGATGCTGCCATGCCGGTTGCATGAGGGCCAGTACCGCCACGCCAAGCACGGCCATGCGTACGACGAGCAGCGGGATGTCGGTGAGTCGCGCACGCTGCGTGGGCCGCAGTGCCGCGCGCCGCAGGAGCTGCAGCGAGGGAAAGGACACGACGTCCGGCGGACGCCGACTGAGCAGATGCAGCAGGAGTGGCACCAGCAGCGCGAGGGCGCCGACGGCCGCCATGGGAACGAGCCACTGCAGCGGCACGCGTCAGCCCGCCGTGTGTTCGTGGGCGCTGTGATGCGCGGCCGCACCGCGCATGCGACGGAGCAGGTAGTCGCGCAGCGTCTGTTCCGGCGGCAGGTCGCAGTCAATGCGGGCATGGTCGATGCCCTCCTGCCGAGCAAAGTCCTGCCACTCGCGCAGGAAGGCGGCGTGTGCTTTACCGTACGCTGCCGCGTCCTGCTCCGGGTCGATGAGCAGGCGCTGACCGGTCTCGGGTTCGACCACTTCCACTTGCCGGGTGAAGGGCAGCCGGCGTTCATCGGCTGCCACGAGTTGCAGCAGTGCCACGTCGTGCCCGTGACGCGCCACATGGCGAAGCTCACGTCGAGTGGCGTCCGGCTCATCGTAGAAGTCGGAGAGCACGATGATCAGACCGCGGCGCTGCAGCAGTTCAGCCGCTCGCCCGATGGCCAGTGGTGGATCCCAGAGGCCACCCGGTTGGAGCGCATCCAACGCAGCCATCACCACCCGGCGGTGCACCCGACCACGACGCGCCGGCACATAGCGCACCCGACTGTCGTCCGCGCTGATCGTGGGGGCCAGGCTCATGAGGCCAACGGCGTTGCCCTGCTCGGTGGCGAGATGCGCCAGCGCCGCAGCGAGCAGCACGGCGTAGCGCAGCTTCGAGTTGGCGGCGCCCGGTGGATGGTCCATCGAGCCGCTGGTATCCACCACGAGCATGACACCCACGTTGGTGGATTCGCGATAGCGCCGCGTGTACAGGCGGTCGCTGCGCGCAAACAGCTTCCAGTCGAGGTGCTTGAGATCGTCACCGCTGCGGTACGGCCGATGCTGATGGAACTCCGCCCCGGCGCCCTGAAAGGGACTGCGATGATCGCCGATGCGCAGGCCTTCCACCACCACACGCGCCGACAACTCGAGATCATCGATGGCCGCAATCAGCGAGGGCGCCACACCGCTCTGCGTCGTCTCGGACGACGCAGACAGCAGGTCGGCGCGCGGATGTGCCATGTGTACGCCGACGCTCAGGGCCGCACGCGGTCCAGCAACATGCCGACGACCCGATCGGGCGACACGCCCTCGGCCTCTGCACGGAAGTTCACCAGCAGGCGGTGACGCAGCACGGGCAGGGCCACCTGCGCCACGTCATCGAGTGACGGCACCGCACGCCCATCGAGCAGTGCGGTGGCCTTGGCGCCGAGCAGCAGGGCCTGACCGGCGCGCGGACCGGCTCCCCAACGCAGCCAGCTGCGCAGTTCGGGCGGACAGGACGTGTCGTTGGGGCGGGTGGCCCGCACGAGGCGCAGGGCGTAGTCCACCACATTGCTGGCCGCCGGCATGGCGCGCACGAGATGGCGCGCGGCCTCGAGCTCCGCAGCACTGGCCACCGGTGTCACCACCGCCCCGCCGTCGGCCGTGGTGTCGGCCAGAATGCGTCGCTCGTCCTCGAGATCCGGATAGTCGATGACCACATTGAACATGAAGCGATCGAGCTGCGCTTCGGGCAGTGGATGTGTGCCCTCCTGTTCGATGGGATTCTCGGTCGCCAGCACGAAGAGCGGCCGCTCGAGCGTGTGCCTGACGCCGCCGACCGTGACCTGGTACTCCTGCATGGCTTCGAGCAACGCCGACTGCGTGCGCGGCGGTGTGCGATTGATTTCGTCGGCGAGAATGACGTTGGCAAACACCGGTCCCGGAATGAAGCGCACCTTGCGTGTGCCCGTGACCGGATCCTCCTCGATGACCTCGGTGCCTACAATGTCCGAGGGCATGAGATCCGGCGTGAACTGAATGCGGCTGAACGCCAGATGCATGGCATCGGCGAGCGTCTTGATGAGCAGCGTCTTGGCCAGGCCGGGCACGCCGCGCAGCAGGCAGTGACCTCCGGCCAGCAGGCAGGTGATCACTTCACGGCGCACCTGCTGCTGGCCGATGATGACCTGCCCAATTTCCGTATCGAGCCGACGGGCGAGGTGAACCGCAGTGGTGAAGGAGGCGTCGGACACGACGGAAGGTGAGGAGGAAGTGGTCATGCCGTGGTCAGTCGGTCCGTAGACGCAGCACACTGCCCGGCGTCAGCGCGGTCCAGCGTGCGCCCACGTACGGTGTGACATGCTCGAGAAACTGTGGGCCGCGGATTGCCCGCACGATGCGCAGCGGCTGGCTGGGTCGGCGGAAGAAGTCCTCCCAGTGTGCCAACAGCACATGGTCGGGCTGCAGTGTGGCCAATAATACGTCGGGGTAGCCGGCGGCGTTGTCGTAGTTGGCCGGGACCACGAGTGACAGCGTGCGGCGCGCCGCGGGCAGCGTCTGCAGGCTGCGCACAGCCGCGCGCACCACGTCGCCCGTGGCCGCTGCATCGTGCAGAAAGATCCGCAGCGCCACCGCACCGTTCGCGTCGTGGCTATCCACCGCCCAGGCCAGCACGTTGCCCATGCGCCAATCGCGGGCACGGCGTGGCAACTGCGTGCGCGGCGCGTGCTCGCGTCCCGGTGCGATGGTGTAGCGCAGGCCAAAATCCCAGAGGTTGGGGGCGTGATCCCAGGCCAGCGCATGGGCGCTCACGGAGGGGCCGACGCGTATCGCGGAGCCGCCGGTCGCCTGCGGACTCACGGAATCACTGGGCAGGCTGCGGCGCACGGGATGCAACTGATGAACCACGCTCGGGCTGCCGTAGACGGTGGCGTTGGGCAACCAGGGCGCAAGCGTCGGCAGGTCCATGAGGTGATCGTAGTGCCCGTGGCCCACGAGCACCGCACGTACACGCGCCCAGCGCGCACTGTCGGCTGCCGGCATGCGTCGCACCGCGTCCCACACCTGCGGTGCGTTGCTGCGCACACCGCGCACGACATCCCACACGGCCACGCGAACGGCGCCGGGATTGGAATAGGCCGGTGGGGTGAGCACGAGTCGTGTGGTGTCGCGCCATGGCATGATGAGGAAGCCACTTACACCCAGCGCGACGATGTCCACCGAGTCACGACAGGCCGTCGTGCAGAGGTCCACGCGCTGTGTGTCCGTTGGGGCGACCGGCCGGAAGGGGGCCACCGGGGTCGGCCGCAGCAGGTGGCAGGCGCCCAGCGGCGCGAGGAGAACCAGCAGTCCGTGACGGAACAGTCCGTGACGGAGCAGTCTGCCCACGGCGTGTGGCGCGACAGGAAGGCGCATGAGCGCAAGCTACGGTGCCGCGGTGGAGGCCAGCCAGCCCCGGGTGCCGCCAATGGACCGGAGCCTGTCGGGCCGTTCTAGATTGAGGCCATGACCTCAATTTCTGCGGCCACGACGGCCATCGCCCTGATCTTTGGTGCCGGCACGCTCATCGCCATTCAGGGGCCCATCAATGCCACGCTGGCCCGCGGCATCGGTTCACCGGTCAATGCGGCGCTGGTGTCCTTTCTGGTCGGCACACTCGCACTCGTGGCCGTGGCCCTTGGTCAGCGCGCCGTACCCGACGCCACGCTGATGCGCAGTCTGCCCTGGTGGGCCTGGATTGGCGGGCTCTGTGGTGCGGTGTTCGTGGCGGGAGCGGCCTTTGCGGCGCCCCGAATTGGCGTGGCCAACATGCTCACCATCAGTGTGGCAAGCCAATTGCTCACGGCCATCCTGCTCGATCACTGGGGGGCCTTTGGTGTGCCCGTGCAATCCATCAGCATCACCCGCGTGGCGGGTATCCTGCTGGTCATTGGTGGAGCAGTACTGGTGCGACGCGGCTGACACCAACGTGTCAGGCCGGTCGCACCGGACCGCGGCGACTTACATCACGATGACCGCGATGTTGTCGCCTTCCTTGAGCTTGAGCGCCTTGGTGCTGAGCTGCTGCGCGCCCTGCGGACGGGCAAACACCCGCACCTCGCCCTTGCTGCGCGTGATGGACGTCGGCACGACGAGCGTGGACTGCGTGTTCGCCGCCACCTCACCCAGACGCACGAACACCAGGCCCTGCTCGGCGTACACCGTCACCGGGCGATCGCGCTCGTTGTCGATGGTCACCGTCGCCGCCGTGCCGGCCGACGTGGGACGCGAAATCACCACGCTGTCGGTGCGCGGCAGCCCCTTGACGGGCGGCACGAGCAGACCGAAACGCGAATCGTTCACCGGCATGGCGTAACGCGCCACGAGGTTGCCCTCACCCTCGGCCTTGGCAAACAGCTTGAGCGTGGACTGACCCGTGAGGGCCCACGACGGCAGCTCGAGCGTGCCAATGCTGTTGGCGCTCACCGTGCCGAGCGCGCGCTCGCTGCGGCCGGCTTCGACGTACACCGTGACGGCCGTGTGGCGGTCGTTCTGCACCGTCAGGGCCTTGAGGGAATCACCCACCACCTTGGTGGCAGGAAGACGGGCCGGCGGCTGAGTCTGCGCGCTGGCGGTCGCCGTCGTGCCCACGAGGGCCGCGGCTAGGAAGTACACGTATCGACGCATGGGAGGTGCCTCGGAAAGCTGTGAAACCGACGAGCGGTGAACGCAGCGCATCATGCGCCGGACGGCCTGACGCTGCTGCCTATAGTGTTGACGCAGCCGCGGAAATCGCGGCGTAGGGCATTCCTTCGGAAACGCCTCAGGGAATCCCCGAAAATGCGCGGTGACGCGCATTCCCCGGTATGAATACTCCGGAAGGAGAAATGGATCCGGGATTCGGGAGCACAGGCCAGCAACGACGACGACCCGCACTGGGCTGGGATACGACGAATCACAAAAGTGATGTGCCGTGCCTCCCGGGTGATGGGGCACCCGCCACTGCGCTCAGGGGATGCGAGCAGCTTCGGAATTCGTGACCAAAAGCATCGTAGGCGGGACCAATCGGAAATACACAACTCCCGCGCTCCGTAGATTACAGATATCGCTGTCGTCCGCATCGCGGACTGTTCTGCTCCTACCCATCCCAACGCACATGCGCCTCACGTCCCGCGCTGCCGTCGTGCTCTCTGCTGCGATTGGCCTCTCGGCCTGCGCCGGTGGTGCCAAGCCGACTCCGGCCGCGTCGCCCGCTTCCGATCCCCGCAACAACCTGAAGGCCGGGTTGTTTGATGCGGCGGAATACTCGTCGAATCTCAAGGTGCTGGCCAAGGCCGTGTCGCCCAAGGGCTTCCTCGGCATCACCAACTCCGATCTCGCCTT
>JACVCT010000267.1 GCA_016741895.1 Gemmatimonadaceae bacterium | reverse complement strand
CCCGACAAGCGCGTCCGCACAATCCGACCAGCTTGTCCAGTGGTCCACCGCATCAGGCGGCAATGGGCACTGGTATCGCTACCTGTCACCGGTCAGCATTTTCGAACCCTTCTCGTTCGCGACCGCGCAGAGTGCGGCGGAGGCGAGTACGTACAATGGTCTGCAGGGCTATCTGGCTACCATCACATCGCAGGCCGAGCAGGATTTCATCAACGGCGCCTTCTCGTATCTGTTCGGATTCGGTGGTACAGGCACCGCGTGGCTAGGCGCGAGTGACGCCGCAACAGAAGGCGAGTGGCGCTGGCTTGGCGGACCCGAAGCCGGACAACTGGTAAGCTACACCAACTGGCGGCCCGGCCACCCCGTCGCCGCAGCAGGCTTTGAGAACTATGACCTGCTGGCGCTCAGCATCTTCGGCGGAAACCCAACAACGTACGGATGGGTCTCGGTCGAACAATCGGGCGGTGCACTCGGCTACATCATCGAGTATGGCAACGGGCCGGTGACCACCGTGCCTGAGCCAGGGCCGCATGGCTTGCTGGCGGCGGGATTGGCTGCCTTTGGCTGGATGCAACGCCGGCGGCGCGCAACGGCGACACGGACCTGAACGCCAGACGTGCGGCGCGCGTGGCACCGGCTATCGCGCGCCGCACACTGCAGCGAGCCGCCCCACGAGCCCGTCAGGACCGTCGTCCATGAACTCGCCGCTGCGTGAACCACGCCCCCAGCTGTTGGCCAGCACCGCCACCACGACGTCGGCCTCCTTCCACACCGTGAGGCCGGCCTGCACGCCGGCGTTCGATCCGCTGATGCTGAGGCGCGCGGGGGTGGCTCTCGGATACCAGCCGAAACTCATGGTCGCCTGCACACCCTGTACGATGGGCCGGGTCCAGAGGCGTTCAATGGATGTACTGTTCAGCAGGCCCGGCGCGCGCATCGCACGACCGAAAACCAGCAGGTCATCCACGTTCGCAATGAGCCCGCCCCCGGCCATGTTGTGACTGTAGTCCCAGTCGGGGACGCGCTGCGGCGCGTCTGTCAGGTCGTGGAAGTCGCTGAGATCATACCACGAATACCGGGCCGGCCGAAGCGCTCCGCCGAGACCGGGGGCGTCAAACTGCACCGACGACAGATAGAGCGGCTTCAGCACCAGATCGCGCAGCAGTTGCGGGAAGGGCGTACCCGTGGCCGACTGCATGGCCATGCCGAGCAGATTGTAGCCATAGCTGGAGTATGCCGGCTTGCCGAGTGGTGCCACGTCGGGCAGCCACGGGTCATCACGGAACAGCGGCAGAATGTCATTGATGTCGGCAAAGCGTCTGGCGTACAGGGCGCTGTCCCGTTCCGCTCCCCAGTGTCGCAGCGCAGCCAGATGATGCGCCAGCAGGCGCAACGTCACCGGCCGGCCGGAAGGATGACGCGGAAAAGCCGGCACGTAGTGCTGCACCTCGCGATCGAGATCAATGCGACCTGTCTCGGCGAGTTTGAGCAGCGCGACCCCGGTGAAGGCCTTGGTGATGCTGGCAATGCTGAACGCCATGTCGGGCTGCACGGCGATGCGCTGCTCGAGATTGGCGAATCCACTGGCTTCGCGAAACACCCTGCGGCCGCCCGCACCCACTCCAACAGAAATGGCGGCGTTCTGCTGCCGGCCCTGGAACTCGGAGACGATCCGGCGAAAGGCCGCGCCGGAATCCGCGCACGCGACCGGCGGCGCTGGAGTCGGCTGCGCCGCAGACACGGCGAGCGGCGCAGCCAGCAGCAAGACATACATCAGTCCGTGGGCGCGACGTGCAAAGGACATGGGGAGGAGATGTGGATGCGGAAGGATTGGCTGTTCTCTCGCTTTGACACCCGAAGTGGCAGTGAAGTTTGTCCGCATTTTTTCCTCTTCATACATGCATCCACGGCAATCCATGCTTCAACGGCGCACGTACCCCGAGGGATGTCCACACGGACCTCTGCCCCGCTGCTGCGGGGTCCCCCCCAAATTGAAGGAGAGACGATGCGCCCCTTTACGCAATCGGCCGTCGCGCTGCTGGCCGCCCTGGCCATGACCGCCTGTGCCGACCAAAGCCCCACGGCAGCCGATCCGGTACTGGCACCCTCCGCCTCGGCCTCGTCGCACAATGCGCACGCCGATGCCGACATCGGCACGACCGCCGGCTGGTTCGATGGAAAAGCCGTGACCTTCTTCTACAACAAGCCTTTCTTCTGCAAGGGCGAACCGACTGGTGGCGCAAGCTCCGGCTGTGTGTTGGGCGCGGAACCATCAGCGAGGCCTCGTGGTGGCAACATCCCGGTGGTGTACGTCATGACGCCGCTGGGTTTCGAGCCGGAAGGCCTGCATTGCCCGACAGTGGGACAGTGCATCAATCATCCGTCCACCATCGATGCCTCGCGTGTGTTTGGCGCGGGCGCCGAGAACCTGCCACTCCCGGCCCACAGCCACATCGTGGATCAGCGCGCCAGTGGCTGGTGGGAGATTGAAGTCATTGGCGTGACCGACCCGCAGGTGTGGAACAGCATCGCGGCAGCCAAGGATCTGGCCACGGTGCGCACCCTGCAGGAAGCGGGGAACGGCATCACCGGTGACATCCCCACCAACCTGTTCCTCTTCTTCGGCGTGCGTCCGTAAGCCGCATCACGGCGTCTGCGTCTTCGTGGCGGCGGGACAGTCTCGCCGCCACACCACTCCGGGAGGTCACACATGGTACAACAGGTTCTGCGCGCGTCCCTGGCACCGCAGCGTTCCGTCGTTCGCGGCGAAGCCGTGTCAGGCTTCGTAGGAATAGCAGGCGGGACGTTGGTCGTTGTCGGTTCGTGGCTGCCGTGGTTCACCTTGTATGCCGGCCTGCATCCGCTGCGAGGCATCACGGGGCTCAACGGGCAGCTGCTTGCCGCGGGCGGACTACTGGCCGCTGTTGTGAGTGTGATGTTGCTGACGAAGCCGCGGCGCGCATTACACTGGCTGCTTGGCAGTCTCGGTTTGTGCCTCACACTGTTCACAGCATGGATACTCGCCGGTGTGCCCGCCACCTACCGGGCCATGCAGGAGAACCCATTGCTGGTGGCACAGCTCGGGCCCGGGTTGTGGGTTGTGCTCGGCGGAACGCTGCTGATAGCGGCGGGCGCCTCCATCAAGACGAAACGCGACGCCTGACAACAGGGGCGCGACGCTGCTTCAGCTTGTGCCCCACCTCCACGATGGCCGCAATGAGCGGCTGCAGCTCACGACCAAGCTCGGTGAGCGCGTACTCCACGGTTGGTGGTGACGTCGGCATGACGTGGCGGGAGATCACGCCCATCTGCTCCAACTCTACGAGGCGAGCAGACAGTACCTTGGCCGATATGCCGTGCACGTCGCGACGCAGCTCGCTGAAGCGACGCGGCGTCTCGCGCAGGTACCAGATGATGTGCGGCTTCCATGCGCCACCAATGACACGCATGCATTCCGTCAGGGGACATTCGGCGGGTGGAGGCGTCACCCGGTTCTTGCGCATCGGTACCGGCATCGTTGTCTCCGGTTACCGCGTGGTAACCCGATTCTTCGTAAGGGTGATGGTTCAGGTAACTTAAGGTAACCAGATTGCTCCTCGTAACGACAGGCACATCGCGGCCTGCTGCGTCACCACCAACCACGAGGAGCAACGTCATGGCACGAGTCGCCATCGTTTATCACAGCGGGTATGGCCACACCAAGGTGCAGGCCGAGGCGGTTCACCGTGGGGCATCCCGCGTACCACACGTCGACGCGGTGCTGATTCCCATTGAGAAGTACGAGGCGCACTGGGAGGAACTCGACCACGCCGACGCCATTGTCATGGGGGCACCGACGTACATGGCCGGAGCCTCGGCCCAGTTCAAGGCCTTTCTCGACGCCACCTCGAGCCGTTGGGCGGCGCAGCGCTGGAAGGACAAGCTGGCTGCAGGTTTCACCAACTCCGCCGGCTACAACGGCGACAAGCTCAACACACTGCAGCAGTTCAATCTCTTTGCCATGCAGCATGGGATGATCTGGGTTGGACTTGGGCTGCTTCCGGGAAACCATACCAGCCAGGGTTCACCCGAAGACCTCAACCGGCTGGCAGGCTTTCTCGGCGCCATGGCGCAATCCAACGCCGACCAGCCCGCTGAATTGGTGCCACCAGCGTCCGATCGGGCGACCGCCGAGCATCTGGGTCAACGCGTAGCCGAAGCCGCCTTGCGCTGGGCGGCTGGCGCTGAACCGCATCAGGGAGCGACTGCTGCGGACGCTACGCTGGCGGTAGGCGCCTGACATGGCCACGGCTCATGCCGACTCGTATACGGCCATCGCTGCCGTGATCGCCGAGTACTTTGACGGTCTGCACTACAGTGACTCGGAACGCCTCGCGCGCGTGTTTCATCCCCGAGCACACTACGTGAGTCCAACGGAACACCCTTTGATGTACCGGAGCATGGACGAGTACTTCCCGATCGTTGATGCCCGGCCGTCTCCCGCCAGCCGCGGTGAAGTACGGCAGGACCGGATCATCTCGATCGAACTGGGTGGACCAGTCCTTGCGTTTGTGCGCGCTGAATGCGCCATAGGGCCAAAGCGTTTCACCGACTTCCTGACACTCGTACACACCGACGGCCGCTGGCAAATCATGTCCAAGGTCTTTCACTTCGACCTGCAGAACTGATCGCCAGCCGGGTCAACGCCCCTCACACTCAATACCGGACCGACACCCGTGCCCTACATCAACATCAAGATCACGCGCGAAGGCGCAACCCGCGCGCAGAAAGCCGAGCTGATTGCCGGAGTGACTGAACTCATGGTGCAGGTGCTCAACAAGAGCCCGGCCACCACCTTCGTCGTCATTGATGAGGTCGAACTCGAAGACTGGGGGATTGGCGGGCTCCCGGTGGACGAGTATCGCGCCCAGCAGAATCGGTGAAGGCAGGCTGATACCGTCCAGATAATGGATACGGTATCGGTATTGCCTACGGCCCGCACAGTGCAACGCGACGACAGGGACTTCCGCTTGCGCGATGCGCGGGTCGGGCCGCAATGCGCAGCCCTACGTCACCCGACGTATGGCCCGGCCGTTTTGGTGGCTCAAATCTAGGCGCAGCTCCAGACCCTGACCGCCTACTTGAACCACGAGGTGTACTGTGACGATCCACCACACGCTTCGCGCCAGCCTCTGCCCGCTGATATTGTGCCTGCTGAGTGCGCAGGTCAAAGCCCAGACTTCGCCGACACCTATCTCAGCGCACCCGCGCGTCCGCCTCGTCGATATGACAAGCGGCCGCCCACTCGTCACGGGCGCCCTCACCGGCCGAGTGGGCGACACGCTGCTCATCATGCCGGACAGCACCGAAGGAGAACCGCAGCGCTTCTCCCTCTCCTCCACGCTTCGGGTCGAGCACAGTATTGGCATGCAGCGCCGCACCATGCAGGGGTTCGGGGTCGGCGCACTCATTGGTGCCATTTCCGGAGCCTTGATGGGTGCCTCGTCGTCCAACAAGAAGCCCGACTGCCCGCCGGATCAGCTCATCTGCGGCAACTTTGGCCCGTCTCCATCGGCGAGTGGCGGCGCAGTACTGCTCGCGCTTCCCGGTGCCATCATTGGCGCCATCGCCGGCTACAACACGCAGCGCGAAGGTTGGGTGGCGGCCGATGACGATCGCACGCGCCTCACGGTTGCACCGCTCTCCCGTGGCGGCCTGCGCATCGGTGCGGCGGGGCCCATTCTGCCCCCCGACCCTTTTCGCCACCGCCTACCGGTGACGCCCCGGCACCACCCCCCAACCATGCGGCGGGGACCGCCCCCCCGCC
>JACVCT010000266.1 GCA_016741895.1 Gemmatimonadaceae bacterium | reverse complement strand
CCACCGGCACTCTTTCCCGCTGCCCCCCCCCGCCCGCCCCCCCCCGGCCGCGGGCACGTTCGCTCCGGGGCGCACCAACACCACGTTCCCGACCACCAACTGGTCGACCGATACCTCCGTGAGCCGCTCTTCGGCGCCCTGCCCGTGAACGCGGACGGCGGTGGCAGGAAGGAGCTTCGCGAGTTCGCCGAGCGCGCCTTGCGCCTGTGAGATGGAGCGCATCTCCATCCAATGGCCGAGCAGCATGATGGTTACGAGCGTCGCCAGTTCCTCCCAGAGGGGCATGCCGGGAAAGCCGACGAACACGGCCGCGCTGAAAACGAATGCCACCGTAATCGCGAGCGAGATGAGCGTCATCATGCCAGGGAGCCGGTCCCGGATCTCGCGAATGGCCCCCTGCAGAAATGGAATGCCGCCGTATGCGAACACCGCGGTTCCGAACAGCGCGGGAATGAGGTGCGCTCCCTCGAACGAAGGCGCGGTATACCCGAGCGCCGACTGCAGCATGTGCCCCCACAGGAGCGTGGGCAGCGTGAGCACGAGTGTCCCCCAGAACCTGTCGCGGAACATCGCGACGGAGTGGCCAGCGTGCTTGTCGTGCGCCGCATGGGCGTGAACGTCCATCCCGCCGGGGACGCGTGCCGCGTGTTCCGCCTCAGCTGCCTGCAAGTGCTGGGAATGGCCGGATTCCGCGCCGATGGAGTGGTGCTGATGGTCGTGGTTGGTCATGCCGACTCCCTCGCCAAGGCAGGTTGGATGCCATCATGGCTTCAAAAGCCACTTACGGCGCGTTGCGCTGAACCATGCCTCGCTTTATGTAGGATAAAGCGAGAAGTTGCGCAAGGCTGCCCTCGCCGTCCCAATTCCCTCCTCTCCCCATGAGCTTCGACGCAGAATCTCCTGCCTACGTCTTCATCCGGTGGGCGCTGTACCTCGGCATGATGCTGATCGTGGGCTCGGTCTCGTTCGCCGCGGTCGCGATACCGGTACTCAGGAGGGAGTCGGGCGAGCCAGAGGTCGCGCGTGCCGCCGAGCGGGAAGCGGCATGCTGGGGATTTTACGCCGCACTGCTGGTCACGGCCGCTGCCTTCTGTCGTCTCATCGCGCAGACTCTGGCCTTCTACGATCCGAGCGAATCATTCGATGCGGGGCTTGTCCAGATGATCGTGACGCAGACTCTGTGGGGTCGGGCATGGCTCCTTCAGATCGCCGCTGTCGCAGCAGTGCTCGTTGGCCTGGATGCCGCGCGACGAGGCATTGCACGATTCGGGGGCATCCAGGGTGGCTGGGGCGTGGCGCTGGCAGGGACCATCACCCTGGCGCTCTCATCTTCCCTGTCGAGCCACGCCGCCGCGGTCCCTCACTTGTCAGCGCTCGCCGTTTTCCTTGACACCATGCACGTGCTCGGGGCCGGATTGTGGCTCGGCGGTCTGGCCGTTGTGGCTCTGGTCGGGCTCCGCTCCCGGCCCATCAACCTCAATGGGGCCGTCGTGCCCAAACGCCTGCTGCCCGCCCTGCTCAAGGCCTTCGCCCCGACGGCGCTGGTGGGTGCGTCAGTGGTTGGCGCGACGGGCGCCTTTGCCGCTTGGCTTCACCTGCAGGACGTGCGCCTTCTCGGCACGTCGTCGTACGGTCTCCGGCTGCTAGTGAAGCTCGTTGCCGTCGCGGTCATCGTGTCGGTCGGCGCGCTGAACTGGCGACGCTTCGCGCCTCAGGCCGGCCATCTGCGCGGACTTCGTAACCTGCGCGTGGCGGTCGCGCTCGAGGTGCTCCTCGGCGCCCTTGTGTTGCTGATCACGGCCGTTCTCGTCGCCACCTCAACCCCAGATTCGCAGACGCCGGCCTCCTGAGTACGGGCCTCCGCATGGGGGTACCACTACACTTTATGCGGCATAAATTCCGCCCATCGGTTGTGTGCCCCCTCGTCCTCAGATCGTGCGACTTCCTGTTCATTTCCTTAAAGGGCCAGCGCTACGTCTCGTTGCCCGGTCCCTGACGGTAGGCTCGGTCGCTTTTTCGGGCGCCTGTGCCCACGGTTCGCTGCAACGCGAGGTGGCCAGCGTCGACGACCTGCTGCGGCCTCGCGTCAACAGCGCGGTCCCCACGCGTTTCGGCGTTGGTATTGTGGTCGACGCCGACACCGTCCAGCGTCTGCTGTCACAGCCCCTCACCGCCGAGTCGGCAGTGCGTATCGCCCTCATCTCGCACCCTGCCCTCCGCGCGACCTACGCGGAGTTGGGGCTCGCGCGGGCCGATGTCGTGCAGGCAGCGCTGATTGCGAATCCCGTCTTCTCGCTCGAACGCTTCACCGCGGGGCGCTTTCAGGAGTTCGGAATCGCCCAATCATTCGTCGACCTCCTGTCACAGCCGCTACGCCGACGGGTTGCGGAGGCGCAGTTGGCGAGCGTCCGGCTTCGCGTCGCAGACGAGGTGTTCCAGTACACCGCGCAGGTGAGAGCCAGCCTGGTGGAGGCTGTCGCGGCCGCGCAGAACAGTGAGATCAGTGAACGGGCGCATGCGGCCGCCGCTGCGTCGGCCACGGCGGCAACCGCCATCCACGCTGCCGGCAACCTGCAGGAGCTCGATCTGGTGAGCGAACGCGCGGCGGCTGCAGAGTTTCAGGCAGGAGCCATTCACGCCCGCGGGGAAAGTCAGGCGAGCCGAGAGCAGTTGGTGAAAGCACTTGGTGTATCCACCACGGGCGCGTCGCTGATGCTTCCGCAGCGGCTGCCGGACGTACCGGTCACCGACCCCCCGGTGGATTCGCTGTTGACGCTCGCGGCGGTCAGCCGGCTCGATCTGGCGGCGGCGCTACAGGACGTGAACGTCGCGGGGAAGGCGCTCGGGCTCACGAGCCGCTTTCGGCTGCTCCCCGACGGAACCCTCTCGTTCGCCGGCGAAGGTGAAGATGGCGGCCCGTTCAAGAGTGGGCCGGGCTTCTCCATTCCGCTGCCCTTCTTCGACCGCGGTCAGGCGCGCATGCTGCGCGCACAAAGCGAATTACGCGCGGCCGTAGCCAGACAGGAGGCGCTCGCCTTGTCCGTGCGCGCTGATGTTCGCGCCGCACACGCCCTGCTCACGTCGGCCCGCGCCCGTTTCGAGGAGTACCGGGCGCGTGTCGTACCCCTGCGTCGTCGGGTGACCGAGGAGACGCAGCTGCAATACAACGCCATGGCGGTGAGCGTGTTCGGCCTGTTGCAGGCACGGCAGGGTGAACTGAGCGCCGGTCAAGGATACATCGACGCGATGAGTGATTATTGGAAGGCCCGTATTCAACTGGAGCGCGCCGTGGGGACGAGCCTGCCGTGAGCGACACCTCGAAGATGAACCGCCGCAGTTTGATCACGTCCGGGCTCGGTGCCGTCGCGAGCGGCGCGCTGGTGGGATTGCCCAGCGCCGCGCAGGCGCTCGCGCGCACGACCGTATCACACACGGCTGGGACGGTGTATGCACCAGGGCGTCCTGGCCGCGATTACACGCCGGTGGTCACGCCGAACGGGACCACGTTGCCGTTCAAGATCGTCGATGGGGTGAAGGTTTTTCACCTGATCGCGGAGCCCGTCGAGCACGAGTTCGCCCCCGGCCTGCAAGCCCAGTGCTGGGGCTTCAACGGGGGCACCCCGGGCCCCACCATCGAAGCGGTGGAAGGTGACCGCGTACGCATCTACGTCACGAACCACCTCCCGGCCGAGACGAGCGTCCACTGGCATGGGATCATCCTGCCCTCGGGCATGGACGGTGTGTCCGGCCTCAGTCAGGCGCCGATCCCCTCAGGGTCGACGTTCCGGTACGAGTTCACGTTGCGCCAGCATGGCACTTACATGTACCACTCGCATCGTGACGAGATGACGCAGCAGGCGCTGGGCATGATGGGCA
Source organism: Gemmatimonadaceae bacterium (assembly GCA_016741895.1). Lineage (GTDB taxonomy): Bacteria > Gemmatimonadota > Gemmatimonadetes > Gemmatimonadales > Gemmatimonadaceae > Gemmatimonas. Next base: position 1,946 of record JACVCT010000266.1, on the reverse strand, counting down.
TGTTCGTCATTCATCCGCGCGTGGCGCCGGAGCGTCGTCCGGATCGGGACTTTGCCCTGCTGTCCAGCGAGTGGAAGGTGCTTCCCGGTGCCCGTCGCCCCGACCCGAATGAGATGCTCGAGTTCAACGTGCTCACATTCAACGGCAAAGCGTATCCGGGAACCGCGCCGCTGATGGTGGAGCGCAATGAGCTGGTGCGGATCCGTCTGGGCAATCTGAGCGCGATGAGCCACCACTCCATTCACATTCACGGACACACCTGGACCCTCGTGGCGACCGATGGCGGTGACATCCCGCGCTCGGCGCGGTGGCCGGAAGTGACCCAGCTCGTCCCGGTGGGCTCTACGCGAACGATGGAATTCGTTGCAGATAATCCGGGTGACTGGGCGCTGCATTGCCACATGTCGCATCATACCATGACGCAGATGGGTCATAGCGGCGTAAGCATGCTTGGCGCCGACGCTGAGGTGATCGACAAGGCCGTACAGCCGATCATTCCCGAGTACATGACGATGGGCCATGATGGCATGGGCGGCATGGGCGAGATGGGGATGCCCGTCCCCAAGAACAGCTTGCCCATGATGGGGGCGCAGGGGCCGCATGGATACATCGACATGGGTGGCATGTTCACCGTGATGAAGGTGCGCGACCGCCTGCGCGCCGGCGACGAGGCCTCGTGGTGGCAGGCGCCCGAAGGCACGCAGGCGCGCGAAGCGACACCTGCGGAGTTGACACACGACCGGATCACGGTGCCGGCCTTCAAGGCGAAGACCTCCGGCCATGCGCATCATCATCCGCCCGGAGACGCCCGATGAGGCCGCGTAAGCCCGCACAGCCGAAAGTGGGCGACGCCGTACGCCTCTCTGCCGACGGCTTGGCGAAGGTCCTCGGTGATCTCGAGGCCCGGCTCCTGACCGCCGTGTGGCAGTTGGATGAACCGGTCACCGCGCGCACGGTGCACGAGATGGTGATCGTGGACCATCCTGTGGCGCTGCTGACGGTGGTGACCGTCCTGAACAAGCTCGTGGAGAAGCAGATCCTCACGCGCCGCAAGATGCGCGGGCTGCTGCACTACGAAGCCGCGATGGAACCCGCAGACTTCCAGGATCTTGTATCGCGCCGCATGGTGGAAGGAGTGATCGACTTCGCCCCGGAGCGGCTGGCGGCGTGCTTCGTCAACGTGCTGGCGGAACGTGACCCCGCGCAGTTGGATCGACTGGCCAGACTCGTCGACGAGGCCCGCCGCCGGCGTGGTTGATTCGCGGCGTCCGTGGCTCCGCTCCGGGACCGTCGTCGGAGAGCGGCGCTATCAGCGACTGCTGGTGATCGGCTTGGCGGCCATCCTCATCTTGTCGCTTGTGCCGGTGGTGGGAACCCACCTGTTGGGCGTGGCGGAACGTCCGCTGTCAGGCAGCGATCACATCGGTGCGCTGTGCCTGATCGCGCTGCATGAGTTGCTGTCACCGGCGCACCATCTGCTGCACCTCCTGGTCGCGGTCGGATTTGCCTGGGCGCTGTTCGAGATTACGCAGAAAACGCTCCGTACGCGGCGCGTCCTGAATGGTTTGCCGGTGCGCGGTCTCGCCTCACACGAGGTGGAGTTCGCGGAGCGCAGCGGCCTTTCCGTGGGTGATGTGTGCGTGGTGGCCGGCTTACCCATGCCGGCATTCACCGCGGGGTGGTGGCGGCCGCGCGTGTTCGTGGCGGAAGCACTGTTGGGGGGTGAGCGCGCGTTGCTCCCAGACGAAGCGGTCGCCGTGCTGGCGCACGAGGCGACACATGTTCGACGGCGCGATCCGATCCGCTTTCTCTTACTGCGAATGCTCGCGCGCGCGCTGTTCTGGATCCCTGCCCTTCGAGCCATCGCCGATGATATCGCGGACGAGGCCGAGATCATGGCCGACGATGCGGCGAGTCAGGTCACGGGTCCGTTCACGGTGGCGAGC
>JACVCT010000265.1 GCA_016741895.1 Gemmatimonadaceae bacterium | reverse complement strand
CTCACCGCCTCCACTCTGCTGGCGCGTTGTCCCCACGCCGCCGCCGTGGGCCTGGTCCCCCCATCGGCGTGGAGCTGCGCGCATGGCGTGGAGCGCTGGCGAAGCAACTGTGGCTGTCGCCTCGATGGCAATCGCCCACCGCAGCAGGCCTGGCGCGGCCCGCTCCGCGATGCGCTCACGGCGCTGGCAGTGCGCGCGCACGCGCAGTATGAACACGAGGCGCGCTCATTGTTTGCCGATGATCCCTGGGACGTGCGCGACGCCTACGGTGAGGTCGTATCGGAAGACGGCATCGCACTGGAAGCCTTCGTGCGTGCGCGGCTCCGCCCGTCAGCTGACGGTGGCCAGGACGCACAACGATTGCAGCGGGCCCGCGAGCTGCTCGAGCTCGAACGCGCTACGCTCCGCCTGTTCACCTCCTGCGCCTGGTTCTTCGATGATGTGGACCGCATCGAAGTCCGGCAGGTGCTGCGCTACGCAGCCCGCGTGCTCGAACTTGGCGGTCAGGCTGACGCCTGGGCCGGCCCGTTTGTGGACGCGTTGCGACTGGCCAGGCACGAGGGCCACCATGGTCCCAGTGCCGCCGACGTGTTCCTGCACGACGCGCTGCCAGACCGCGATGTGGGCATGCGCGTGGCCGCAGGCGCCGCTGCCTTGTCGTCTTCATGGGATGCAGAGCGTAACGGTCCCATGCCATCGCAGCTCGGTGTCTATGACCTTGCTGTCACGCCCGCAGCGGCAACCGACCACACTGAAGGCAGCCACTGGCACATTGCCCTGCATCACCGGCGCAGCGGTGTGAGTACGCAGTACCAGGCAACGGTACACGGCCGTGGCGCCGCCATGAAGCTTTGGATCACTCAGCTCCACGAAACTGCACACGAACGGTCGCAGGCTCAGATCAAGGCAGAACCATTTTCCGTGCATGAACTGCCCGAGCTCGCCGCCCGTGCGGTGCTCGGCGCTTCACGCAGTGATGATGCGCTGACTGCCCACTAGCATCATTTGTGTCCGCACGTCCCTGAACAGCTCACGCAGAGGAATGGAGCACGCAGAGGTCGCAGAGGAATTGCTGCAGACCTTGCCGAATTTCAATCCGTGCTGTTTCCGCCCCATCCGCGTCATCCGCGACAATGCGGTTCAGCCCAGACCGCAGTTCTCTGCGTTCTCTGCGGTTCTCTGGTAGTTCTCTGCGTGAGCTGTTCACGGTCCCGCGGCAGCACCACCGCCAGTCGCCGCGCCCCGTCTCGGCGGCCAGTCAACAAAAAGCCTTGTCGCGGATGACACGGATGGAGCGGAAACAACACGGATCAGAAACTGGCGATCCTGAAGTCTCATCTCCTAGGCATTGATGTGTTCAATGAGCCAGGGCCGGTGTGCGAGGCAGCATCCTGCGAACAGCTCACGCAGAGAAATGAAGCACGCAGGGTTCGCAGAGGAGTAACGCAAACCAGTCCTGCATCCTTATCCGTGCAGTTTCCGCCCCATCCGTGTCATCCGCGACAAGGCGGTTCAGCCCAGACCGCAGTTCTCTGCGGTTCTCTGGTAGTTCTCTGCGTGAGCGGTTAACGATACAGCAGAAACACGAAAGCCAGTCGCCACGCCCCGACCCCGGCGCAAACCCTCAGTCCTGCTGCTGAAATCGCCAGCGCAACGCCGCAAACGCCTGCCGGTCAAAGGCCGGCGTCCACAGGGCCGGACGCTGATTGAGCGCGTTGTTCACCCCCGCCGACAACTCCCAGGTCCGTGTGAGCGCCTGACGGAACTGCAGGTCCACCGACAGCATCGCGCCCTGCTCCGCCGTGATGCGCGGCGGCTCCGAGCCGTCCAGCGACCCCGAACTCACCAGCGGCGCGGCGCCCGTGTAGCGCGCAGTGACATCGGTGGTGAGCCCTTGCCGAATGTCCCACAGCCGCGAAAGACGCGCCCGCGCCGTGTGTGAGGCCCGGCGGCTCAGCGGCACATTGAACTCGAGGTCGCGCGCCGAAAGATGATCATAGCCCACCGACCACTCGGTGCCGGCCACGAGGCCACGCAGCGTCACCTCGACACCCTGCGTGCGCGCACGCGCAATGTTCACGTTGGCGAAGGTCTGCAGTCCCGACGCGCCGATGCTCTGGAATCGCGTGTCGATGAGGTCATCCACCGCCGTGTGATACCACTCCACGTCCACACCGAATGCCGTGCTGGCAGCCCACGACGCGCCCAGCGAACGGCTCCACGAGGATTCCGGACGCAGATCGGTGTTGCCGATGATCTCGTAGCCACCCGACACATTGGTGAAGGTGTAGCGAATGTCCTTGAAGCCGGGAGCCCGGAAGCCGCGCGCGAGGTTGGCCTGCACCGACACCCGATCGCTGAGCTGCACCCGCGTGCCGAACGACGGATTGGTGGCCGCGCCCCACAGCGTGCCGTCCGTGTGCCGCACGCCCAGTGTCCAGTGGCTGCGGCCCAGCGAGAAGGCGTCGCGCACATACACTTCGCGCACACGGTCTGTCAGGCTGTCGCCGTCCACCTTGGCCGGCGCTGCCAGGGCGCGCGCACTGAACTGGAAGCCGGCATCGATGGTGTGACGGCCAAGCACACGACTGTAGGCCAACAGCGTACGCGACAGACGTTCGCGCTGCTCGAGAGAATCACCCGATCCGGCAATCGGCACCAGTCCCTGCGCCTGCTTGTACTGATAGGCAAAGCGCTGCGCGAAGCTGCGGGCCCGCCACACACCGCCAAGTCCGCGATACGTGCCCTCCACGAAGCCCTGCCCGCCGATGTTGTCAATGAAGCCGTTGAACAAGCCATCCACCGGCCAACGCTGACGCTCCTGGGTGCCCTGCAGGTCCAGACGCAGATTCAGCCGCTCGCTCACCGCATAGCGCAGATCGAGCCGACCATCGTACACCCGATTGAGCGTGCTGCCGCTGGCGTTCACACCCGTGACCTGATCCATCTGCCGCCAGCCCGCGTTCACGCGGTAGCCGAAGCGCCCCAGCGTGTGGCTCACCCCCGCGTTGGCTTCCTGGCGACCCAGCTCACCCATGCGCGCCGTGCCATCCATGGTGAAACGCTTCGTGGGCGCCGCCTGCACCAGATTGATCACGCCACCAATGGCATCGCTGCCGAACTCCACGGCCGACGGCCCCTTGGTGACTTCAATGCGCTCGGCCGACAGCGTGCTCAGACGGCCGATGTCACGACTGTCGGTGAGCGTGCCGGGAATCGGTTCACCATCCACCAGCACCAGCACCCGCGCATCACTGAAGCCGCGAATGCTGATGCTCGTGCGCGCCGGTGGACTGGCAATCTCCTGCAAGCCCGGGATCTGCCGCAGCAGCTGATTGGCCGACACCGCGGCGGCCGCATCGATGTCACGGCGATCCAGCACCGTCACGGTGCGCGGCGATTCTGCCGCGCGAATGACACGCTGCCCCACCGTGGTGGTGAACCCCGGTAGCACCGTCGGCAGCGGCTCGAGAGCCAGAACGGAATCGCGCTCGGATCCGCGCAGCATGAACATCCGGAATCCCAGCGCCCGCACGGAACGGACCTCACGCCCCACCGGCCAGCGCACCAGGCCCTCCGCATCGCTTCGCGCGATCACCTGCCCCACGCTGTCGCGCAGCTCCGCTCCAATGATGGGCGCACGATCGGCTGCGCTCACCACGCGGACCCGGCCGGTCACCTGCGCCCGCAACTGTACGCGCGCGGGCACAGCCAGCATCAGCACACCAAGGCACAGCGTTGGGAGTCCGGACATTCGCATCACGCGCTCAGCGAATCCGGGCGTAGCGCAGCGTGATGTAACCCGACGCGCCCGTTTCGTTGTAGTAGTTGATGAACTGCAGCTTGTACGTGGCCGCGCCCGAACGCACCAGGTAGGTGTTGAAGGTGGGCGAGAGACGATTGCCGGTGCCCGCGAGGTTGTAGAGGAAGGGCCCGATCTTGTCCGACGACGAATTGGGAATGGGCCCCGACAGCGTGCTCAGATAGGGCACGTATTGCGCCGCATCGGACGCACTGGTGGCTGCGGCGAACGTGGGCGAGGCCGGGCCGGCCGAGGTGGCCACACTGCAGGCCGCGTTGGGCAGCAGTGTGAGCGCGGTGGTGGCAGGGTTGAACTGAAAATCCCAGTTGCAGCCGTTTGGCGTGACCTGTGAGGCCGTCGCCAGACTGATGGAAACCGGCGCCGTCGGGGCCGTGATGGTGAAGGCCTGCGGAGCGCCGAGCGTGCTGCCCTGCTGCACCCGCACCTCGAAGGCAATCGACGCCACCTGCACCTGCGGCGTGAACGTCAGCGCCGTGACACGGAACAGGGCGTAGCCGCCGCTGGCCGTGCGCACCTTCCAGTAGCGGTTGGCGTTGGCCGAGGGCACACCGCCAAAGTTCAGGTAGCCCGTGGGGTTGTTGTCGAGCCTGTCACTCTTGAAGGCCGTGTCGGCCGGAATCTGCGCACTGCGCACCGCGTCAAATGCGGCGAGCGTGGACGCCGGGGTCAGCGCCAGGAACTGCTCGTTGCTCATCCCGCGGTTCTCCGCCACCGCGAAGGCCGTCACATTGCGACTCGAGGCACCCGTAACGGCGGGACTGTTGAGCCGCACCTCGAAGCGCCGCAGGGCAATGTCCCAGGCCCCACTGGCCGGTACCACGGCGCCTGTCGCCAGGCTGATGTGGACGAGGGTATCGTTGCTGGTGGCGTTGACGGGGGACAGTGTCCGGATTTCGTTCAGGGCGAGCTCGCCGCCCGGCGTCTGCGGACCGGTAGGCGCGGACTCGGATTCGCACGCGCCAAGGAGGGCCAGGCCACCGAGCAGGGCAAGCTGCTGGGCGCGGCGGGACACCGATCGATAGTTGAGAAGGGCTTTCATGCACGGGAAGCTAGAATCCCGAGCATTTTTGTTCCATCCGTAATTCTACAGGGTCTTCACCCCGGAAAGCACGGCATGCCCACTGCGCAGGTTTCCCCGCCCCCCTCCCGGCCCGTCACCCTCATCACCGGGGCCAGCGACGGCATCGGAGCCGCCCTGGCCTGGCAGTTGGCCGGTCGGCACGCGCTCGTCCTGGTGGCCCGGCGGGCGGACAAGCTTCAGACGGTAGCCAACGCCATCCGCGCAGCCCACGCCACCCCGGTGGTCACCGTGGTGGCCGATGTCACCGTCCGCAGCCAGGTCGAAGACGCCGTGGACACCGCGCTCGCCGAGTTCTCCCGCCTCGATGTGCTCGTCAACAACGTCGGCCGCGGCATCACCCGGTTGCCGTCTGCCCTCACCGACGAGGATCTCGACGACATGCTGCGGGTCAACGTCAAGAGCGCACTCTATGGCATGCAGGCCGTGCTCCCGCACTTCCGTCTCGTCGGGCGTGGCCACGTGGTGAACATCTCCTCCATGCTGGGCCGCATTCCGTCGGTGGTACCGCGTGCGGCCTACAGCGCCGCCAAGCACTTCCTCGACAGCCTCACCATCAATTTCCGCGACGAGGTGCAGGCCGAGCATCCGGGCATCCAGTTCTCGCTCGTGTCCCCGGGTGTGGTGCACACGGAGTTTGGCAACAACGCGCTACACGGCGGCGTCGACTCACGCACGCTCCCCATGGCGCAGAGCGCCGAGGACGTGGCCGCCGTCATTGCCCAGGTCATCGAGGACCGTCGCCCCGACGTGTACTCCCGTGCCGGCATGGCCGAGCGGGTGGCCAACTACTACGCCACGCTCGGGCAGGACCCCTAGCAGGGTGCTGAGAAAGCCGGTGTTTTTCGCGGGCAGCGGTGCGGTTGTCGCGTTGGTCGGCTGATTCGAGGCGAAAACGGGCGAGTGGTGAGGCCTCGCGGCCTCGGTTTGGCGGCTCCCG
>JACVCT010000264.1 GCA_016741895.1 Gemmatimonadaceae bacterium | reverse complement strand
TGGCGCGCACGGCAGAAGGTGACACAGACGGCACGAGCGGTGGGCCCGCCGGGGCTCGGTGGAGGCGCGCCGCGGCGGAGAGCGCGCAGGGCGCTTGGCGGTGGGGGCAGAGGGCGTGCGGGCGCTGGGCGTGCGCGGCGTCGAAGCGGCCCGAGCCACCGCCTCGCTCGTCGAGCAGGCCGTGCAGCGGGTGGAGGGCGGGGTGCAGATCTCGGTGGACGTGGGCCAGCAGTGGCAGGACGTGCGCGGCCGCATTGCGCTGGTGCAGGGTGTGATGACCCAGATCGATGAAGCGACGCTGTCGCAGCAGCAGGGCATGCACCAGATGCGCGACGCCATCGTGGCGCTGAGCGCTGCGGTGCAGCAGGCGGCAGCCAGCGCCCAGGAATCGGCCAGTGCGGCCCAGGAACTCACCGCGCAGGCGCAGACCCTGGGCGAGCAGAGTGCGCGCTTTGAAGCGGATGGCTCGTCAGCGGGCAGCAGAGCTCGCCGCACATTACGGGCAGCCTGACCGAAAAGTCCGACCGATTCACCTCCCAATCGCAGGACACGGTGGCAATCCGGCGCGGGTCCGCTTAGGCGGATCCGCGCCGTTGTCCTGTGGGATATCGCCAATCCCATGTGGCCATCGGGTTTTCCCCGACGTAAATCAGTCTGGGTCCTGACGGAGCCAACCATTGCAGTGACCTAGACTCCGCCCCACTGCCATCAATTCCCAACTTCACGAGGGTCCTCGATGTCCTCCGCCACGAGCGCCGCGGCTGCTCCTCCGGCGCACCGGGTGTCCGGTATCGCACTCGATCGGTTTTCCTACGACGACGCGGTGGTCCGCAAGTTCCTGTTCGCGACGCTCATCTGGGGCATCGTGGGCATGCTCGCGGGTCTGCTCATCGCGCTGCAGCTGGCCAACCCGATCTTCAACTTCAACACCGAGTATCTGTCATTCGGTCGCTTGCGACCGTTGCACACGAACGCGGTGATCTTCGCGTTTGCCGGCAATGCCTTCTTCACCGGCGCGTACTACTCCACGCAGCGATTGCTCAAGGCCCGCATGTGGTCGGATGGCCTGAGCAATTTTCATTTCTGGGGCTGGCAGGCCATCATCGTGGCGGCGGCGCTCACGCTGCCGCTGGGCTTCACGCAGGCCAAGGAGTATGCGGAGCTCGAGTGGCCCATTGATCTGGCCATTGCCGTGGTGTGGGTGGCCTTCGCGGTCAACTTCTTCATGACGCTGATCAAGCGCCGGGAACGCCACATCTACGTGGCCATCTGGTTCTACATCGCGTCCATCGTGACCGTGGCCATCCTGCACATCTTCAACAACCTCTCGGTGCCCGCCGGGTTGTTCAAGAGCTACAGCATTTATGCGGGCGTGCAGGACGCCTTCATGCAGTGGTGGTACGGACACAACGCCGTGGCCTTCTTCCTCCCCGCGCCGTTCCTCGGGCTGATGTACTACTTCATGCCCAAGGCCGCCGAGGGGCCGGTGTTCAGCTACAAGCTGTCCATCCTGCACTTCTGGTCGCTGGTCTTCATGTACATCTGGGCCGGCCCGCACCACCTGCACTACACCGCCCTGCCCGAATGGGCGAGCACGGTGGGCATGCTGTTCAGCGTGATGCTCTGGGCACCGAGCTGGGGCGGCATGATCAACGGTCTGCTCACGCTGCGTGGCGCCTGGCACAAGGTGGCGCAGGATCCCATTCTCAAGTTCTTCGTGGTGGGCGTCACGGCCTATGGCATGTCCACCTTCGAAGGTCCGATGCTCTCCATCAAGAGCGTCAATGCGCTGGCGCACTACACCGACTGGATCATCGCGCACGTGCACACGGGCGCGCTGGGCTGGAACGGCTTCATGACCTTCGGCATGGTGTACTGGCTGCTGCCGCGCCTCTTCCAGACGGAGATCTTCAGCAAGCGCGCCATGGAGCTGCACTTCTGGATCGCCTCGGTGGGTATCGTGCTCTACGTGGTGGCCATCTACAGTGCGGGCGTCACGCAGGGGCTCATGTGGCGCGCCTTCGACGAAACGGGACGGCTGGCCTATCCCGACTTCGTGGAAACGGTGCTCAAGCTGATGCCCATGTACTGGATGCGCGTGGTGGGCGGGTCCATGTACATCGTGGGCATGTTCATCTTCGGCTGGAACATCGTGAAGACCTGGCAGCGCCGGCCGGCGCGCTACGAGGTGCCGGTGGTGGAAGCGGCGCCGCTCGCGCCGACGTATGTCGAGGAACATCCGGTGGTGCCGGCGCCCACGCTCTGGGGCCGCTTCAATCAGGTGCAGTGGCACCGGGCGTGGGAGCGCGCACCGATTCTCTTCACCGTGCTCACCACCATTGCGGTGATCGTGGCCTCGCTGTTCGAGATCCTGCCCACGTTCCTCATCAAGTCGAACGTGCCCACCATCGCCAGCGTGAAGCCGTACACGCCGCTGGAACTGGCGGGCCGCGATCTCTACATCGCCGAGGGCTGCTTCAACTGCCACTCGCAGATGGTGCGGCCGTTCCGCTACGAAACCGAACGCTTCGGCGAGTACAGCAAGCCCGGCGAGAGCGTGTACGAGCATCCCTTCCTCTGGGGCTCGCGGCGCATCGGTCCGGACCTCGCGCGCGAGGGTGGCAAGTACCCCGATCTCTGGCATGTGCGGCACTTCGAGAACCCGCGTGCGGTCACGGCCAACTCCATCATGCCGGCCTATCCGCACTTCAGCACCAAGCCGCTGGATTTTGAGGGCATTCAGTCCCGCGTGGATGCCATGGCCATGGTGGGCGTGCCCTACGGTGACGCCGTCAACAAGGCGGCCGACATGGCGCGCGAGCAGGCGCGGCGGATTGCCGCGGCCATCGTGGAGCAGGGCGGCCCCTCGGGTCTCGAGGACAAGCAGATGATCGCCATGGTGGCCTACATGCAGCGCCTGGGTCGTGACATCCAGGTCAACCGCACGGCTGAGACGACCGGCAGCGGCGCGGGTGCCGCGTCCGGTGCTGCGTCCGGCGCCGGCTCGGCGGGAGGATCGCACTGATGAAGCTCTCCGACATCATGTCGTATGCCCAGCTCTCGGCCTACACCGAGATCGCGCTGGTGCTGTTTCTCGGCGTGTTCATCGCCATCACCGTGCGCACCTTCCTGCCCTCGCGGCGCCAGGAGCTCGAGGCGGCGGCGCGTCTGCCGCTCGATGACGATCACGTGACCACGCCCCGCACTCCCCGCACCCCTGAGGACCGCTGACCATGGCTGCGTCCAACGATGCGAATGCCAACCCGTCCAAGCCCGACGCGGCGCGCGATCAGAAGTCGCCGCAGGCGCCGATGGACAAGTTGCTCGACCACACCTACGACGGAATCCAGGAGTACGACAATCCGATGCCGCGCTGGTGGCTCACCACCTTTGCGATCACCATCGTGTTTTCGGTGCTCTACGTCATCAACATCGGGCCCATTGGCGCCGGTGACGGCTGGATTGCCGACTACGAGAAGTCGATGCGCGAGTACGCGGCCGCCAATCCGGCACCGGCTGGCGGTGGAGCCACGCCGGAGCAGCTCAACGCGCTGCTCGCCGACGCCTCGGCACTGTCCAAGGGCAAGGAGACGTACACGTCGTACTGTGCCTCCTGTCATGGCCCCGATGGCGGCGGCATCATCGGTCCCAATCTCGCCGACGCCTACTGGCTGCACGGCGGCGACATCGGCTCCATCTACAAGACGGTGGCGCAGGGCGTGCTGGCCAAGGGCATGCCGCCCTGGGAGAAGTCCCTCAAGCCCGATCAGCTGCAGGCGGTGGTGGCCTACGTCGCGTCGCTGAAGGGTACGACCCCGAGCAACCCGAAGGCGCCACAGGGAGAGTTGGTCACCCCGTGACCGGTGCTCCGCCGAATGCCGGTCGGCGCGTTCTGCCGACGCTGAACGAGGACGGATCGCGACGCTGGATCCGTCCCAAGCCCGCGCATGGCGCGTGGTGGCAGCGTCGGCGCGTCGTGGCCTATCTGCTCATGGCCATCTTCTTCGCCGCGCCGCACCTGCGCGTCTTCGGCAAGCCCGTGTTCCTCATGGACCTGCCGCGCCGCGAGTTCACGTTGATGGGCTACACCTTCCTGCCCACCGACACGCTGCTGTTCATGTTCACGCTCGGCGCCGGCGTGATCGGCATCTTTCTGCTCACCGCGCTCTTCGGACGCGCGTGGTGCGGCTGGGCCTGTCCGCAGACGGTGTACCTGGAGTTCCTGTTCCGTCCCATCGGCCGCTGGTTTGATGGCGGCTACGCCGGCTCGCGGGCGCTCGACAAGCAGGGCGCGTGGTTCACACCGCGCCGCCTCGCCAAGTACCTCACGTTCTTCCTGCTGGCGCTGTTCGTGTCCCACACCATGCTCGCGTTCTTCGTGGGCACCGATCAGCTCTACTCCTGGATCACCGGCAGTCCGGCCGATCACCCCACGGCGTTCTTCTTCGTGGTGCTGTTCACCGGCATCGTCTGGTTCAACTTCACCTACTTCCGGGAGCAGACCTGTCTCATCGTCTGCCCCTACGGACGCTGGCAGGCTGCACTGATCGACCGTCAGTCGGTGATCGTGGCCTACGACGTGAATCGCGGCGAACCCCGCGCCCACGCCGGGGCCACCCGCGACCCGAACGCCGGGGACTGCATCGACTGCAAGGCCTGCGTGCAGACCTGCCCCACGGGCATCGACATCCGCAACGGCCTGCAGATGGAGTGCGTGCACTGCACGCAGTGCATCGATGCCTGCGATGACATCATGGTGAAGATCGGCAAGCCCAAGGGGCTCATCCGCTATTCCTCGCAGGACGCCATTGCCGGTCAGCCACGCAAGCTGCTGCGCCTGCGCACCATTCTCTATCCCGTCGTGCTCACGGTGCTGCTTGGCGGCCTGGCCATCACCATGTGGCGCAAGCCGGCGGCAGACCTCACGGTGCTGCGTGGACTCGATGGTCCCTTCTCCACCGAAGCCGATGGCCGCATCGCCAATCAGGTGCGCATCAAGGTCACCAACCGGCGCAACGAGGCCATGGCGTATCCCATCGTGTTCTCGGGACTCGTGGGCACACCGCTCGACGCCGGCAGCCCCGTCCTCGACTCCACGCAGGTCACCCTCGTGGCACCGGAGAATCCGCTGCGCGTGGAGGCGGGCGAGACCCGCACCACCAGCGTCTTCGTGCTGCTGCCGCCGTCCGCATTTGTGAACGGTGAACGCTGGGTCAGCATCACGCTTTCTGACGAACGCGGCTATCTCGAAACACTGCGCTATCGTCTGCTCGGCCCGAACTCTTCCACCAGGACCTCCACGCCATGAAGCCCGGCATCGGCTGGCCCATCGGCATCGCCTGCATCCTCGGCGCCACCATTGTGGGCAACCTCATGGTCATGCGCATCGCCGGCAATGACCCCGCCTTCGCGGTGGAGCCTGACTACTATCGCAAGGCGGTTGAGTACGACTCCACCATGGCGCAGGCTCGGCGCAATCTCGCACTGGGCTGGCAGGTCCGCCGCAGCCTCTCGCCCATCACCGCGACGGACAGTGCCGAACTGCAGGTCGTGCTGACCAACGCCAACGCAGAACCCCTGCGCGGTGCGCGGGTGGCCATCATGGCGCGCTTCAACGCGCGGGCCAACGACACGCTGACGGCCATGCTGCAGGAGCAGGCGCCCGGCCGGTATCACACCACGCTGCCGGTGCGCCATGCCGGCGAGTGGGAGGTGCGTGTGGATGCGCGCATGGGCGACGCACACTGGCGGGACGCCCAACGTGTGCAGGCCGTGCGTCTGCCGCTTTCGACCGACGCCGCGCCGTGATTCTCACCACCTCGGGCATCCTGCTCGCGAGTCTGGTGGGCAGCGTGCAC
>JACVCT010000263.1 GCA_016741895.1 Gemmatimonadaceae bacterium | reverse complement strand
GACCCAGCCGGCCGCGAGCCAGGGCCTCACGCGGCTGCGCCTGCGGCTCAAGGACCCGCTGTTCGTGCGCGCTCCGGGGGGCGTCAGGCCCACACCGCGCGCGGTGGCGCTGGCCGACGCGGTGCAGGGCGCGCTGGCGGTGCTATCGCAGGCGCTGTCGGACACCAGCGATTTCGAGCCGTCGCACTCGCGCCGCGGGTTCATCCTGCACATGACCGCCATCGGCGAAGGCCGCTTCCTGCCCGACCTGATGGCCGACCTGCGCCGCGCCGCGCCCGGCGTGCGCGTGGCCACGCAACCGCTGCCCCAGGTGGCCATCGCCGACGCCCTGGACACCGGCGCCATCGATTTCGCTTTCGGCCACCTGCCACAGGTCAAGGACACGCAACGCGCGGCGCTGGTGCGGGACCGCTACATCGTGCTGATGCGTGCCGGCCACCCACGCCTGCCGGCGCTGCGCGCGCTGCGTCCGGCGGCGCTGTTCAAGGCCCTGCATCAGCTGGAGTTCGTGGCCGTGCGCAGCCACGCCGACACGCTGCACCTGCTGCAGCAGACCGGCCTGCAGGAGCGGTTGCGTCTGACCACCGAACACTTCATGGTGCTGCCCGCCATCGTGCGGGCCACGGATCTGTGCGCCGTGATGCCGCGCAACATCGCCCAAGGCTTCGTGCTCAGCGACGGCTGCGCGCTGGTGGAGCCGCCCTTCGCCGGGCGCGATTTCACCGTCTACCTGCACTGGAGCCGGCGCTTCGAGGCCGACCCGGGCAACCGCTGGTTCCGCGAGCGGGTGACGGGACTGTTCCAGCCCTGACGGTCAGGCGCGCCGCCCGGTGGCGTTGCGCAGCATGCGGACCAGGTTGTGCAGGCGCGGTGCGATCTGCGTCTCCATGGTGTCCGGCTGCAGGTGGAACTGGGCCACCGCGCAGTTGAGGATCATCCGCTCGCCTTCAATCACGTCCGCCACCACCGCCGCCGCCGTGATGCCCGCCCCGGGCGAGGCGACGATGCAATACCCGTGCGCATCGAACTGCGCGCGCGAAGCCGCCAACCGTTGCTGCAGGGTCGCGCCGTTCTGCGGATCGCGCTGGCGCATCACGGCTTCGAGCTCGGCGCGCTCCGCGGCATCCGCGGCGCAGTAATACACATGACCCAGAGAGGTGTCGTGAAAGTTGCGGCCGGCGCCCACATCGGGGCGGCCGGAGGGGGCATTGCGGTCCACGCAGCTTTCGATCAGCACCAGCTCGTCGCCGCCGCGCATGGCCAGTGACACCGCCCCATGGGCGAAGCCGGCCAGCTCCTGCATTTCCGCCGACTGCGCCGACAGCTCGGCCGCAGCACTCGCCGATTCCTCGGCGTTGGCGGCGGTGCGCTGCGTGAGCCCACTGATCTGCGACATCGCGGTCGTGACCTCGGCGAGCTCCTTCTCCTGCTCCACCGCGCCCTCGGCGATGTTGTTCATGATCGTCGACGCGCGCTGCACGCCCGTGCGAATCTCCTCGAGGCGACGCTTCACGCTCTCGTTGAGCTGCACGCCCGTCTCGGCCTTTGCCACCGATTCCTCGATGAGCGTGGCCGTGTTGCGCGAGGCCTCCGAGGCGCGGATGGCCAGGCTGCGCACCTCGTCGGCCACCACCGCGAAGCCCTTGCCCGCATCGCCGGCGCGCGCCGCTTCCACGGCCGCGTTGAGGGCCAGCAGGTTCGTCTGGAAAGCGATCTCGTCGATCGTCTTCACGATCTTGGCCGTGGCGTCGGCCGACTTCTTGATTTCGGCCACCGCGTCGGCGAGGGCCGTCATGCGCTCCACACCCTGCTCGGTGGTCTGCGTGGCCTTGTCCATCGCGGCCCGCGCTTCCGCCGCGTCGGCCGCATTGGCCTTCGTGCGCTCGTCCACCACCTTGATGCGGTTCGACACCTGATCGATGGCGCCGGCCTGATCGGCCGCACCACTCGCCAGCTCCTGGCTGCCGTCGCCGATCTCGCGCGCCGCCGAGTTCACCTGGCTGATGGCCTGCGTCAGCGACGCGAACACCTCGCTGATGTTCTCGAGGGCCATGTTGAGCGACTCCTTGATGGCGGCGTGCTCGCCGACATAGTTGCCGCGCACACGGGCCGAGAGGTCACGCGCCGCCACACGGGCCAGCACGTCCTTGGCTTCGGTGATCGGCTCGATGACCGCATCGAGCGTGGAGTTCGTGCCCGACACCAGCTCGGCGTAGGCGCCGCGGAAGTTGTCCGGGTTGCCACGCTTGGCGAGGTCACCATGCTTGGCCGCGTCGATCACACCATTGATCTCACCCACCACACCCTGCAGCGTGTCGGTGGCGCCGTTGATGCTGCGCGAGAGCACGTCGTGCTCGCTGCGCACTTCCACCTTGGCGCTCAGGTCACCCGTGGCGAGTCGGTCCGCCGCGCGGGCCACGCCACCAATGTAGGACAGCATGCCGCGGAAGGCCTCGGCCAGCTCGCCGATCTCATCCTTCGACTGCAGGTCGACCTGGAGGTCGATCTTGCCGCGCGCAATGTCGCGGCCGGCGTCCGACAGCGTGCGCATGGCGCCAATGATGCTGGTGAGCGTACCCCAGGCCAGCACACCGAGCGCCGCCAGCGCCACCACCAGCACCACTGTGGTGACGTAGAACTGTGTGCTCTGCAGCTTGCCTGCGGACGCAAAGGCCGTGGTGATGGCCGTGTCCGACTGGGCGATCTGCGCGGAGATCTCGCCGGACAGGGTGGCGTACTTCTCCTTCACCTGCGTCATGCCGCCCATCAGGTCTTCCATCGAGCCCGTGATCATGCCGGTGCTCGAAGCCTTGGCCGTCTCCGCATAGCCCACGAAATCGGCACCGATCTTGACGATGGTGGCCGAGTCGGTTGTGGCATTGGCCGCCAGCGAGTCATTCACCGCCTTGAATTCGGCAATGAGCGCGTCGGCAGCCGTGATGGCCGCGGTGTCGCTGGCCCCCACGGCATCACGCAGCGCGCGCTGGTAGGTCTCGAGCGTCGCCAGCTGCTTCCGGCTCTGTTCCAACGCCGGCGAGTAGCCCGTGCGAATGGTGGTCAATTCGGATTGGGCCCGCCGACCGAGTACCAACGTGGTGCCCAGCGTCACGAGGAAGCCAAGCGCGGCCACAACGGGGAGGGCCAGGATTTTGGCCTTCAAGGTGAGTGATCGAAACATGGGGGTGAGTGCGAAGATCGGATTGCCAAGGTGCGGACCGGGGGTCCACACACGCCTCGGTTGCGGGTATCGGACCGCGTACCGGCGCACTTGAGCGTCAATCACCAATCGGGGGCCTCACCGTCACGCGGCCGGCACGGTCGTCACCGCTGTGCGGGTCCAAGGGCAAGTCTGTGACGCCGGAAAACGCCGAACCCCCGGCGTCGGTCAGATCGACCGGGCCGGGGGTTCGGGTCAGACTACGTCGGGCTCAGAGCCCGTCGAGCAGGGAATCGTTGTTGCTCGTGGCCGCGATGCGCTTGATGAGCCACTCCATGCCGGCCTGCGGCGGCAACTGGTGCAAACCGCGGCGCAGCAGATGGACCTTATCCAACTGGTCGGGACGATAGAGCTTCTCTTCGCGCCGCGTACCGCTGGTGGCAATGTCGAATGCGGGGAAGATGCGACGGTCGGCCAGCGAGCGATCGAGCTTGATCTCGCAGTTGCCGGTGCCCTTGAACTCCTCGAAGATCACGTCGTCCATGCGCGAGCCCGTTTCCACCAGCGCCGTGGCGATGATGGTGAGCGAGCCGCCGCCATGCTGCGGCGCAATCATGCGCGCCGAGCCGAAGAAGGCCTTGGGCTTCTGCATGGCCGTGGCATCGAGACCACCGGACATCGTGCGGCCCGTACCGCGATCAACCGTGTTGTGGGCGCGCGCGAGGCGGGTGATGGAGTCGAGCACGATGACCACATCCTTGCCGAGCTCCACGAGGCGTCGTGCACGCTCGAGCGTCATCTCGGCGACCTCCACATGGCGCTTGGGCGGCATGTCGAAGCTCGAGGCCACCACTTCACCGTAGCCCCAGGTGATCATCTCGCTCACTTCTTCCGGTCGCTCATCCACGAGCAGAACGAACAGGACGGCCTGCGGATGATTGACGGCGACACCCTCGACAATGGCTTGCAGCAGCGTCGTCTTGCCGGCACGCGCCGGCGCCACGATGAGTGCACGCTGCCCGTAGCCGATCGGCGCGATGAGGTCGATGGCGCGGCGCGTGAGTTCGGGCCCGGTCTTGGCGGGACGTCCCGTTTCCAGCGTGAGCTTGCGGTCGGGATAGCTGGCAATGAGGGTGTTGAAGTCGGGGCGCTTCTCGAGCACCACCGGTGACCCGTCGTTGAGCTGCTGTACTTCGACCACACTGTAGCGACCGCGATGATCGCGGCCATAGGTCACGTCGAGCTTGTCGCCGCGACGCAACTGATGCAGACGCACCAGCGCCGGCGGCACAAACGGATCGGTGGGCTCGGGCAGATAGCTGTTCTCGGCGCGACGCAGGAAGCCGCCGTCGCGCGAGGGGTCGAACCAGCCGGACATGGTGCCTTCCACCGCCACGGCAGCCGACGGGACACGCTCGATCCCGCCGTCCGGCGTCGGTACCGCCGCGCCGGGAGCGCCGCCCTCACGCCGGAAGCGGTTGCGGCCGCGACGTCCGTTGCGGCGGAAGCCACGTTCATTGTTGTCGAAACGATCCGGTCGCTCTCCGCCTTCGGGTGCCGGCCGCTCGGCGGCCACTGGCCGTTCCGGCCGCTCGGCGCGATCGAAGCGCTCGTTGCGGTGGCGGTTGCGTCCGCGCCGGCGTCCGCCGCGATCGCGGCGATCATTGAAGGCCGGCCGCTCACCGCGGCTGTCCGGGCGCTCGCCGCGCTCGGCCGGCGGATCCACCCGGTCAAAGGCGCGATCATAGCGATTGCCACCTTCGAGCTGATCGCGCGAGATGCGCTCGGCCGGGTCCCAGACGGGGGCCGGCGTGGACTCGGCGCGCGGTTCGGGGCGTGGCTCGAAGGCGCGCTCGAAGCGCGGGTCCAGCGGGCGCTCCGGCCGCTCGGGGCGGGGTTCGGGCCTCGCCTCCTGGCGTGGCTCCGGTCGCGGCTCAGGCCGCGCTTCTGTCCGAGGTTCCGCACGGGCCGCGGGAGGCGCGGCGGCAGTTTCGCCGGCGTCGGCGTTGGGGCGGCGGGTCTGCCGCGGACGACGGGGCCGCTCACTGTCACTGTCAGCGGAAGACGCCGAGGCGGACGCGGCGGGGGCCGGCGGTGGCGGGGCGGCGCTGCTTTCGTCGCTCTTGGCAGCGCGCTTGCGAGGGGCCCGCTTCACGGGCGCATCGAGATACGGATTGTCGTCCCCGGTGGCTTCCGGGGCGGGCCGCGTACGAGGGCGGCGGGTCGGCTTCGGTTCGGTCATTCGACTACTGCGAGTGGGACAAACGGCATACGGCCGATCGGACGTATGCTCGGCATCAGACAACGCCGCGCAGCACGGAGGTGCGGCACGGCCTGGCCTGTGGCCACGGGACGCTGGGACCGGAATGGCCCAGGGAGGCGCTGACGCGCAAAAGCTCTTGTGCGGGTACTCGGGGGGACGGAAAAGGCTCGGCCGTCTCACTGCCGGCTACGCGTCTGCGCGTGGCCGGTACCGCTGGGGGGAACACACGGAGGGCAATCCTCCGGTCGCTCGAGAGGGCCGCGTCGGGCTCTGCCGGGGCGCGCGCCACAGGGGGCGCCGCGGCGATACATCCACCTTCGAGGTGCAGTGAGTATTGCGCCGCCCGGCGCTTCGCGCAACCCTCGACTTCTACCCCGTCCGTACCGAAAAGGTTTCTGTGGACGGGAATCGCCGTTCTTTTCGCGCCCGGACAGTCTAGCTT
>JACVCT010000262.1 GCA_016741895.1 Gemmatimonadaceae bacterium | reverse complement strand
TTTGCCTTCAGCGTCACGAGTCCCTCACCGCCCGCGTGGTCCGGTACCCTGAGGGTTCCCGCCACCGGCCGGGGCGACCGGCTTTCGTCGCGGCCGAATCCGGCGTCGATCAAGCGGGCGGAGTGGGCGGCCACCGCGACGATGGGCATGGCGTGGCTTATCCTCGCCGCACTTGGTGCCTTCGCGCTCGCTACCGGCCTCGCTGCGCCGCCACCAGAGGCCGAAGTACCGCCGTTCTACGTGCTGGCGC
Organism: Gemmatimonadaceae bacterium; assembly: GCA_016741895.1. Classification (GTDB taxonomy): domain Bacteria; phylum Gemmatimonadota; class Gemmatimonadetes; order Gemmatimonadales; family Gemmatimonadaceae; genus Gemmatimonas. The sequence goes on along the minus strand of JACVCT010000262.1, from coordinate 5,618 downwards.
TGCCCCTCCTGTACGCCGCGTTCCCCACGCACTTCTTGCTGGACGATCGGCGCTTTCGCCGCTTGGGCGCTGACCGCGCGACCCGTGCCTATCCGCGCCACCTCTCGCGCATGGCCTTCGCATTCGTGATTGCGGTTCACGCGCCAGTCGTCTCATTCGCAGATGATCACCAACTCAGTCTCTACGTCGCGTTCTTCGGGCCGTTCTTGCTGTGGCCCGCAATTCTCTTTGCACTGCGACAGCATCCCCGCTTACGGGCGCGTGGATCCGACGCGCGCCCGATGGCGCCGGTATGACGCCGCTTGCTGCCGACAGGTGCACTTGGGTAGCGCGGGCTACGCCCGCGCATTCTATTGGAGTGTCCGCAGCAGAAGCTCACGTTAGTCGGCACTTGCTCACTTGAACTGGAGACTATTTCCTTGCCACGAGGTATTGTCGTTTTCGCTCTCGGCCTTGCCGCGTGTCATAATGCTGGCCCCAAGTCCGCGCCGAGCACTGGGCCGTCGGGTTTCGCCGTGCAGGGTCCCGTCACGCCGCCTGTGAGCGCAGGAGAGGTCGCAGCGTTTCGTGCCGCTGTACCGGCGGTCGATACCGGCGGTCGATACCGGCGGCCACTGCGAACCGGCGCCGACGGGACCGATGCTTCAACCCGGGCAGCGTGCGTTCTGGTACGCCTTCGGACCACGCGAGTCGCGCCGGCGCAACGTGATGCTCATCGTCGATAGCGTGGGCCACCCGGTTCGCTATTCGGATCTGCGCGGAGATCTCCGTGGGCCCAACGATTCGTCGATCTCCGCCGCGAATCCGCCGGGACCGCGCACGTCCATTGCCCTGAACTTGCTCGACCAATCCGGCATGCTCCGAAATGCCGGGGTCGGGCCTGAGACGCCCGCTCTCCAAGTACGAGGTCCGTCTATGCTCGACGCAGCGAACCTCGGGACACCCGCCCGGATGATCGAACGCATTCTCAAAGAGTGCGCACGTCGCCCCGGGTGAGTGTTCGAACGTGCCGTCTCACCCAGTGTTGCAGCAGACGAGCGGGCTATTCTGCGTTCGCTTCGCTCGCTCTATTTCATCCGCTCGCAGCTGAACACAAAGCGTTAGGCACCAACCCAACTTCAATGACCTCCTTTGCACGCGCGCTCGTCTTGGTTGCCAGCTTGCTGATCTGCGGGTGCTCCGGTCGGCGGGTTGGGCGCATCAAGGTTCCGTCGGAGTGTCCACGCGTGCCGGAAGCCGACGCGGTGCGCGCGGATTCTGTCTCGTTGGCTCGGCTGACAGGCCGGTTTCGGATGGTGAAAGTCGACACCGTTCTCGGTGACCAGCGATCGGACAGCTTCTTCCTCGAACTCCGCCTCCTTGATAGCGCGACCGTCGCGACACTTGTCCGCGACAATGAGCGTGTGAGGAGTTTCCTCCCAAGCATGCCGCCGCTGCACATCCTTCCGCTGGTTGGATCTCAGCCGGGCGTCGGGCCGCCCTGGCGTGGGGATCAGCGTGGCCTGTTGGCGTGGTCGTGCTGGCCACACCGATGCGCAGATGAGGCTTCTACCGCCTATCGCTTCCAATACGTTAGTGCGCGAAGTATCCGCGGCGTGTGGGCGCTTTCGAGTTGGGGAATCGCCGCTGGAATCGATCCGAAGACCGGGCGTCGTCTCCCACTTCCGGCAGGCGTCTTCTGCATGACACCGGCGTGATCTGTTCTGACCAAAGGAGCCAGATGCTGCACAAACAGGTGCGCTAGCGTGATGCTTAACTTGTGTTGCTGCAGACAAACGCTGCGGAGCATGGAGTGGCCGGCGCGTGGTGTTCGCGGTAGCCTGAATGGTGGTGCAAGCGCCACGCTTGGCGTCGTGCGTGCGTTTGCTGCAGAATATCAGCGTTAGGCGGCTCACGCATGTGAGTGACGACCCGCGGCCCAGGTGGGGTACAGCGTTGTGGCTGGCTCGCCTGTTGCGCTTACGCCAGGCCCGCTTCTTCGCCCTCCACTTCGCCACACGCCCGTCATCGTGCCTGACATCGTCTTTCGCCGACTCCCTGAGGTTGACCCGGCTGCCCTCATTGCGCTCATGAACGACCCGCTGGTGCGCCGGCACATGCCGTTGGCGCGCGGGGAGTTCGGGCCTGCGGAGTGCGCCCGCTTCGTCGCCGCGAAGGAGCGTCACTGGGCAGCGCATGGCTACGGGCCGTGGGCGTTCGTCATTGATGGCGCGGTCATCGGCTGGGGCGGGCTGCAGCCTGAGGAGGGCGACGTCGATCTTGGCATCGTGCTGCACCCGTCGCGCTGGGGCGCTGGGCGGGCGATTCTGGCGCGGCTGTTGTGCGAGGCCTTTGAGGGACTGGGTGCGCCGTCGGTGATCATCCTGCTGCCACCCAGCCGGATACGCACGAGCGGCGTGCGGCGCGCGGGGTTCGTGCCCGATGGCGAAGTCACCGTCGTGGGCGAGCGCTTCCTGCGGTTCCGGTGCTGGGCGCCGGAAGCGCGAAGCGTCGCGTCCGGGCACGTGCCACAACGTACAGCCCCCACCGCCTGACGAAGGGTTGCAGCAGACGCAGGGGCAAGAGAGCGTGCGGCTGCGCCGCACTCTTGTTGGGGCCCTACGCAGCTGAACGTGGGCGTTATGGCACACAGGCCTATGAAAAGAAGAACCGCCAAGCAGTCGACCAGGCCACAGTGACACGCGCGGAGCGATCGCCATGGCTTGACCTTGAGCGCCGGGTAGCGTGCTGGCTCGAGCGAAAAGCAGGCACGCGTCTGGAGTTTCGGAACGGCTATCAAGCAATTTCAGGCTATCCAGCCGATGGATTTCGTGCAGATGCGCTCTTGACCAACGGAGCATCGTTGCTGGCAGTGGAAGTCGAAGTGAAGCAAACCCATCCCGACACCAACGTTGGCAAGTACTGGCTGCTCGCAGAGCACCGTCGCTATCAGCACGTAGTCCTGCTTCAGGTGTACACACCCGGTTACAACTCGTACCCATGGCGCAAGCGGCTCGCGGAGTACTACGCCATTCGCATGCAGCGCGAGCTGCCGTTCGAGTACCACCAGCTCGATCTGCGCACAAGCACGAGTGTTGACACGGCATTCAGTATCTGCGTGGAGCAAATGGAGGCGCACGTCCAGCGTGTGTTTCCGACGTCCCGTCCGCGAGTGCAATAACGATCGTTGCTGCGGTCGGGGCTGTTTCGACGAGCAGCGGCAGCTCCAGTTCCGGCGTGTCGACCGCTACCTCACACCGCTCATCGTTCCGATGCGCAGCTCCGCGGACGGTCGCTCGGCCACGCGAAGCTACCATCGCCCGTTGGAGTACCATGTGGGCGTGCTCGCCGAGGCCGGCTTCGTCATCGACACGCTCCGTGAGGTGCCCGCGCAGCCGGTCGCCCGGGACAGCCCTTTCCCCGCACAACGGCGCGCAGAGACCGAGTTTCCACTCTTCCTCGGGCTACGGGCCCGCCGCGCAGCGCCATAACGACGCTCGCTGTCGCCGAGCGCAGCTGGTGTAGCGGTTGTGAGGCCCCAGCTCCATCTTATGAGAAGGTATGCTGGAGCTCCACAACCGCATCTTTGGGGATCGCTCGCAGCAGAAGCACACGCTATCGCGGCCAGAGCCGGCCTTGACGCACTCGATGAGATGATCTCTTCCATTGTCGCGCGAGTGAGCGCAGCGGTGCTCGCTCTCGCCGGCTTCCCGCTGCTGTTCGCGTCCGATGACTTGCTCCCGCTTCTGATCCCGGGGATGCCTTCGCAGGCCACCTGGTTGGGGCAGCTCGTCGCGGCCGCCTGGCTCAGCATCGCCTTCTACAACTGGAACACGCGCGACACCCTTCTTGGCGGCATCTATGGCCGCCCCGCGGTGCTCCTCAACCTCGGCGTCTATCTCGTCAGCGCGCTTTCGCTCCTCAAGGTGGGCCCCGCGCTCCCGCTTGTCCGGCTCGGGGCCATTCCCTTGGCCCTCCTCGCCATCGTCTATGCCGTGCTCCTGCTACGGGGCCCACTGGATCGGTCCGCGGGGCGATAACGACGCTTGCTGCCGGCAGACGCGGGTGCGGATTGGGTCGGGCGGGGCGTCTTTGATGCCCTCGGCTGGTTGCGGGCGCCCGACCCAACCCTTCTTGTTGGAGCGGCTGCAGCAGAAGCATACGTTTAACCCCCAACCAAGATTGGTCTGATGAGAAGCACCGTCCCGCTGATCATCCTCATCGTGAGCCTGACAGGATGTTGGGGCGCCCGTCCCGCGCTCGCGCTTGCCGGCATCGCGCGCACGGCCGCTGACACGGCTGACGTGCTGGAAGCGGTCTGGCGCGTGCGAGCTACGTCCATGACCATAGCGGGCGTCGAGTGGCTGTATCTCCCCAACGCCGACTCGGCCGCGCTAACGCTGTCTGACGCAGTGCGCACAGCGCTCGCGCAGCGGAACGTGCCCGCGTCAGCGCGCCGCCCGATGGGCCATGACACCGTCGTGTACCAGGTCCTGGGCTGGACCAGTGACGCCAGTGGTGATCCCGTGCTCACGCTCTCCTCAGCGTGGACCCTCATCAGCAAGAGTGCTCCGGCCTACTGCATGACGGGGGGGAACAAAGAGACCTCTCGGGCCCGCCGGGGCAGAACTGGATGGAAGGCGGAGCGCATTGGTCCAAACCTGCACGGCAATGGCTACTGCAATCCGAACGACCGACGCCCGTGAACTCTGAGGTCTAACGACACTTTGCAATTGAACGCTGAAGTTATGAAGGAGAACATGCATTGGAGATCAGGATGCTAGTCCGGCAGATCAGCGCGCTCATTGTCTTCGCAGCTCCCCTTCTGTTAGGTGCCCAAGTCGCGCCACGCTGGACTATCGGTGGTGAAGAGGATGTGGTCACTCAGCTCGGTCGCGTCCGTGCAGTGGTTGCGCTCCCTCGGAGCTTCGTTGTGCTGGAGAGAGATGCGCCATTTCTGAAGGTCTTTGACTACTCCGGTCGACTCCTCCAAACGCTGGGTCGTTCGGGCGGCGGCCCCGGAGAGTATCGCGCGCCGACTTCCCTCAGTTTCGACTCGCGGCGGCAACGACTGCTGGTCGTCGATCCGTCCAACGCCCGGGTGACTGCCTATCAGGTCCGGGACAGCCTCATCGCGCCACGGTTCCTGAGGATCGAGGACAGTGGCATCCGCAGCGTGTGCGCGCTCGGCACTCGCCTGCTGGGCCTCGCGCGCAATGCACCAACCATTCTTCGCGAGTTGCGTGAGGAGGGTGACAAGCTCACCGTGGTTTCCTCCTTCGGTGAGCCGCGCACGAATCATCCGCTTGGCACACATCCGATGGTGCGCACGCGCGCATCGGACGGCCCGCTTCTTTGTGACGAGCTGGGGAATCGTGCGATTGTCGCCTCTGCCATGCTTGGCGAGGTCCATGTGTTCAATGCAGCGAACCGGCAGCAGGTGACGACGCCAATCCCTGGTTTCCGGCGCATCACCATGGTCGTGGAAGACAACGCGCTGGCCATGGTTCCGCCGGCCGGTGGCTACGACGTGGTCCATGGCCTTGTCTCATGGGAGGGTTCCGTCCGCGCCGTGACGGAGCGTACTCGTCCAATGCCGGGAGCCGTTCCGATGATTGTGGGCTTGGCTGCCGCGGGCA
>JACVCT010000261.1 GCA_016741895.1 Gemmatimonadaceae bacterium | reverse complement strand
GATTGGCGAAGGCGTGATCGGCGTTTGCGTACACCTCGATGGTCACGGGGCGGCCGAGCTTCTTGAGCTGCGCCTCCATGGCCCGGACACTATCCACCGGGATGCCCTGGTCCTTCCCACCAAAGAGGCCCAGCACCGGCGCCTTGAGACGACCAAGCTGGGTGGCATCGGTGATGGGCGCGCCGTAGTAGATGGCCACGGCGTTCACGCCGGCACCCGCGGCGAGGCCGGTGCGCAGTGACCAGTGACCACCGAAGCAGTAGCCCACGCTGCCCACCTTGGTGGCACCCTTGTCGCGTAGGTACTGCACCGCGGCCGCCACGTTCTGCTCACCGGCGGCGATGTTGGACATGCCGGCCTGATAGAGCTTCATCGCGGCGGCGGGGGCGGTGGCCACTTCGCCGCCAAAGAGATCCACGGCCAGTACCGCGTAGCCTTCACCCGCATAGCGGTCGGCCATGGCCTTGATGTTGTCGTTGAGACCCCACCACTCGTGCACCATGACAATGGCCGGGCCGCCGCGGTAGTTGGCCGGCGTGCTGAGGTAGCCACGCACTTCCTTGCCACCGATGGTGGCATACACCACCGACTCGCCGGTCACCGCCATGCGCGGGGCGATGCGCGCGGCGCCGGAGGCGGAGGGCGCCTCGTGCTGATGCGCCCGATGCATGGCCTCGGCGTAGTCGGGCGAGGTCTTCGCGTTGGCCGTCTGGTTGGAGGACTGGGCCAGCAGAGGCAGTGGAAGAAGAGCAACGGCCAGCGCGCCCATGCGGGCGAAGCGCGTGTTCATGATTCGAGGTCCGATTTTGAGGGAAAGCGGGAAGGAGCGCGCGCCGGGCGGCCCGGATACGGCGCCCGATACAGGCTTCACGTGTCGTAAATACCCGATGCCGCCGGAGCGTTCCGGTTATCCGTTGTGTCCCGCGGGAGATTGCAGCAGAGGGAGCAGCGCTTCAAGAAACGACGCGGGGGCTTCTTCGTGAGGCCAGTGTCCCACCCCGGGAAACACATGGGCGGTTGCGTGGGGAAAGGCATTTGTCCAGAAATCAAGAACCGATGGTGGAAAAGCAGAATCGCTCAAACCCCAGAGCAAGTGGAGGGGAATCGAAGCAAGCGCGGTCCGTCTGGCCCAGAGGCTTTCAAACCACGGCGCACTCTCGGTGAGCGAGCGGGCGAGTGCGAAGAGCACCCGCTCGCGGCTCTCGGGGTCGGGGAAGCGCTGCTGGTAGGCGCGGTGCATGGCCGGTTCGAGCCGGCGCCGGTCACCGTAGGCCGCAGGCAGCAGCCACCTGGGTGAGGCGTTGAAGCGGCGATACAACCAGCGCACGAATGCCGAGTTGGCCATGCGTGCCCGTTTACCCAGTGTGGGGTCACGCGCCAGATCCCAGCACCAGGTGTTGACCAGCACGATGCGCGCGATGCGCTGCGGCTGCGACGCGGCCACTTGCAGGGCCCAGTCGAGCGCAATGGGGCCGCCAAAATCGTGGAGCACGAGCGTGACGGCCGGCGCGTGCTCGTCGGCCGCGAGTCCGAGATGGACCGCCCAATCGGCAAACCGTCGCGCGTGGGCCTCCGGGCTGTACGCCGCGTTGGCCTGGCGAGTGCTGCGGCCAAAGCCCAGATGGTCCGGCGCCAGCACCCGGTGGGTGGGCGCCAGCGCATCCACCACGTGGCGCCACTCGATGCTCCAGGTGGGCGTGCCGTGCACCAGCACCACGGGCGGGCCATCACCTGTGTTCACGTAGCGCATGGTGCCGTCCGGGTGATGGTAGTCCTGCGATGGGAGGTCCCAGGCGTCAGCGCTGCCCACGGGCTCCGCCTGCGCCGCCTGGCGGGAGGTCATTGGGTGCTCCGGGACCCGATCCACTGCGCAATCACGACCTCCGCCACCTCATCCACCGGGTAGGTCTCGGGATTGGCGGCGAAATGCTGGCAGAGGCCGTCGATTTGCGCGAAGAGCGCGAGCGCTTCGGTTTCGGTGGCCTGATCGGCAAGAATGAGGCGCAGATGTTGGACAATGTCCTGTTGCCAAGTCGCCAGTGCGGCGCCAAGGGCACCGAGGACCTCGGGCTGGTGGCGCAGCGCGTAGGAGAGCTGCCAGAAGGGGAGATGGGCACGCACCGTGCGCACGGCCGCGCGAACGAGCGTGGCGACGGGCTGCTCGCCGGGGGCCGGGTTCAGGGCCTCGGCAAAGGTGGATTGCACCTGCTGCATGCTTTGCGCGAAGACCGAAAGCAGCAGGGTGTCCTTGCTGTCGAAGTGGGAGTACAGCAGGCCCGAGGCGACGCCGGCGGCCTGGGCGATGTCGCGGATGCTGGTGCCGGCGAAGCCCTTGCTGGCAAAGCAGCGCATGGCGGCGTCGAGCAGACGCTGGCGGGTGGCGAGGCGGATGGCGTCGTTTGCGTCCTGGGATCGCGGCATTCTTTATATTGAGTGAACGGTCGTTCAATGGCAAGATCGGGCGAAACAAACAGATCAGTTTCGGGTTCTGGGTTCAAGTTTCGAGTCTTGAGTTGCAGCGAGGACTCTGCAGAACCCGGAACTCGATACCTGAACTCAATACCCGAAACTGATCAGTTCGCCGCGGACCTAAGCGGCGCCATCCACCCCGACCGCCCTCGCCAGAATCCCCGGGTCGATATTGCCACCCGTGACCACCACCATCGTGGTGCGGCCCGCGGTCGGCAGCTGACCGCTGAGTGCGGCCGCCAGGGCCGCCGCCCCACCCGGTTCCACCACCAGCTTGAGTTCCCGCACGGCAAAGGCGATCGCGGCCAGCACCTGCTCATCACTCACCCGAAGCCCGGCCCCTACGCGCGGCTGGCAGATGCCGAAGGTGAATGCACCCGGGGTTGGCGTGACGATGGCATCGCAGATGGACTGGTGACCGGGCTCGTTCTTCACGCGATGGCCCTGCTCGAGGGAGCGCGCCATGTCGTCGAAGTGCACGGGCTCCACCGGGTGCACCCGCGTCCTGGGCGAGACGCCCTCGGCGGCCAGCGCCCAGCCGGCCGTCAGACCGCCACCGCCGCAGCACACGAGCAACTGGTCCACCTGGTGTCCACGCTGCGCGGCCTGCTCCAGTGCCTCGAGGGCCAGCGTGCCCTGACCGGCCACCACGGCCGGGTCCTCGAACGGCGGCACCACCGTGGCGCCGCGCTCGGCGGCAATGGCTCCGCCAATGGCTTCACGGTCTTCGGTGTAGCGGTCATAGAGCACCACCTCGGCCCCGAACCCGCGGGTACGCTCAATCTTGATCGCGGGTGCGTCCTTGGGCATGACGATCACGGCCGGCATGCCGAGCAGCCGCGCGCTGTAGGCCACCGCCTGCGCGTGATTGCCCGACGAATAGGCCACAACGCCGCGACTGCGGTCGGCAGCGGAAAGCTGCAGCATGCGGTTGAGTGCGCCGCGCAGTTTGAAGGAGCCGGTGTGTTGCAGCACTTCGGCCTTCAGCAGTACGGTGCCGCCCACCGCCGCATCGAGGGCAGGCGAGTGCAGCAGCGGCGTGACGGCGGCGTGGCCCGCGATGCGCGTCCGCGCCGCGCGCAGGTCGTCGAGCGATGGAATGGGCAGTGGAGAAGTCATGTCCGAATCTTCGCGGGACGCGCGGCTCCGGGCCAGTCGCAGGCTCTGCCGCATGCTGCCCATTCCACGAGTCTGCCTTTCCATCTGCGGGCAGATCTTCGCATGACGCAGCTCTCACCAGCAGAATCGTCCGGCGCAGCGCACATTCGAGGGCACGATGGTCTGCTGGTTACCCGATGTCGGGAGGCAGTATGCAGCACGCGTCATGGAGGAGCTGGTGGCTGATGGTGCTGGTGCCGATGGGTCTGGCCGCGTCATCTCCACCGTCAATGAACGACGCAAGGACTGAGGCCGCGGCGCATGACAATCGGCAAACGGCGCTGCCTGCCGGACGCGAGACGCTTCGCATTGCGCTGCGCGCGGTGACCTGGCATCCCGAGGGCAACACAGGTCCGACACTCGAAGTGTGGGCCTTTGCCGCTGATGGAGAAGGGCCGCGCATTCCGGGGCCGCTGCTGCGACGCGCACAGGGAGCGGCGCCGGTGCGTCTCGAGTTCGTGAGCGAATTGGCGGACACGGTGGATCTTCATGGCTTCGGGGCCACCGACAAGCCACTGGTATTGGCGCCTGGCGCGCGGGTCACCGCGACCTTGCGCTTCGAACAGGCGGGCAGCCGACTCTACTGGGCGGCGCGACACGGCACGCCGTTCGACTCACGCGGCTGGGAGGATGGCCAGCTGACGGGCGCCATTGTGGTGGATGCGCCGAATGAGGTGGGACGGGCCGATCGTGTGCTGGTGGTGACGGAGTCTTTCGCATTCGACTCCGTGAACGGACGGCGGGAGATCAAGGCGCAGCTGGCGCTCAATGGGCGGTCGTGGCCGCACACTGAACGCATGACCTACGCCGCCAATGATTCGGTGCGCTGGCGTTTCCTCAACGGTGCGACGGTCCCGCATCCCATGCATCTGCATGGTTTCTACTATCGCGTCACCCGGCGCGGCAACGGCACGGGTGACGAAGCCATTGCCGCGGCGCGTCAACCGCTGGTTGTGACTGACTTCGTACCGCCCGGACACAGCATGTCGCTGGCCTTTCAGCCACATGAACCCGGCAACTGGGTCTTTCACTGCCACTTTGCCACGCACGTGAACGCGGTGTCGAGCGCCGATACCACCTATCGACACGTTGAGCGCACGCGTGGCTACACGCCCGACGGTCGGCACATGGGCGGATTGGTGTTGGCCTTCACCGTCACCTCACCCACCGAGATCAATCGCGGTCCGGCCGCGCGGCAACTGCATCTCGTCATCGACAAGAAGGGCGAACCCTTCTTCCATGGGGGATCGGGGTTCTCGTTTGCATTGGCCGACAGTGCACAGCAGGTGCTGCCCGCCAGCGCGCGACAGGTGCCGGGTCCGGTGCTGCTGCTCAGAAAGGACGAACGCGTGGCAATCACGCTGCACAACCGCCTCGATCGCGCCACGAGTGTGCACTGGCATGGGCTGGAGATCGAGAGCTATCCCGACGGCGTGCCGCACGTGAGCGGAAAGGGCAGCCGCGTGCTGCATCCGGTGCTCGCGCGGGATTCGCTCACGGTCACCTTCACGCCGCCGCGCACGGGCACGTTCATGTACCACTCGCACTTCAGCGAGGCCGAGCAGATGAACGGTGGGCTGTACGGGGCGCTGCTCGTGGTCGACGATCCGAAGGCCTTCGATCCCACACGGGACCACGTGCTGGTGATCGGTGGTGGGGGCGTGCCCGATGTCCCGATGGGTTTCGAGAGTCCATGGGCGCTCGTGAACGGACGGCGTTTCCCACGTCCGCTGGTAATGCGCGTGGGGGAAACGCATCGCCTGCGTCTGGCCAGCATCCATCCGGACTGGCAGATCCGCGCCACGCTGGGTACGGAGGAGGCGGCCTGGCAGTGGCAACCACTGGCCAAGGACGGGGCCGAGCTGCCGGTCACGCTGCGCGCGCCGACGGCGGCAACCTGGACGGCCGGACCGGGCGAAACCGCGGACTTTCTCGTCACACCCAGCACGCCGGGAGAGTTCCGTTTGCTGGTGCGCAGTGAAGATTCCGGGTGGATGATCCGCGTGCCGGTCGAAGTCAAACCCAGGTGATGGACGAGCTGATGAAATCGAGGAAGACACAGGGGATGCGTGTGCTGCTGCTGACGATGGGCCTCGTGCAGGCATTGAGCGCCATTGCCGGCGTATCGGCGCAGTCCGTGGCGTCATTGCAGGCGTCGTCACCTGCGCCATCGCCAGCCACATCGCCTGGGGATACGCCCGGGCCCTCCCCTTTGTCACCGCCCGCGCCCCCGACGGCGCGG